>JAJXVO010000070.1 GCA_021782105.1 bacterium
CCTTTGATTGGATTGCTTGCCTGGAGCGCTGCCGCTCACGCGGAGACGCCTGTGAAGACATTCGACGGGGCGACGCCGCTGGTGTGGTCGGAGCGCATGGCGGATTCGGAGATGGCGCGCTTGGGGGCCACGCTTGAGGCGGGACACGACCATGCGCGCTGGGACTATTCGCCGGCGGTGCTTGCGCTCGGCCTTTGGCGGTTGGGAGCGGCCACGGGTAACGACTCTTACCGGGAATTTGCCGGCCGGGCGGTTGGCTCGTTTGTGCGGCAGGATGGGAGCATCATCGGCTTCAAGCCGTCGGCCCATGCCCTTGACTCGATCAACCCCGGCAAGGTGGTGTTGCTGCTGGCGGAGTACTCGCACGAAAAGCGCTACGGGCTTGCCGCGGAGCGGCTTCGCGCGGAGCTGGCCGTGCAGCCGCGCACGAAGGAGGGGGGCTACTGGCACAAGGAGCGTTATCCGCATCAGATGTGGCTGGATGGCGTCTACATGGCCTCGCCCTTCATGGCGCGGTACGCGGCGCAGTATCATGAACCGGCCCTGTTCGACGACGTCGCCAACCAGATCCTGATCGCCGACCGGCACCTGTACGATCCCTCGACGGGCTTGTATTGGCACGCGTGGGACGAGTCCCATTCGCAGGCATGGGCGGACCCGGGGACGGGACATTCGCCGAATTTCTGGAGCCGGTCTATCGGCTGGTATGCGATGGCGATCGTGGATTCGCTGCGCTGGTTTCCGGCGGGACATCCGAAGATCGCACCGCTCACCGAGGTGCTCACGCGCGTCGCGGATGGCGTGGTGCGCTGGCAGGATCCGAAGACCGGACTTTGGTGGCAGGTCACCAACGAGGGAGGCCGAAAGGGCAATTACCTGGAGGCGTCGGCATCCTCCATGTTCGTGTACGCGCTCGCGAAGGCGGTCAACGAGGGGTATCTCCCGCGGGAGCAATACCTGCCGGCGATCCTCAAAGGATACGCGGGCCTCGTGCGCACGCTGGTGAAAACGGAACCGGACGGGCGGATCAGCCTGGAGCAGATCTGCCAGAGCGCCGGGCTGGGATTCCGCAATTCGGCCGGTGTTGTTCGGGATGGTTCCTTTGGTTATTACATCGGAGAGCCCGTCGTGGCGAACGATCCCAAGGGGACCGGGCCGTTCATCATGGCGGGCATCGAAGTCCAGAAGCTGCTCGCGGGCGGATCGCGGGCGGAGGCTTCGGTCGGTTGGAGTGCGCTGCCCGGCATCCTCAAGAAGATCCATGCGCCGGTTTTCCCGGACCGCGACTTTCCGATCACGGCCTACGGGGCGAAGCCCGGCGAGGATGCGACGTCTGCGATCCACGCTGCGATCGCCGCGTGTTCGGCCGCGGGCGGCGGGCGCGTGGTGGTGCCGGCAGGAGACTGGCTCACGGGCGCGGTGCGACTGGAGAGCCACGTGAACCTGCACATCTCCAAGGGCGCCACACTTCGGTTTTCAACCGACCCGGCGGCGTATCCGACGGTTTACACGCGTTGGGAGGGCGTCGAATGCATGAATTACTCGGCACTGATTTATGCCTATGGCCAGAAGGACATCGCGGTGACCGGCGAGGGGACCCTCGACGGCCAGGCGTCCAACGAGAACTGGTGGGCGTGGAAAACGCATCGGGCGGATCGCGACAAGCTCAACGAGATGGGCGAGGCGGGAGTGCCGGTGGCCCAACGCGTGTTTGGCCTGGGACACTACCTGCGTCCCAATTTCTTCCAAACCTACAGGTGCCGGAATGTCCTGATCGAAGGTGTGACGATCGTGAGATCGCCGATGTGGGAGCTCCATCCCGTGCTCTCCGAGAACGTCACGGTGCGTGGCGTGAAGATCCATTCCCACGGACCGAACAACGACGGCTGCGATCCCGAGAGCTCGCGCGACGTGCTCATCGACCACTGCGTTTTCGACACGGGAGACGACTGCATCGCGATCAAGTCGGGCAGAAACAACGACGGCCGGCGGGTGAACATCCCGGCTGAGAACATCGTGGTGCGAGACTGCACGATGCAGGACGGCCATGGCGGCGTCGTCATCGGGAGCGAGGTATCGGGCGGCTGCCGCAACGTGTTTGCGGAGAACTGCTCGATGGACAGCCCCCACCTCGACCGTGCCCTGCGCATCAAATCCAACGCCCAGCGGGGCGGCGTCATCGAGAACATCTTCATGCGCAATGTCCGGGTGGGGCGGGTGGCCGAGGCCATCCTGACCGTGGATTTCCTCTATGAAGAGGGGGCGCGGGGCCATTTTCCTCCCATCGTCCGGCATGTGCGGCTCGATCACATCATGAGCGAACACAGCCCGAGGGTCATGTGGATCGCGGGATTCCCCGCGGCGACGATCGACGACATCCGGTTTGACGACTGCACGTTCAGGGGCGTCGAGACGGCCGAGGTGATCTCGCATGCGGGACGTATCGTGCTGGACCATGTGACGATCGTCCCCGAGAAGAAGATGCGCAGCCTCAACTCGCGTCCGCCCGAGACCCCGGTGCGGAAACCCTGAAATCCTCAGTCCCCCTCGGATTATTCCCCTATGAACAAGCTCAATCGGCTCAATGAACAGGTAGGCCGCTATCGATGGACGATCTGTGCCCTGGTCTTCTTTGCGACGACAACCAATTATCTCGACCGCAACGTCCTCGGCCTGCTGAAGGACACCCTTTCTGCGCACGGCATCTTTGGTCCAGACAAGGGAGGACAGGAGCTGAACTACTCGATGGTCGTGATCTGTTTTCAGGTGACGTATGCGATCGGCATGCTGCTGGCGGGTCACTTGATTGACCGGATTGGCACCAGGCGCGGGTATGCGACGTCGTTGATCGGTTGGAGCGTGGCGTCGATCGGCCATGCGTTTGCCACCTCGACCTTCAGCTTTGGTTTTTGGCGCGGGGCGCTGGGACTTTCCGAGGCGGGCAACTTTCCGGCGGCGAACAAGGCGATCGCGGAGTGGTTTCCCAAGAAGGAGCGGGCGTATGCGACGGGCCTCTACAATTCGGGTGCGAACGTGGGAGCCATCGTGGCGCCGCTGTTCGTGCCGTTTGTGGCGAGGGCCTGGGGCTGGGAGTGGGCGTTTGTCATTACCGGGGTGATCGGGCTGACCTGGATCGCGTTCTGGCTGCGGATGTACGGGAGTCCTGCGGAGCGCCTTGAGAGCGGGCATCTGGGCAAGGCGGAGTACGACTACATTCACAGCGACCGCGACGAGCCGACGTTGGAGGCGGAGGCGAAGGAACCGCGGGTGACTTGGCGCAAGCTCGTCACGGTGAAGCAGTCGTGGGCGTTTGTTTTCGGCAAGTTCATCACGGACCCGATCTGGTGGTTTTTCCTTTTCTGGCTGCCGGCCTATCTTTCGGGGGAGAATGCGCAAAAGGTGCATACGTACATGGTGGCGCACCCGCAGTACGCGGGTCCCCGTTCGGCAATTCCCGGGGTGATCAGCTGGGAGATCGCGGTGGCCGTCGTGTACATGGTGTCGACCGTAGGTTCAATCTACGGGGGCTGGCTGCCGAAATGGTTTGTGAACCGGGGCATGACCGTGAACAAGGCGAGGAAGCTCTCGATGTTCATCTGCGCGTTGCTGCCCCTTTGCGTATTGGGCGCCTCGCGTCTCGGACAAATCAATACGTGGCTGGCCGTTGCGGCGATCAGCATCGCCTGCGCGGCGCACCAGGCCTGGTCCGCGAACATCTTCGCGACGGCCTCGGACATGTTCCCCAAGCGGGCGGTGGCATCGGTCACCGGCCTTGGCGGCATGGCGGGCGCGGTGGGCGGGATTCTGATCGCATGGCTCGCCGGCGAACTGCTCTCGCATTACGCGTCGATCAACCACATCGAGGTGGCGTACAGCATCCTGTTTGTGATCTGCGGCTCGGCGTACGTCGTGGCGTGGGTGGTGATGCAACTGTTCGCGCCGAGGTTTGAGCCCGTGAAACTCTGATTTCATCCGGCATGAGAAGCTCCCTGCTGAGCCTGGCGGCCTTCGGCCTTGCGCTCGCGATTCCCGCGGGCGCGGCGGTCCGGTGGGACGCCGTCCTGCAGCAGCAGCCGGAGTGGTATGGCACGCCGGAGGCGCGTCGGATCGCCGACGACGTGCTGTTGTATCAGCGGGCGTCGGGCGGCTGGCCCAAGAATCACGACATGACCCGGCCTCCGGGACCTCACGCGTTCGACCGCGAGGACGTGTCGGCGTCGACGATCGACAACAGCGCCACGTACACCGAGATCCGGTTTCTGGCGACCGTCGACGCGGCGCGGCCCGAGCCGCGTTATCGCGATGCCGTGCTCAGGGGGCTTCACTACCTCTTCGAGGCCCAGTATGCCAACGGAGGCTGGCCGCAGTTCTATCCGCTCATCCCGGGCTATTACACCCACATCACGTTCAACGACGACGCGATGGTCGGGGTGTTGAACCTGCTGCGCGATGTTGAACGCGGGAATCCCCCGTTCCAATGGGCGTCCCAGCAACTCCGGGCGAGGGCGGCGAAGGCGGTCGACAGGGGCATCGCGTGCATCCTGCGCTGCCAGATCGAGGTGCATGGAGTGAAGACGGTGTGGTGCGCGCAGCATGACGAGAAGACCTTCGAGCCGGTGCCGGCCCGGGCGTACGAACACGAATCGCTTTCGGGCTACGAGAGCGTGGGGATTGTGCGTTTTCTGATGGGCGTGCGGCATCCTTCGCCGGAAGTCATCGCGAGTGTGAACGCGGCCGTCGCCTGGTTTGAGCGGTCGAAGCTCACGGGCATCCGGGTTGAGAGCATTGCTGCGCCGGACCTGCCGCATGGCTTTGACAAACGTGTGGTGGCCGATCCGTCCGCCCCGCCGGTCTGGGCGCGATTTTACGAGATCGACACGAACCGTCCCATCTTTGGCGGGCGGGACACGCGCATCCACTATTCGCTGGCGGAGGTCGAGCCCGAGCGGCGGGCCGGCTATCGCTGGTATTCCGAGGCACCGGCGAACCTGCTGGGGCATGATTATCCGCGCTGGGCTGCGAAGTGGCAGGGGTCGGGCGTGAAGAAGTGATGTGACCATGACTGACCAAGACCGACTCCGCGGGAGTGGGGTGAGGGCCGTTGCGCCGGCGGCGGGCCGGGTGGGCGCCGTCCTGATTTTGCTGGCACTGGGCGGGTTTGCGGGCCCGCGGCGGGCCTGGGGACAGACGGCCGCAGGTTCCGGCCCGGTGGAGGCGCCGGCGGTCGCGATGGATCGGTTCCAGGTCTCCGCGCAGTCGGATGGCGACGATTCGTACGACGAGACGGGCATGGGGTCGGCCGACGAGGAGATGCAGGATTCGCCCTTTGCCAACCAGCTCACGCAGTCGCTCGATCCCGAACTTGACGACGAACTCGACGCCGACACCGACGATGCGCTGTCGATCGCGAGCGGGGCGACTCCGGTCGAGCGTGCGATGGGCGAGGAGCAGGCGAGGCTGCGCGGATTTCCCACGCCGGCGCTGCGCAACGGATTCGTGGAGCTGGGCATGCCCGAGACGCTGAACACGGCGCGCACGATCGTGATCCAGGGGCCGCTGGTGCCCGTGATGGGGCGGGCGGCGCCAGGAGGTATTCGCAACTACATGACAGCGCGCCCGCTGTCGCGCGACCTGATCCGCATCGGAGCGATGGCCTCGACGCATGAGCGGCTGCAGGGATCGTTCGAGGAGACGGGCGCGGTGGTGCCGAAGCATCTCTGGCAGCGGGTGTCGACGAACTGGTTCCAGCGCACGGGGCCCCAGGATTATTCCCGCATGACGGTGCGATCTTTCAACACGGGGCTGACATGGCGGGCGGGGCGCCGGCTGAGTGCGATGCTCACGGGCGATTTTCAGGACGTGAAGGCGCTGGCGGCCCCGGGCATCCCCGACTACAGGCCGGAGGGTGGCGGAAAGATTGCGGGGCCGTACCTGCCGCTGGCGCTGTTCAACGCGAACGGACCCGATGCGGGAATCAAGCGCCGCAGTTCCACGATCGGGCTGATGGTGGACAGCCAGCCCACGCCGAATCTCTCGTTGAGGGCGGGCGTGGAGACCTGGTGGCGGCGGATCACCCAGGATCGTTTCACCAGCGCGGTGCTGTCGCTGGACACTGGGATGTTCGAGGGGACGCGCGAACCGCGGCACATCGTGCAGCCGCAGGAGGCGACGGCGGCGCATCTCGAGTCCACGCTTCGGGGGCAGGTGCTGGGCGTGCCGCACAAGCTGCTGGCCTCGCTGAGTTTCACGCGTGGCGACTACGGACTCCAGGAGAGCGCGCTCACGAGCGCCGAACGCAACGCGCTTCCGCTGGACGTGCGACAGTTCAATCCCTACGCGCCCGACTATTTTCGGCCCGACTACAGCCCGGCGGTCTACAGCGATATCAAGACGGACCGCTTCGAGCGGGCGGACTACACGGCTGCGGAACTCAGCGACCGCCTGGCGGCCCGGGGTGGGCGCTGGGTGTTCACCTCGGGGCTGCGCTACGACGGCGTGGACCTGGCAATCACCGACCGGAAACCTGGGGCGGCGTTTCCCCGTTACAACGGAAGTCCATCGCAGATAAGCCACTTTGCCGGGGTCAACGTTCAGATCGTCGACGAGCGCCTGCTGGCGTTCGCGAGCACAAGCACGGCCTTTGATCCCTCCGTGAAGATCGACGGTCGCACGGGGCGCATCGAGCCGGCCGAGACGACGATGGGCTACGAGTTCGGACTGAAGGCGCGCTCGGCGAACCATCAATGGGATGCAAACGGGGCCGGGTTCGTGCTGATGAACCGGAACATCGCGCGCCGGAATCCTCTGTACGACGATCCCGTGGCGGATGCCGCTCAGACCCAGCCCCAATACGGCAGTCCCGCGGAGGAGCGATTCACCGGGGGGAGGCTGCAGGTGCGCTGGCAGCCGCTGGCCTCGCTGACCGTGGGCCTGAAGACGGTTTTTGTGAGGGCGGTGACCACGCGCTCGCCGTCATTGCCGGAGGAGGTTGGGCGGCCGCTGGCGCGCATGCCGGCATTCACCGGCACCCTGCGGATGCTATACCGTCCGTCCGCCCCCGTCTCGGGCTTCAACGCGGGGCTGGGGCTGCAGGTGCTCAGTCGATTCGTCGCCACGTACGAGACGGTCACCCGCGCCTATCTGGCCTATCCGGGGTATACGCTTGCGTCGGCCCAGCTGGGCTACACCTGGCGCAGGGAAGGACGGATCCTGGCGGTGACCCTTTTTGTACGAAACGCGTTCAACCGCGATTTGCTGGCCAGCAATGCGCGTGTGGGAGCCGATCGCGAATTCGCCCTTTCAACCCGCCTCATGTTTTGAACTCACCAGCCAAGTTCCTCCATCTCCTGATCGCCGGCCTATGCACGCTGGCGTCGGTTTACGCCCTGCCTTCGCCGGATGCCGTCGTCGCCGCGGACGGGACCGGCCAGTACACCTCGATCCAACAGGCCATCAACGGGGTTCCGCCCTCGAGGCAGGCGGGCCCGCGCTGGGTCATCCTTGTGAAGCCGGGCGTGTATCATGAACGCGTCTACGTCCAACGCGAGCGGGGCAACATCCTGCTCGAGGGCGAGGATGCCTCGAGGACGATCGTGACCTACAGCCTGAATGCGCACACGGCCGGGCCCGACGGCAAGCCGATCGGCACCTTTCGCACGCCGACCCTGCAGGTCGACGGTGACGGCTTCGAGGCGCGCAATCTCACGATCGCGAACGGTGCGGGCCCGGTGGGCCAGGCCCTGGCGCTGCGTGTGGATGCGGACCGCGTCGTGTTCCGCGGCTGCCGTTTTCTGGGATGGCAGGACACGATCCTGGCGAACCGCGGGCGTCAGTATTTCGAGCACTGCACCATCGAGGGGCATGTGGACTTCATCTTTGGCGGAGCGACGGCCTATTTCGACCATTGCGACATTCACTGCCTGCGCGACGGGTACATCACGGCGGCGTCCACGCCGAAGGGGCAGGCCCACGGCTTTGTTTTTGCGGATTGCGACATCACTGGCGCTCCGGGGGTGAAAACCTATCTCGGGCGTCCCTGGCGGGACTATGCGTCGGTGGTGTTCTTGCGCACCCACATGAGCGACGTGGTGCGGCCGGAGGGTTGGTTCGACTGGAAAAAGCCTGAGGCGCATCACACGACCCGCTACGCCGAGTTCGAGAACTCGGGCCCGGGAGCGGACCTCACGCACCGGGTGAAATGGGAGCGGCGGCTGGAGTCCGGGGCGGCGGCGGGGCTGACGCCGGAGGCGGTGCTGGCTGGCACCGATGGATGGGATCCGGATCCGCGGCCGACGCTGCATCTGGCTGGCGACTCGACAATGGCAGACAAGCCGGACCTGGCGTTTCCCGAGCGGGGCTGGGGGCAGCTGCTGCGCGAGTTTGTGAGGCCGCCCTGGCGGCTGGTGAACCATGCGGTCAACGGCCGCAGTGCGAAGTCGTTTCGCGACGAGGGGCTGTGGCGGCAGCTGCTGGCCCAGCTTCACAAAGGCGACTGGGTGCTGGTCGAGTTTGGGCACAATGACGAGAAGTCGAAGGACCCGACGCGCTACAGCGATCCGCAGAACGGGTTTCCCGCGCGACTGCGCACCTTCGTCAAGGACGTGCGGGAGCGTGGGGCACATCCGATCCTCGCCACTCCGATCGTCAGGCGGGCCTGGGACGCGTCGGGACATCTGAAGGACACGCATGGGGCCTATCTCGACGCGGTGCGGCGTGTGGCGGCGGAGGACAAGGTGCCCCTACTGGACATGGAGGCGCTGACCCGGGGACTTGTCACGAGGCTGGGGCCGGTGCGGTCGAAGCGACTTTACATGATCTTTGGCCCCGGGGAGCAGCCGCTGCTTCCGAAGGGGCGAACGGACAACACGCATCTGCGCGAGACCGGAGCCCGCATGGTGGCGGCGCTGGCGGTGCAGGGGCTCAAGCGGCTGGGTGTGCCGCTGGCGGAGGCATTTGACGGGCAGCCTATCCCCGCGCATCCGGCCTGGGTGCCGGATCGTGGCGACGGCACGTATCGCAATCCGGTGTTGAATGCGGACTATTCGGATCCGGACGCGGTGCGGGTGGGCGGAGACTACTGGCTTGTGTCGTCGAGCTTCGACCGCGTGCCTGGCCTGCCCCTGCTGCACTCCCGCGACCTGGTGAACTGGGAGCTGGCGGGGCATGCCCTGAAGCACCTCGTGCCGGAGGCGGACTTCCACGTGCCGCATCCCGGTGACGGAGTCTGGGCGCCGGCGATACGGTATCACGATGGTCGTTACTGGATTTACTACCCCGATCCCGACCGAGGGATCTATCTGGTCACCGCGGAGAATCCGCGCGGTCCGTGGAGCGAGCCCATCCTGGTGGCTCCGGGCCGCGGGCTCATCGACCCTTGTCCGCTCTGGGACGACGATGGAAACGTCTACCTGATCCATGCCTGGGCGAAGAGCCGGGCGGGGATCAACAACGAACTGACGCTCCTGCGCCTTGCGCCCGACGGGCGCAGCGTGGCGGAGGATCTGGGTGTGGTGGTGGACGGCAACAAGCTTCCGGGGTACTCGACGCTTGAGGGGCCGAAACTCTACAAACGCGACGGCTGGTATTACATTTTCGCGCCGGCGGGCGGCGTGACGTTAGGCTGGCAGGCCGTGTTTCGCTCGCGCTCGATCCGAGGGCCCTACGAGGAGCGCCGTGTGCTCGCGCAGGGGACCACGGCCGTGAATGGGCCGCATCAGGGTGCGTTGGTGGACACCCCGGAGGGAGGATGGTGGTTTCTCCATTTCCAGGATCGGGGCGTGTACGGCCGTGTCGTGCACCTCGAGCCGGTGGTCTGGCGGGACGGCTGGCCCGTGATTGGGAAGGTTCCCAGTGGTGGCGGTGTGGGGGAGCCAGTGCTCGTCCACACAAAGCCGGCGGTGCCCCCGCAGCCCCGGGCGGAGCCGGCGACGAGCGACGAGTTCGACTCGCTCGACCTGGCGCCCCAGTGGCAGTGGACGTCGAATCCGGTCCCAGGGCGCTATTCACTGACCCAACGGCCTGGCCGCCTGAGCCTGCACTCGCAGGTCGCGGCGACTCCGAATCTGTGGACAGCTCCCTATCTGCTCCTCCAGAAGCTTCCGGCGGCTGCCTTCGTCGTGTCGACCAAACTCGACTTCTCTTCGGCCGGGGTGGGGGACCGCGCCGGCCTGATCATGCTGGGCATGGACTATGCCTGGGTGGGCCTGCGACGGACGGCCTCGGGATTCGAGGTCGTGGAGACGGTTTGCCGCGGCGCGGATTCGGGTCACGCGGAGGCGGTCGTCGCAAGCGCGCCGGTTCCGTCCGGGCAGGTCACGCTCCGTCTCGTCGTCGCTGAGGGAGGCCGTTGCCGCTTTGCCTACCGCTGCGGCGACGAGGCGTATCGGACCCTTGGTGACGAATTCACAGCGACCCAGGGGCGCTGGGTGGGGGCGGCGATGGGGCTGTTTGCCGACGGCCGGAGTCCTGCCCCGACGTCCTCGGCGGACTTCGCCTGGTTTCGCGTCAGCGCCCCCGGGGACGGGAGACCGTGAAGCCGCGCTGCCGCCACGTCTGTTCCCGGATCCCGATCCGGCTCGCCGGCGTGGGGCTGGCTCTGACTCTTTCGGTGTATGGTTCCCCGGTTCCGACGGCGGTGGCGCCGAAGCCCTTGCTTGTGGATCTGGACGCGCCGCCGCCTGCAAAAATGGAGCTGGCAGTGCGCAAGGCGCTGCGGGCTCCGCTGCTCACGGTGGTGGACAAACCGGGTCCGTCGCCGACGGGAGACCCGCACGACTATGTGAGCTACGCGCGGTATTTCTGGCCCGATCCGGCGCGTCCCGGCGGGCTTCCCTTTCTCCGGCACGACGGACGGGTGAACGGTGAGCAGGTGAACCAGGGGGACCGCGGCCGGCTGGGACGGTTTGTCGGGGAGGTGTCGCTGCTTTCACTGGCGTGGAGTCAGGAACATCGCACGGATTGTGCGCGCCGGGCGGGCGACTGGATACGGGCGTGGCTGCTGACGCCGGCCACACGCATGAATCCGAATTTGGACTACGGACAGGTGCGCCTGGGCCACAACCACAACCGGGGGAACCCGACGGGCGTGCTGGATGCGCGGGGGCTTGCGGATGTGGTGGATGCCCTTCGGCTGCTGCACGGCTCGCCGGCGCTGACCCCCGCGGAGGAGTCGGCGGTACGGCGCTGGTTCATGCGCTATGACGAATGGCTCGATCATTCTCCGCAGGCGCGCCGCGAACATGAAGCGAGGAACAACCACGGCAGCTGGTACCTGGTGCAGGCGGTGGCGATCGCGCGGTATCTGGGGCGTGACGACGAGGCGCGGGCGCTTTGCCTGGAGGACGAACGGCGAATCGCCTGGCAGATCGCTCCTGATGGGAGCCAGCCGCTCGAACTGGCCCGGCAGGATGCGCTGAGCTACAGCGTCTTCAACCTGCAGGCGCAGCTCCGGTTGGCGAGGCTGGCGCGGGGGCTGGGGATTGATCTTTGGAGGTACACGGCGCCTTCGGGGGCCAGCCTGGAAAAGGCACTGGACTCGATTCGACCGTACAACGAGGAGCCGTCCCGCTGGCCAGGCCGCCAACTCGCCAGGTTGCGCCCCGGATACCTGAATCCGCTGCTCGCCCAGGCAGCGGCGCTTGGGGCCGCCGGGAGCTGAGGTGATCGCCCGGGGTGTCTGCCGCGGGGATTTTGACTTGGGTTCGGCGAAGGAATCGGACACCTCTTCGCCATGCTTCTTTCCGGCTTCAAGAATCGGTGTAAGAACTTCTTGGACTCGTGTGGCATTTTTTTGAGGAAAAGCAGAGGCATGTCCTACGGGTCGGATCTGTTTCTTGATTTGGAACGCCTGGGCTTCCCTCAAGACGGAGTGATCTTCGACGTCGGTGCCCACCGGGGAGAGACCGCGTTTTTGCTGAAGGAACGGTATCCATCGGCGCGCGTGTTCAGTTTCGAACCGGTTTCGGCGAATTTCGAACATCTGATGCGGAGGGTGGCCGGGCTCGAAGGGGTCCGGTGTTTTCACACCGCGTTGGGAGGGTCGGACGGCAGGGCCCTGATCCACCTCGGAAGCGATTCGCAGACGCATCGTATCGAAGGGAGGCCCGATGGAACGGGCGGCGAAGTCGGAGTGGAGGAGATTGATCTGACCACGCTCGACGCGGTTGTCGCTTCGGAGCGTATCGAGAGGATTTCATTGCTGAAAATCGACGCAGAGGGTTATGAGACCCGCATCATCGACGGGGCGCGTGCGACTCTGGAGTCGAGACTCGTCGACTGGGTATTCGTGGAGGCGACGCTGGATCCCTCGGATACAATTCACACGCCGCTTGCCACGTTGCAGGCGCAGTTGGGCGGGCACGACCTTCATCTCGTCGCGGTCTACGACCAGGTGGTCTGGGACAACCCGCTGCGCCTGGCGTACGTGAACGCCCTGTTTCGCCGCAGCGCCTCGGTGTGAGGTCGATCGTCGGAGGGATGTCGCTGCCCCGCCGCGTCGACCTCAATCCAATCCGCGGAGGTAGAGTTCCTCGACCTTCTTTCGCGCCCAGGGGGTCTTGCGGAGGAAGGTGAGACTGGATTTGACGCTGGGATTGTGGGTGAAGCAGCGGATCTCGATCATGCGTCCGAGCTGATCCCAGCCATGACGGGCGACCAGCTCGGTGACGACGGCTTCGAGCGTTACGCCGTGAAGGGGATCGTTGGGATGAGGGGTCGGAGCGGGCATGGGACCAAACAAGTCAAAGCGGAGGGGCGGGCAACGAAGTTTCGTATGTGGAAAAACGGAAGGTCGCCTCGGAGGGAGCCTCGGCCAGGATGGCAGGTCTGAAATCGATCATGCGACTGCTCGTGCTTTTCCTTGTCCTGACTCCGCTCCTGCGGGCCAATGCCCTGGATGCGCTTCGGGCGCGCCTGGCAGGGCTGGACGGCACGCAGCCGGTGCGGGCGGTGGTCGAGTATGCGTTCACGAGCCGGGAAGGGGACGCGGCGGCGGAGGAGCGCGGGAAGGCCTCGGTGGTGGCGGAGGAGGGACCGACGGGCCTGAGTCTTTTTTGGGCCAAGCGCGTCCTCGCCACCGCGTCCGCGGAACTCGAGGCCCATGCGCGCAATCCGGAGATCCGCACTCCGACGCGGCACATCCTCCAAACCCTGGATGCGGAACGTGTCTACGACTACTTCCATGCGGCTCAGAGGCTGCAGCGGGGGTTGGAGGGGGCGCAGCTGGTGAGCGATGCGGGCACCCTGTTCGAGGGTAGGCCGGCGCGGCTGCTGACGGTGCGGCTAAAACCCAAGTTGAACGTCCACGACAGGAAGTACGTGAAACAGGCGGACTTCACGGAGCGGATCTGGACGGATGCGACGGGAATACCGCTTGCGGCGGACATGAAACTGACCGCCAGGGGTCGGGCGCTGCTGGTGATCACGTTTGAGACGAGCGAACGGGAACGCTATTGGTTCATGGTTACCGGGGGCAGGCTGCTGGTGACGAGGCAGGAGCGCGAATCGAGCGGTTCGGGCGGAGGGGAGCGGAACCTCAGGTCGAGTGTGACCAACCTGACCTACGAGTGCACGGGCGGCCGGCGTCAGGCTTACTGAGCCGGGTGGACGGAATTTGTTGGTGCAGAGTAAGGGCGTTTTCTAGGCTGGGTGGTGGAGCTGAATTGCCCCGCGATGAGCCAATCCCTCGTATCGATCATCATACCCTGCTACAACGCCGAGCCGTGGATAGCGCAGACCCTCGATTCGGCGGTGGGGCAGACCTGGAGGAACAAGGAGATCATCGTCGTCGACGACGGATCGCGTGATCGCAGCCTGGAGATCGTCCGCAGCTATGCGCTGCTGCCCGGGGTGAAGGTGATCGCGCAGGAGAACCGGTCGGCGAGCGCTGCGCGCAACCGCGGCCTGCGCGAGGCGGGCGGGGACTACATCCAGTTCCTGGATGCCGACGATCTGCTGCATCCGGAAAAGATCGAGATCCAGATGCGGCGGCTGGAGGTGGCGGGGCCGGACCACCTCGCGTCGGGCGAGTGGGGGCGCTTCGAGGGGGATCCAGATGGGGCTGAATTCGGAGAGTATCCAAATCACCGTGACATGGATGGCGTGGAGTTTCTCCAGGTGTTTTTCGAGGCGACGGCGATGATGCAGCCTGCGGCGTGGCTGGCGCCCCGGGCGCTGCTGGACCGGGCGGGGCCCTGGGACGAGCGGATCACGCTCAACGACGACGGCGAATATTTCGCGCGGGTGGCGCTGGCGGCGAAACGCATACTCTACTGCCCGGGGTCGCGGGTCTATTACCGCTCTGGGCTGAAGGGCAGTCTTAGCCGCAGGAAGGACTCGCGTTCCCTCGAGTCGATGTTCCTGGCGAACCGGCTGATCGTCGAGCGCCTGCTGGCGGCGGACAGCTCGAGCCGCAGCGTGGCGGCGGCGGCCTACGCGTGGAAGTGGGCGGCCTTTGAGCTGTACCCGGGAAGACCCGATCTGTGCAGGCAGGCCGAGCGCGAATGCCGCAGACTTGGGGGCTCGGCGCGCCCGATGCCGGCGGGACCGGCGTTCCAGAGGCTGTCGCGGCTGCTGGGCTGGAAGCTGGCGAAGCGCCTTCGCGACCGGCTCAATCCGAAGCGCGGCTAGGGGCTGCAGCGATGGGTTGCGGAGCTGCCTTGAACCGTCTGGTATCCGGTCCGTTTCCATGACCCGCAACCTTCGCAAAGCCCTGTTTTCCTCGGCGAGCTACGCCCTGACGCCCGGCGGCGGTGGAGTGCAGCGCTGTACGCGGGAGTATTTGGACGTGGCGCGTCTGGCGGGGTTCGAGGTGGAGCTGCTTCCCTACGACGTGGACCAGAGCCTGGGGACGAAGCTCCGGCGGCGCCTCTTCCGGCGTCCCTACCACGACTTCCTTCCCAAGCGTGCCTATAGCGACTGCCTGAGGGCCTTCGAAACGAGCGATGCGGGCTGGCTGTTCCTCAACCAGGTCGAGCCGGGACCGCTTGCCGCGGACCTGGCATCGCGCCTGCCCTCGGACGTGCGCGTGGCGATGCTGTCGCACGGATTGGACAGCAGCGACTTCCTGCACTACGCGCGATTTCGCGGCGACAGGAATGGGCGTCGGCCGGGCGGCGCATGGGAGTCGTGGTGGCTGGGCCGGCAGCTGTTCGAGGAGATGCGGCAGCATCGGACCTACGACGTGACCTTTTGTCTTTCCGAGACCGACC
>JAJXVO010000071.1 GCA_021782105.1 bacterium
CGATCGGAGACGGCCATCGGTGTGTGGACTAAAGTCGGAGATGCCATGGAGGAATCGGTTCAAGCAAGGCCCCGCCCGCCCGACTGTCCAGCTCTCAAAAATGCTCAGATTTCAACGCTTTGATTGCCGAAATCCTCATGCCCTGCTTTAATCCGGACCTCCAAACCCATGCATACCATGAGCAAGACCCTGCTATTGACCGCCTTCCTTGCGGCCCTTGTGGGCGCTGTGCGCGCCGATGTGATCGAGACCAAAAACGGAGCAAGGCTCGTCGGCAAAGTCGTCGGCATCTCCGGTGGCACCGTCACCCTGAACACCACCTACGCGGGCGACCTCTCCATCAAGCAGTCCGAGGTGACCGCCATCACCACCGACAGTCCGATCGCCGTCCGCCTGGCCAGCGGCACGCGAATCGACGGCAAAGTCGCGACCGAGGGAGGGAAACTCGAGGTCTTCGGCCAGGACGGCACTGTGACGACCACCGTCGATAAGGTAGCCGCCTCGTGGGCCGCCGGCGGCGAGGATCCGCAGATCATCGCCATGCGCCGCAAGTGGACCATCCAGGCCGGCCTCGATCTCTCCGGAAACTCCGGAAACACCACCAGCACCACGATCGGCGCCAACTTCGTCGCGACCCTCGCCAGCCCCCAGGACTCGCTCAAGTTCTACGGCTCGCACAACTACGGCACCGCCACAGCCAACGGCGTGACGACCAAGAGTGCCGACGACACCAAGGTCGGCGTCGACTATTCGAGCTTCTTCAATCCTCTCTTCGGTTGGTACGCCCGCAGCGAACTCGAACGCGACAACGTCGCCGGCGTCGATCTGCGCAGCACCACCGATTTCGGCGGCACGATGCGCTTCATTAAGACCGACGTGCAAAGCCTCGTCGGCCGCCTCGGCGCGGGCTACCGTTTCGAAAGCTACGCGTCGTCCACTCCTGCCAACAAGGGCGCCGTGCTCTCCACGGGCCTGCACTACAAGCTCGAGCTGGCCAAATACGCCACCCTCGACACCGACATTCAGTATCTGCCCTCCTTCGACAATTTCTCGGACTACCGCATCCAGCACGACACCGGAATCGACATCCCCATCTCGGTCGGGTTCTGGATGCTGCGCGTGGGCGTGAGCAACAGCTACACCAGCCGGCCCCAGCCAGGCCGCAAGGCCCTCGACACGACCTACTACACGCGCCTGCTGCTGAACTGGCGCTGATCCGGGCCGCGTCCCTCCCCCTCGAAACACGAAACCCGCCGGAGACCCGGCGGGTTTTTCGTCGTTCAGCAGGCGCGCTTCCTCAGAACTGCCACCAGTGCTTCTTCTTTTTCGGCTCCGGCGGCAACGGCGGAGGCGGAGCTTCGCGCTGGATCTTCAGCATCGTGATTTCAAATACGAGCGTCGCTTCGCGCGGCACCGCCGGCGGATTGCCCAGCGTGCCGTACCCCAGCTCGTAGGGGACAATCAGCGTCATCGTCGTCCCCTCGCTCATCAGTCTCAGACCCTGGTCCCAGCCGTCGATCACCTGCCCGCGCCCGAGGCGGAAAGTGAACGGTTTCGAGGGATCCATGAACTCGTTGAAAACCGTGCCGTCAAGAAGCATACCCTTGTAGATCACGCTGACCATGTCTCCCGGCCGGGCCGGAGCGCCGTGCCCCTTTTCGGTGATGACGTAGCGCAAACCCGTGATCGTGCGCTTGGCGTTGGGCCAGCGCTTGTCGACGATGGCCTGGTCCTTGAAGGAAAGCGGATCGAACTGAGCGAAAAGCGAGGGGACCGATTCGACGAACAGGGCGGCCGTCAGGCCGAGGAGGAGGAGGCGAAGGCAACGCATCCGTGGATTGCATGCACGATCCTCCCGTCGGGGCAAGGCGCTTTCACGCGCCTTCGAGCAGCGCCCGGAGCGCCTCCGCCGAGTTCACCGGAGCTTCGCAGGCAAAGCCACGACACACGTGCGCCTGCGCCTTTCCTTTTTCCTCCACACCGTCTCCCTCCCGCGAAAGGTTCCCCGCGAGCACGCAGGGTCCGCGCAACACCGCACGCGCCACATCGGCAAACACCTGGAACGCCCCCGGATCACCCGTGAGCACCACGCGCGTCGCAGACGGCTCCGCCGCCCAGCGCAGCGCCAGCAGCATCGCGGGCATCGCCTGGGGGATCGCCTCCCACCGGCTCCGGAACGCCGCAAGGGTCCTCATCCCGCGCTCGCGCCATTCGGGCCGGTCGAAAAGCGCCGCCAGGCGAAACAGGTTCCTGGCCGCCACGCTGCTCGACGCAGGCTCCGCCCCGTCGTAATCCTCCTTCAGCCGCAGAACCACGTCCGAAGCCCCCGCCGCCGAATTGTAATATCCGCCGCCCGCTTCGTCGTAAAACTCCGCATCCATCCGCTCCTGAAGCGCGACCGCCCACTCCAGCCGACGCGGTTCGAAGTCCGCCTCGTGCAGGTCGAGCAACCCCTGGATCAGGAAGGCATAGTCCTCCGCCACCGCCGCGGCCCCGCGCACGCCGCCACACCAGGAGCGCAGAAGGCGCCCCGTTCCAGCGTCCCACAACTCCCGATACAGGAATTCCGCACAGCGCCCGGCCGCCGCCATACACAGGTCCCTCCCCGCACCGCCGCCCTCCCAGCGCTCCGCAAAAACCTCCGACGGCGTCACCGCCGCCCTCGCCAGGGCCGAAAGCATCAGTCCGTTCCACGCCGTGACGATCTTCCGGTCGCACAGGGGCCGGGGACGCCCTGCCCGCGCCACCCGCAGGCGCCGCAGCGCGTCCGCCACACGCCCAACCGCCTCCTCGGGCGCGAGACCATGCAGGGCCGCCGTCTCCCCGAGCGGACGCGCCTGGGCCAACAGGTTGAGTCCTCGAAACTCCTCCTGGGGATCACGCTCGGGCAGCACGTTTCCACCCTCCCTCGCCCCGAAGTGATCCGCCACGAACGCCGCGCCGTCGCCCAACACGCGTCCGAGCTCCCCCCAGCTCCACAGGTAAAAGGCCCCCTCGCGATGCTCGCCCGCGGCCCCTCCGGGCACCTCCGAGTCGGCGTCCTCCGCCGAATAAAAGCCCCCCTGCGGATCCGCAAGGTCCCTGCATACGTACTCGATGATGTCGCGCGCCAGCCAGGCGTACCGCTCGTCGCCCGTCACGCGCCGCGTCTCGAGCGCCACGGAGGCGAGCTGCGCCTGGTCGTACAGCATCTTTTCGAAGTGCGGCACAAACCAGTCCTCATCCACCGAATACCGGTGAAACCCGCCGCCCACGTGGTCGTGGATCCCCCCGCGGCTCATGTGCGCCAGCGTGTCCTCCACCATGCGCACCGCCTCCCGGGCTTCGCCACCCTCCCGGGCCGCCGACGCGAACTCAAGCAGGAACAGCAGGTTGCCCGGCTGGGGAAACTTCGGAGCCCCGCCAAAGCCGCCCCGCCGCCGGTCGAAGGTCCCGCGCAGCCCCGCATACCCCTTCGCGTACACCCCGTCCACCAGCGCGGTATCCGCGTCCAGAGGACGTCCCGACGCGATCGCGTGCTCGGCCAGATGCGCTCCGATCGTCCGATAGGCCCGCTCGGCCTCTCCTACAAATTCCGCGTGGTCCACCTCCCAGCCACGCGCGATCGCCTGCAGGATGCGCGCAAATCCCGCCTGGCCGTGCCGGTCGTCCGGCGGAAAATAGGTCCCGCCGTAAAACGGCTTCAACTCGGACGTCAGCCACACGCTCATCGGCCAACCACCCCGCCCCGTCATCGCCTGCACGTAGGCCATGTACACCCGATCCACATCCGGCCTCTCCTCACGGTCCACCTTCACGCTCACGAAATGCCGGTTGAGGAGCTCCGCAATCGCTGGGGACTCGAACGACTCCCGCGCCATCACGTGGCACCAGTGGCAGGTTGCGTAGCCCACCGACAGGAAGATCGGCTTGTGCTCCGCCCGCGCCCGCGCAAAGGCCTCCTCCCCCCAGGGCATCCAGTCCACCGGATTGTCAGCGTGCTGGCGCAGATACGGAGACGCGGAGGCGGCGAGGCGATTGGGCATCCGGCAAGGAAGCCCGCGCCCTCCGAAGCGCAAGAATCCCCGCATTTCTGGAAAGGGCCCGCGGCGATTGTAAAGACGGACCGCTTGCCTTGCTCACAGGTTCGGTTACCTCGTTTCCTCAATGAAAGCCTTCCTCATCGCGCTAGGAATCGTGGTCGTCGGGCTCATCGCGCTCGGCGCCGTCGCCGTCGGCGGTTATAACAGTCTCGTCACCAAGCAGCAGACCGTCGACGCCCAGTGGGCACAGGTGCAGAACGTCTACCAACGCCGCGCCGACCTGATCCCCAATCTGGTCAACACCGTCTCCGGCGCCGCCAATTTCGAGAAATCCACCCTCGTCGAAGTCACCAACGCCCGCGCCTCCGTCGGCCGCCTCACGATCAACGCCGCCCAGGCTCCCACCAGCGCAGCGCAACTCGCCGCCTTCGATAAGGCCCAGGGCCAGCTCTCCTCCGCCCTGTCCCGCCTGATGGTCGTCAGCGAACGTTACCCCTCACTCCGCGCCACCGCCAATTTCCAGGAGCTACAGGCCCAGCTCGAAGGCACCGAAAACCGCATCGCCGTCGAACGTCGCCGCTTCAACGAGGCAGTCCTCTCCTACGACGCCTCCATCAAGACCGTGCCCGCCGTGTTCTTCGCCGCCGCCCTCGGGTTTAAGGAAAAACCCTATTTCGCCGCCACCCCCACCGCCCAAACCCCTCCCTCGGTGAAGTTCGATTTCAACGACAAGAAGTGAGCCGGTCCATCCCCTCCCCCCGAAACCCGTGACGTTCTCACTTCCCCTTTTCCCCGTCGCGGGCCGGCTGCGCTCCCTGCTCGCAGTCCTCGCCGCCACCTTCGTCGTCCTCCTCCTTCCCTCCGCACGAGCCGCCGAAACCCTCCCGCCCAAGCCCACCGCGTATTTCAACGATTATGCGGGCCTGGTCGACTCCGGCACCGCCGCGCAGATCAACCGCGCCCTTCAGCAGTTCGAACGCGAAACCTCCGACCAGCTCCTCGTCGCGGTCTTCCCGAGCATGCAGTCGGATTCCTCGATCGAGGACTACACCGTGCGCGTCGCCCAGAGCTGGCACGCGGGCCAGAAGGGCCGCGACAACGGCGCCATCCTGTTCGTCTTCGTCAAAAACCACACGATGTATATTCAGGTCGGATACGGGCTCGAACCCGTGTTGACCGATGCGCTCGCCCAGCAGATCATCGATGGCGTAATCAAACCGCATTTCCGCGCGGGTGACTACGCGGGAGGCCTCGCAGCGGGCGTCAATGCGATGATGCAGGCCGTGCGCGGTGAGTTCAAGGGCACCGGACGCACCCACGCCGACGGCTCCACCAGCCTGTCCGGGCTCGGCAATTTCGTCTTCCTCATGTTCGTCGTGTTCGGCCTGCTCGGCAGCATTTTCAGGCGCCGCGCCCGTCCCCACGTCTACACCGGCTCCGGCTCCGGCCTCGGCGGCCCCTGGATCTGGCCGGGTGGCTTCGGCGGCGGCGGGGGCGGCGGCGGCGGCTTCGGAGGAGGAGGCTTCTCCGGCGGCGGCGGCAGTTTCGGCGGCGGCGGCGCAGGAGGAAGCTGGTGATCCCATGAAACCTTTTCTCAATCAGCTCGAACACCAACGCATCGAACACGCCATCGCCGAGGCCGAAAAGACCACGTCCGGCGAAATCCGCGTCATGATCTCCCCCGATCGCACGGAGGACCCCATCCATCGCGCAGCCCGCGAATTTTCCCGCCTGGGCATGCACCGCACCGCCCACCGCCACGGTGTGCTGATCTTCGTCGCACCCAACTCGCGCTGTTTCGCGATCCACGGCGACAAGGCCATCCACCAGAGATGCGGCGAGGAGTTCTGGCGCAACGTCGCCGCGGCGATGGAGACGCAGTTCCGCGAGGGCCGCTTCACCGACGGCCTCGTCGCCGCCGTTCTCGAGGCCGGGCGCGAACTCGCAAAACACTTCCCCCCCGAGGCGCACAACCCCGACGAGCTGCCCAACACGGTGATCGACGGCTGAGGTCGCCCCATCCCCACCGTCCCTGCGTATTCGTCCCTCCCCCGGGGCGCGCGGAAAAGGGTGGCCAAGGCCGCCGCTCTTCGTCACAACGCTGCTCAATCTACCCCGGCCGCTCCGAGTTCTCCCAAGCCCCACCCCGGGCCGGAGATCCCAACTCGTCGGCCTTGTCTCGTCCGTCATGCAACCGTTTCTTAGTCCTCCCGAACACGACCAAGTCGTACACGCCCTTGCCGGCGTGGAATCCAGAACTTCGAGCGAGATCCGCGTGCTCCTCTTCCCAGGGCGCACGGGCGATCCCATCGACACCGCAGCACGGGAATTCACCCGCCTGGGGCTCGACCGCGCCAAACAGCACAACGCGGTCCTGATCCTGCTCGCGCCACGCTCCAGGACCTTCGCCGTCCACGCGGATCCCGAGGTCGAGGAGAAGTGCGGCAGCGATCTCTGGCTCGAGGTCAGCCGCGCCATCGAGTCCGATTTCCACGCGGGTCGGATCCCCGATAGCATCGTCGCCGCCGCCGCCGCCGCCGGCGATCGCCTGTCCCATTATTATCCGGCCGGCTCCCAGGCTCCCGGCGAGCCCCACGTCGCCGTGCTCGATCCAGGTTAGCCCGCCAGCCCGATGCCGCGCGCCGCATCCACGGCGCGCCAGCCCATCGCTACCTGACTGCCGCTCTCAATCGATGAGCGGCATTCTCGCGTCCACCGTCCCCGCCTCCACAAGCACGAGTCGCGAGGGATCGAAATCGCGGCGGATCGCCCCGTTCACCTGGTCCAGCGTCAAGGCATCCACCCGCGACGGATAATCGTCCAGCCGGCTCAGCGGATCCCCACGTTCCACCGTGCTCAATATCTGCATCGCAAGCCCCCGGGTCGTCGATACCCCCACCCGATACGAGCTGATCAGGCTGCGCTTGCGCTGCACCAATTCCTCCGCCGTGACCCCGCGGTCATGCCAGGCCAGTATCTCGCGGCGCGTGCTCGCGATGCCCTTGGCCAGCCGGTCCGGAGCAAAGCTCGCCGACAGAAGCCATTCCCCATCCGAGTAAGTGTCGGAAATCACCTTGGCTCCAACGTCATAGCTCAACCCCTCCTCGTCGCGCACCCGCGTCGCCAGACGTCCCGTAAATCCTTTCCCGAGGATCGCCGTTCCCACCTCGAAGGCCAGCGCGTCCGGATCGCCGCGCCGCAGCCCCGCTGCCTCGCCCCAGGCCACACTCACGCTCGACCTGTCGGCCACGAAGACAACTTTGCGCCCACCTTTCACCCGCGGCGCCGCTGCAAACCGGGGCACTGTCCCCCCGCCCGTCCAACCGTCGAAATCCTTCGCCATGTCGGTCCGCAACTCCACCGGATCCACGTCCCCAACAGCCACCAGCACCATGCCCGACGGACCATAATGCGCGGCGTGAAACGCCTTCACCTCGCTCAGCTTCACCGAGTCCAGCGCAGACAACAGCTCCTCCCCGCTCGCAGGATGATTCGGATGCACGCCCGGGAAGAGCGTCCGAGCGAGAAGGTTGTCCGCCCGAAACCGCGTGTCCTCCATCTGCCGCAAATAACGGCCCGTCAGCTGTTCCTTCGCCCGGCCAAATTGGTCGCGCGACAGCGCGGGCCGCCGCAGCTCGTCCGCCAGCACCGAGAGCACCAGCGGCAGGTCCTTGGCCAGGCACCTCGCGGAAAATCTCAGGGTCACCGGCGCCACCGTGTACCGAATTGTCGCGCCCGCTTCCTCGAGGCGCCTCGCGATCATGGCCTTGTCCTCCGTCGCCGTCCCCTTGTCGAGCATCTCGGCTGTCAGCGCAGGCACCACCACATTGTCGGCCGGATGAAACACGCTGCCCGCCGGCAGGGAGCCCTCGATCGTGACCGCGTCGCGCGCGGCCGTGCGGTAGGCCAGCACGTCGATGCCGTCGATCCGGTCCCTGACGATGTCCGCCGCGATGGGCGGGAACCCCGCGGTGCGCTCCGAAGCGCCCAGCACAGGCGCGAAGATCAAAAGCACGACGGAGAGGCCAAACGGGGATAGACGGCGAAGGATGAGGGTGTCCATGAATTCGGGATGCGGTTAGTCAGCGGCGGGCCGGCCAAGTGCCGTGGGACGAGCCCCCGCCATTGCGGCGCCCACACGACCCTCTAATCCGCCACAATCCGCTTTTTTGCAAATAGCGCCGCACCAACAGGCCCGTCATGCCCGGCGCACCAGCACCTGGTGTAATACCGCGCGCAGCATGTCGCGGGTAAAGGGCTTGCGCAGGAAGCCCGCCGGATCGGTGGTCTTGAAGCGCCCCTCCATCTCCAGCTCGCTGTAGCCGCTCATCACCACGATCGGCACGTCGGCGTCCACACGCCGCATCTCCGCATAGGTCTGTTCGCCGCCCATGTGCGGCATCGTGAGGTCCAGCAGCACCGCACGCAGCGCCGTGGCATGTTGCCGGAACACCCGCACGCCCTCGACCCCGTCGCGCGCCACCAGCGGGATGAACCCGAGACTCTCCAGCATGTTCGTCGCCACCAGGCGCACCGTCTCCTCGTCGTCGACCACCAGCACCGGGCCCGCGCCCCGCCACTCCTGCGCGATCGGCGGCGTCGACGCCCCATGCACGGCAGCGTCGCTCGGCGCAAAATAGAGGCGGAAGCAGTTTCCCTCCGATGGCTTGGAACGCACGCTCACGGCGCCCGAATGGGCCATCCCGATCCCCAGCAGCACCGCCAGACCCATTCCCTGCTGGCTCGGCGTCATCGCAAAGAACGGCTCGAGCAGCCGGTCCAGCGTCGCCGAACTCATCCCCTTGCAGTCGTCGCTCAGCTCGAGCACGACATGCTCGCCAGCACGAAATTCAGGCGCGGTGAACATGTCGGCCAGGTCCTCCGCCGCCACCGCCTCCAGACTGGTGCGTATCCTAACGCTCACGACACCGTCGGCTCCGGACTCCAGGGCGTTGCGAACCACCAGCTCGAGCGCGTGGCGGATCTTCTCCTGGTCCGCGGCGATCGCCGGCAGGCCCTCCGCCAGCTCGAACGTGTAGTCGATCCGGTCGCCCGAAATGCTCCGAAGCCCCGCTTGCGCACCCGTGATCGCCGCGTTCAGGTCCGAGGCCCGCAGGTTCCCCCTCCCCTTCCCGGCGTACAGCTGCAACGATTCGCACAGAGCCGCCGCCCGCAGCGACGCCGCCTCGGTCCGCTTGAGATACTCCAGGGCCGGCGAATCCGGCGCGATTTCGATCTCCGCCATGCCAACGTTGCCCAGGATCGGAGTCAGCAGGTTGTTGAAATCGTGCGCCACCCCCCCCGCCAGCCGGCTGAGGCTCTCATATTGTCTCGCGCGAAACTCGCGCTGCAGCGCCATGCGCTCCGTTGCCTCGGCCCTCTTCGCTCCGGTGAGATCGCGGGCCACAAACGACAGGCACACCGGCGTCCCCTCCCCGTCCCGGTGCAGCACCAGGATCAGCGATGCGGGAATCATCCGCCCCGAGACGTCCGAGAGCTCCACTTCCCCCTCCCAACTTCCCCGGGAAAGGGCCGCGGAAAGCCCTTCCCTGAGCACTTTGTGTGCGGAGCTCTCCGAGTAGTATTCGGAAATATGATGCCGCCTGGCCGCGGAAAGGTCCGTGTCGTTCCTCAGCCGCATCAGCGCCTGGTTGGCATAGAAAAGACTGCCCTGCAGATCGGCCGCCCCGATGTAATCGACGGCCTGGTCCATGATCCCCACCACCTTCAGCAACCCGGCCTCCGTCTGTTTTCGGAGGCTCAGGTCAAGGCAGGTCCCGGCCATGCGCACAGGCTTGCCATCCTCGCCGCGCTCCACCACGGCACCACGATCGAGCACGTGTTTGAAGGTGCCATCCTTGCATTGAAATCGGTATTCGGCCTCGTAGGTCGGCGCATGCCCCTTCCAATGGGCGTCGCGTAGCCACAAGACGTGCGCGAGGTCCTCGCGATGGACTCGTTTGCGCCACGCAGATTCGTCGGCCACCTCGTCTCCCGGCTCAAAGCCGAACATCCCGCACCACTGCTCGTCAAAGCGCATCTCCCCGGACGGCGCCCACTCCCACATCCCAAGTCTGGACCCCCGCAGCACTCCGCTGAGCATCTCCTGTCGCTTTCGGAGCGCGATCAGGAGCCGTCGGTGGGATGTTCCCACAGTCCCAACCCCAAGCGCCACTCCCACGAGAATCAGCCCGTAGCTGTCCTCGACGCGAAACGCCCCGGGCAGGGGCCCCGACGCAAAGACGCCGCCCTCGCCAAGCACCACGACTATCACCGCCAGCACACTCAGATGAAGACCGTCGCGCAGGCCGATCCACAGCACCGCAACCAGCGCCAGCAGGCTGGCCAGGCCCGGATCGTCCGTGCTCCGGCCAACGGCTATGGCGGCCATCAGCGCTGCCACCTGGGCAGCCAGTTCCCACATCC
This sequence comes from bacterium, assembly GCA_021782105.1. Lineage (GTDB taxonomy): Bacteria > Verrucomicrobiota > Verrucomicrobiia > Opitutales > Opitutaceae > MWDT01. Next base: position 10,449 of record JAJXVO010000071.1, read on the forward strand.
TCCGCCCATCCTCCAGGGCAAAAGGAGTGACCGGCCTCCCCTCGTACAGCGGAACACCCCAGAAAATGAATCCAGGCGCCACCAGCAGCACGCCGAATGCGTCGGTCACCAGTTCCGTCAAAAACAAAGACCCCCGCGTCAGATTCCCGTAAGGCCCGCCTTGACTGAGCGCCCAGGCTCCAAACGCAGCCGCCACGCAGGCGCCCGCCAGCACGATGCCCACGAAGACCGCCAGTTCCCGCAGGCGCGTCACCGCAATGCCCCGGCCCAGCGCCCGACGCAGCCCCAGCGCACAGCAGAGCGACACCAGCGCAATCACCACCGGCTCGAAATACCCGAGCTGGCCCGCCCACGCGGGCGTCCCCAGCCACGTCGAGGCCAGATTCGCCGCCAGCACGAGAATCCCGAACCACGGCCCGCCCACGGCCACAACTCCCACACCCACGCCCAACACCAGCTGCGGCCCAGCCTCGGAAACTCCGCTCGCCCCAGGGCACGCAAGCACCGCGGCGAAGTGGGCCGCCAGATAGATCATGCCGAGGATTAGGGGTCGGACGGCAGTGCGGGGCTTCATACCGGTGCAAAAACGCAGCCAAAGCCCTAGCAGCGGCACCTCGGGATACAACGACAAAGGCGGTTTTATTCCCTCCGTCCCGCGCCGCGATCCACTTGCCTTTCCAAGGCCGCCCGCCGTTGTCAGGATTCCAAACCCGTGCACTCCGCCCATCGCACCTCGCTCATCGTCAGGGAAGCCCGAGCCACGCTGGTGCTCGCACTTCCCATCTCGTTGGGATCTGCCAGCCAGATTCTCATGGGCGTGCTCGACAGCGTGATGATCGGCAGGACCGGCGCCACGCCGCTCGCCGCCGCCGCCTTCGCAGGAAGCATCTTCGGGTTCTTCCTGCTCGCCGGCATTGGCCTGCTCCTGCCCGTCGCCATCCTCGTCTCACGATCCCACGGCGCGGCCCGCGACTCCGACTGCGCATCCTGGCTTACCCACGGATCCACAGTGGCCTTCGCCGCAGGGAGCCTCGGGGCCGCCACCATGGCCGCCCTCTCAACCCGGCTCGACCTCTTCGGTCAGCCAGCCGAGGTCGTCGCCATCGTGCGCCCCTTCTTCCTGCTGATCGCCGCGTCCATCCTTCCCGCCCTGCTGTTCCAGGTTCTTCGCCAATACGCCGAGTCCCTCGGCATGCCGCTCGTGCCCATGGCGATCATGTTCTCCTGCGTCACCCTCAACGCCGTGCTCAACTGGATCCTGATCTACGGACACTTCGGGGCTCCGGCGCTCGGACTGACAGGCGCGGGCATCGGGACTCTCGTCGCACGCACCACCGCCCTGGCCAGCCTCGCCATCGTACTCCACCGGCGCCTGCGCTCCGCACCCGCATGGCCCTGGTCCCACGCCCACGCCTCCGGCCCGCCGAAACTCCACAGGGCCGGCTTCTCTGAATTGCTCCGCCTGGGCATCCCCAGCGCAGGCCAGTTGCTCTTCGAGTTGTGCGCCTTCACCGCCGCCACCATCATGATGGGCTGGATCGGCACCCGCGCGCTGGCCGCCCACCAGATCGCGCTCAGTTGCGGAAGCCTCACCTTCATGTGCCCCCTCGGCCTGGCCACCGCCGCAAGCATGAGGATCGGCAAGGCCCTCGGTCAGGGAAACCACGCCCTGCTTCGCCCCATCGGGATGGGCGCCTTCGGACTGGCCTGGATCGTCATGGGCGGATTCGCACTCGTTTTCGCCCTGTTCGGAACCCAAATCGCCCGCGGCTTCATCGACGACCCCGCCGTCGTCACCCTCGCCGCACACCTGCTCATCGTCGCCGCCGTCTTTCAGCTGTTCGACGGCACCCAGGTCGTCGGCACCGGCTCGCTCCGCGGCCTGTCCGATGTCCGCATCCCCACGCTCATCACCGGATTCTCCTACTGCGTGATCGCGATCCCCGTGAGCTATTTGCTGGGCGTGCGCGGCATAGGCCCCCTGGGCGTGTGGGGCGGGCTCGCCGCCGGCCTGGCCTGCGCGGCCGTGCTGCTGTTTCGGCGCTTCAGCCGCCTGACCGCCTGAGCCGTCGGCGCCGCCGACTTTTGACCTTGCACGCCGCCGCCGGCGCGTTGCACTCGGCCCCTTTCCGCATGAGCGAACTCTCCGCCTCCGCGAAGCAGCCCAACCCCGAGCACATCCTGCGCATCTCCCAGGAACTCGGCCTGAAGATCTTCCAGGTCGCCGCCACCGCCCAGCTCTTCGCCGAGGGCGCCACCGTGCCCTTCATCGCCCGCTACCGCAAGGAGGCCACCGGCACCCTCGACGAGGTCCAGGTCACCGCCGTGCGCGACCGGCTCGAGCAGCTCGCCCAGCTCGACGAGCGCCGCGCCTCCATCCTCGCTTCGCTCAAGGAGCGCAACCTGCTCACCCCGGAACTCGAGAAGGCCATCGCCGCCGCCCAGACCGTCACCGTCCTCGAGGACATCTACCAGCCCTACCGCCCGAAAAAACGCACCCGCGCCACCATCGCCAAGGAGAAGGGCCTGGAGCCGCTCTCCTTGCTGCTCTTCGCCCAGGACCCCGCCACCGACCCGCAGCAGGAGGCGTCGGCGTATGTGGGCCGCGAATACAAACCCGACGACGGCAAGAACCAGACGCTCAAAATCGAAAGCGCGTCCGAGGCCCTCGCTGGCGCCCGCGACATCCTCGCCGAGCGCATGAGCGACGACAAGGACGCCCGCGCCCGCCTGCGCACCCTCTTCCAATCCAACGCCGTCGTCTCCTCGAAGATCATCCCCGGCAAGGAGACCGAGGCCGCCAAGTTCAAGGACTACTTCGACTGGACCGAGCCGCTCGCAAAGGCTCCCTCCCACCGCGTCCTCGCCATGCGCCGCGGCGAAAAGGAGCTGTTCCTCATGATGCGCATCACGATCCCCGACGAGATCGCCGCGCTCGCCGAAATCGACCCGCTTTTCCTGAAGGCCTCCTCCGCCGCCAACCGCTGCTCCGCCGAGGTGCGCCTCGCGCTCCAGGACGCCTTCAAGCGCCTGCTCGCCCCGGCGATGGAGACCGAGATGCGCATCGAGTCCAAGAAGCGCGCCGACGAGGCTGCCATCAAGGTGTTCGCCGACAACCTGCGCGAACTCCTCTTGTCCTCCCCCCTCGGCCAGAAGGCCGTCATGGCCATCGATCCCGGTTTCCGCACCGGCTGCAAGGTCGTCATGCTCGACCGCCAGGGCAAACTCCTGCACAACGACGTCGTCTACCCCGACCGCGAGGCCTCCGAGGCCAAGGAGAAGCTGCTCGGCTTCGTGAAATATTTCCAGGTCGAGGCCATCGCCATCGGCAACGGCACCGCCGGCCGCGAAACCGAGGCCTTCGTGCGCTCGCTCGGCCTGCCCCCTGCCCTCCCGGTCGTGATGGTCAACGAATCCGGCGCCTCCATCTACTCGGCCAGCGAGGTCGCCCGCGAGGAGTTCCCAGATCACGACCTCACCGTCCGCGGCGCCGTATCCATCGGCCGGAGACTCATGGACCCGCTCGCCGAGCTCGTGAAGCTCGACCCCAAGTCGATCGGCGTCGGCCAGTACCAGCACGACGTCGAGCAGAACGCCCTCAAGCGCTCCCTCGACGACACCGTCGTCTCCAGCGTCAACGGCGTCGGCGTCGAGGTGAACACCGCCTCCAAACAGCTCCTCAGCTACGTCTCGGGCCTCAACGCCTCGATCGCCGCCAACATCGTCGCCCGCCGCAACGAGAAGGGCCCCTTCGCCTCCCGCTCCGAACTGCTCGAGGTCTCCCGACTCGGCCCCAAGGCCTTCGAACAGGCCGCCGGCTTCCTTCGCATCCGCGACGCGGCCAACCCGCTCGACGCCTCCGCTGTCCACCCCGAAAGCTACGCCGTCGTCGAGAAGATGGCGGCCGACCTCGGCGTCACCGTCGCCGACCTCGTCCGCGAGCCCGCACTGCGCAAAAAGATCAGGCTCGAGTCGTACGTCACCGAGAAATTCGGCCTTCCAACGCTCAACGACATCATGACCGAGCTCGCCAAGCCCGGTCGCGACCCGCGCCAGAAGTTCGAGACCTTCAGTTTCGACGCCGGCGTGCACAAGCCCGAGGACCTGCGCCCCGGCATGAAACTTCCGGGCATAGTCACCAACGTCACCGCCTTCGGCGCCTTCGTGGATATTGGCGTGCACCAGGACGGCCTCGTCCACGTGAGCCAGCTCTCCGACAATTTTGTGAAGGACCCGGCCGAGGTGGTGAAGCCGCAACAGAAGGTCACGGTGACCGTCGTCGAGGTGGACCTGCCGCGCAAGCGCATCGCCCTGTCGATGAAGACCAACCCGCAGCTCGGCGCGCGCACGGCTCCAGGCGCCAGCTCCCAGCGTTCCCCCGGCGGCCCCTCGGCGCGCCCCTCGGGCGGTTCCTTCGGTTCCCGCCCCTCCGCCCCCCAGACCCTCCAGAACGACTGGTTCAGCGCCGCCCTCAACAAGAAGAAGTGACGCGCCCGTCAGCGCCGGCCTTTTTCCACCACGGACAGTCCCTCCCAGCCGTTGGACCGCCGGGCCGTGATAGCAAATCGCCGCCCCTTTCGCGGCAGAGGCAACGACTCTCCATGCCCAAGACTGGCACAACAGGGACAGGCCGATTTCCCGAAGGCACAACAGGGACAGGCCGATTTTCTGGAACGCACAACTTTGTTGGCTTCGGTTTCCCCATCCCTTCCGTCGTAAAGGCGTTTCGCCCCCTCGATCCGGTTTTTCGCCCCAT
>JAJXVO010000072.1 GCA_021782105.1 bacterium
TAAACGACGTCCCAAAGCACCAGTACACGCTGCTCTACAACATCGCCGATGTGACCAATCAAATCCTGAAGCTCTCGCCGAAGATCCGAGCGCAGCGGTAGCGAAACGCCCCCCTTACTCGCCCCCCGCAATCAGTTCATCGAGCCGCGCCGACACCATCGAGGCCAGGTCCGCGGCGGCGGGTTCGCCGCGCCGGTCGTGCTCGTAGGCCCTGTCGATCAGTTCCCGGCGCAAGGCCTCGAGTTTCGAGGCGTCGACGGTCTTGCGTTCCCGCCCGCTCGGATCCCCCGCAGGGCGTCCATCCCGCGTGGATACGATCGGATACCGGTCCGCCGCGCGCCACGGGATCGACGGCCACCAACGCGCCCCGATCCGGGGCCGCGACACCGCAGGCGAGATGCTTTCGCCCGGCCGCGGCGTCGCCAGCACCACGCCCTTCTCACGCGCCGCAACCGCCGCACGTTCGATCGGCTCCGTCCAGGCATGAGTCGAGAGACTGAAGAGTCCCCAGTGCACCGGCAGCATCACGCGCCCCCCCACTCGACGGTGCGCCTCCACCGCCTGCTCGGGTCCCATGTGCCAGTCGGGCCAGCTCTGCGAGTACGCACCGATCTCCATCAGCGTAAGGTCAAACGGCCCCAGGCGCGCCCCGATCTCGTCGAACGCCTCCATCATGCCGGTGTCCCCCGAGCAGTACACGCGGCGCGCCACACCGGCGACCACGTAGCCGCTCCAAAGCGTCGCATCGCGGTCAAGGACCCCTCGGCCCCCCGCGTGGCGGGCCGGGGTGGCCGTGATATTCAGCCTCCCCAGCCGCACCGTCTCCCACCAGTCCAGTTCCGTAATCCGCGCTTCCGGCACTCCCCAGGCGCGAAGCCTCGCCCCAACTCCCAGCGGAACGATGAACCGCTTCGTCCGCCCCGCGAGCGCCACCACCGCGCCGCGGTCGAGATGATCGTAGTGGTCGTGCGTGATGAGCACCGCATCCAGCGCCGGAACCGCATCGAGCGGCAGCGGCGGTCGATACCAGCGTCTCGGCCCGGTAAACGACACGGGAGAGGCCCGCTTCGCCCACACCGGATCGATCAAGATGCACTGACCTTCGACTTCCAGGAACACCGTCGAGTGCCCCAGCCACGTCGCCCTCAGGTCACCGTCCACCGGCTTCGCCAACTCGCCGGCCGTCCCCTCGAAAATCGGCACCGGCGCCGTCGGCGCATGGTTGGGATCCCGCGAAAACAACGACGCCACGGCCTTCACGCGACTCATCCAGAGCGGCTGACGGTTCCGGAATCTTCCGTCCCGCCATTGGGGCGAGGCGACGATTCGAAACTCCGCCTCGGCCGAGGCCCTTCGATCCTCCTGCGCACCGCCTCCGAAATTCGCGGCGCATAGGTTGGCCGACCACGGCCAGGGTGAACGTTTGCATTCGGAAATACGCATGGGTACGGTCCCTTCAGTTTTGATTTCGAGAACGGATCCGAACTAGACAACCATTACCTTTTTTGTAAAGTACGTAAAGTCATGCCCACCGTCTCCCCATCGGCCAATGATAATCCGAAGCTTTCCCAGCTGCTTGATGCTGCGATGGATGTGTTTCTCCGTTTCGGCTTCAAAAAAACGTCGATGAGCGACGTGGCGGAAGAGGCCGGTCTTTCGCGGCAGGGGTTGTACTTCCATTTCGACACCAAGGAGGCGCTCTTCAAGGCCACCATCGAGCATTGGATTCACAGCATGCAGCAGGAGACGCGGGACGCGGTCAGCGAGCCCGGCAAATCGCTCGAGGCGCGTCTGCTCGGCGCCTTCGATCGGTCGATGGGCCGTACCGTTGGGAAGGTCGGAGCCGAAGCCTTCGATCTCGCCGAAGCCTCGGACCAACTGGCCGACGGAATCATGGAAAGGGCTTTGGGCCAGTTTCACGCGCTGCTCGTGCGGACGATCGACGAGGCCGTCGCATCCGATCTCTCAGCCAAGTCCGGCGTTTGCACTTCGGACCGAGTCGATACGCTGCTGGCGGCCTCGATGGGCCTGAAGCACCGGACCGAGTCGCGCGAGGCGTTCCGCCGACAGATGCTGACCGTCGTCCGCGTGGTGCTTGCTCCGCTGAAGCTCAAGGCCGCTTCCAAGGCGCGAAGCTGATTTTGCATTCGGACGAGGCACCCCAGCCATCGAGGCACGGCGCCTTCCACCCGCCGTCTTGGTGCGTGACTGGGCTCGCACGCCTCAAGCCAGTACTAACCCGCCCCCCAAGCTCCGGCCTCGCCCGAAAGAGTCGCGCCTCCGGAAATTTTCCGAGCTGTCTTCGCCGGCAATCCTGTTATCCGAGCATTCGAGGTTGCACTCCGCCCCCACCCGTGGCGACGGACCGGCCCCCCTGAATTCGCCATGACTGCTCTCCCGAACCTCCTTCCACGCTTCGCACGCCTGACCCTGGGGTGCGCACTCGGCCTCCTCGCCTGTCTCCAGGCCACGGCCGCCACCCCACCCCCGCTGCTCCCGGGCCAGGCCCCCCACTCAGCCAACCCAATCCTGCCGGGATACTACGCCGACCCCACGGTGCTCGCGTATGAAGGGCACACTTACATCTATGCCACCATTGATCCCTGGGGCGGCGCCACGCTCGGTTGCTGGGAATCCTCCGATTTCAAGAATTGGACCTATCACGTCCTGAACTGGCCGACGAAGCACGCCTGCACGAGCCCGACCTCCCTCGGGGCGATGGTCTGGGCCCCATCCGTGCTGCGGGGCCGCGACGGAAAATTCCACATGGTCGTCTCCGTCGGCAGCGAGGTCTGGACCGGCGTGGCCGACCACCCGCTCGGCCCCTGGCGCAACGCGCTGGGCAATCGCCCGATGATCCCCGCCAACTTCCGCCCGGGCTACCACATGATCGACGCCGAACTGTTCCTCGACGACGACGGCCAGGCCTACGTCTATTGGGGCTCCGGCTGGAATTGGGTCAACGGACGCTGCTGGGCCGCGAAGCTTAAGCCCGACATGGCCACCCTCGACGGCCCCGTGCACGACGTCACCCCCGCCCACTACTTCGAGGCTCCCATCCTGGAGAAGCGCCACGGCTGGTACTTCCTGATGTACTCCGCCGGCAAGACCACCGAGGACACCTACTGCGTCCGCTACGCCGTCGGAAAATCCCCCTTCGGTCCCTTCACCGAGGGCCCCAATAGCCCCATCCTCGCGACCAACCGCGCGGAAGACGTCGTCAGCCCCGGTCACAACGGAATTCTCCATCGGGACGGTCGCGACTTCATCCTCTACCACCGTCAGAGCATTCCTTTCGACCCTCGGTCCATCGGGCGGCAGGTATGCATCGACCCCATCGTATTCACCGCGGACGGACGGATCGCAACGGTCGCCCCCTCGCACACCGGCCCGGCGTTCATCCAGGGCCGCGACGAATCGACAAGCCTCGCCTTCGGTGCGCTCGCGACCGCCTCCTCGCAGGCCCCCCACACTCGCGCAGCCTTCGTGGTCGACGACAACTACGCCACGCGCTGGTCCGCCACCCCCGGCGCCCACGGAGCCTGGCTCCAGCTCGACCTGGGCCGGGCAGTCACGTTCAAACGCCAGGACCTTCGCTTCGAATACGCGTGGAAATCCTACCGCTTCGCGTTGGAAACCTCCGTCGACGGCCACCACTGGACGAACCTCGCCGACTTCACCCAGTCGCCCGCAAGCGGCTCGCCCGTGCGCATCAAGGCCGCCGGAACCGCACGCTTCCTGCGCCTCGAGTTTCCCGGCAATGCCAGGGATCCGGTTCCCTCGCTCTTCGAATGGAGCGTCCACTGACCTGTGGATAACCCCGCTCCCGCGCCAGCATCACGTCCGCCTGCCTTTCGATCCTGAAGGCCAACAAGGCCGTCAGGTTCAGCACGCTCGAGGCGCTCTGTCGTGAATTGAATTGCCAGCCCGGCGACCTGCTCGAGTTCGCCGACGACGACTGAGCGTTCCGCATCGCTGGCGTTGCCTCCGCCGAAATCCCGGTTACGCCCGAATCATGAGCGAACCGAAGCTCCTGCATGCCACGAAATGGATCCACCTCCTCGAGCGGGACGGCTGGATCTATGCCAGCCGCCGCCTCCCCGGTCAGGCCGAACGCATCGACGCCGTCAGCATCGTCGCCCTCCACCACGAGCCCGACGATCCTAAACGTCACCGACTCGTCGTGATCGAGGAATTCCGGATACCCATCGACGGATGGGAATTCAGCCTGCCAGCCGGCTTGCTGGACGCCGGCGAGAGCGTCGCCACCTGCGCTGCACGCGAACTCCGCGAGGAAACCGGACTCGAGGTCTCCAACCTCATCCGCGTATCCGGAAAGACTTATACGTCCGCCGGACTCGCCGACGAAACCCAGGCTTTCGCCCTGCTCACCTGCACGGGGGTTCCTGCGGAGTCGCCCGGAGTCGACAACGAGCGCATTCGCGTCCACCTGCTCTCGCGCCAGGGTTGCGCCGACCTGCTCGCCCGCAATGAGCGCGGCGAGGTCGCGCTCTCGTCCAGACTCTGGCCCTTCCTGCTGACCGCCGCCTCCAACGGCCGCCTCGGCGAGGCGCTGCTGCAGGAATGACGGTTACCGGACAGGCACGACTCAACGGCCCATTTTCAGGTAGGTGCCGTAGCCGATGATGATGGTCGACAGGATCAGGACCGCGATGCCCAGGCCGATGAGCGAATGCGCCTTACGGCTGGAGCCCTTCCACTCGTGGAAGAACCAGCCCCACATCGTCGAGAAAATGATGATGCTCGCCATGTGAAGCGTCCAGCTGGCGAAGCCGAATTTGCCCATCTGGGTCTCGCCCATGGTGTAGAAGAAGAACTGAAAATACCACGTGGCACCCGCGAGAGCGGAAAAGAGGTAGTTGCCGAGCATCGGCACGCGCAATTCCACCAGGGAGAGCGCTGCCGCACCCGCCCCACCCGCGCCGACAGGGGCGTGCTCTCCTCCGGCCGCCCGCAGGTGCGCGTGTTCGGGCCGTGCCTGCCTGGCCAGGTATTGGTAGCCCGTGCGGTTCTTGAGGTTCAGGATCACGCACCAGACGAAATTCGTGGTGAACCCGCCCAGCAGCACCACGACCAATTTTGGAAGGCCGGTCCAGATGGGATCGGTTCCCGCCGCGAGCGAGGCCTCTCCGATCGGAGTTCCCGCCGTGAGCGCGAACGCGAAGCAGGCGCTCATGATGCCGGAAAACGTGGCAACCACGATGCCCTTCCTGAAATTGAACTCGGCAATCGCCTTTCGTTTCTCCTCATCGGGCAGCTCGCGTTCCTTGGTCAGGCCCGCCAGTGCCGCGATGCCGATGCCCAACAGGGTCACGCCCACGCCCGCGAGCGTGATCTGCCCGGGACGGGTCGCGGCGATCTGGCCGATGGTCTCGGCGACCGGGATGGACGGCGCGATGCTCTTGAAGATCGGCGGAAGCAGCGTGCCAAAGGCCGCGCAATACCCAAGCGCCACGCCCATGCCGAGGGACATGCCAAGGTAGCGCATCGTCAGACCGAACGTCAGACCTCCGAACCCCCACAGCGCTCCGAAGAAGTAGGTCCAGAACAGGGTGTTCATCGTCTGCTGATGCAGGACGCCCCACAGGTTGTGCGTGAGCAGCACCGCGAGCAGCGCCGGACACACGAGCCACGAAAAGACGCCCCCCACCAGCCAGTACGTCTCCCACGACCATTTCCTGACACCCCGGTAGGGAACATAGAACGACCCGGAGGCCAGGCCTCCCAGCCAGTGAAACACGACGCCAAGGAAAGGATTGGGGTTCATCGTTGAAGACTACGCAAAGGGACGGACAGCCGGGGTGCGGTAAACGGAGATTTCTCCCCGCCCACCTACCGTATCGGATAGAAGACGCTCAAGGATTGGCCAACTTCAGAATCGCTTCGAGGGCCTCCTCCGAGAACTGGCCTTGAGATAACGGTACGAGTTTGCACAACGGCATCTCTTCGATGAACCGGCGTCTGACCGCGAGCGTGTGTTCCTGCGCCGCAAAGGCAGCCGGCGTCAGGGTCGCCTTCTCTGTCTCGAGCTTGGCCTGCGCGTCGGCGACGCTCTTCAAGAACATCTGATAGATGGCATGCGTCCGTGGATTCCCCGCCAGGGCTCCCACCGACGAGTAGCGGGTCAACAGCGGATATCGCGGCGGCGTGCCCTTTACATTCACCGCGAGTCGCAGCGGCAGGTCGCGCGAAGAACCCCCAACCAGAATCTCGTAGCGTCCCGAATCGACGACCCAGGCGTGTACGGCCGCGTCGTACCGGGCGAAATCCCGGGACGTAAGATTGAAATCCACCGTCGCAGACTTTCCCGGCGCAAGCGTCACCTTGGCGAAATGTCGCAGCGCCTTTATCGGACGAAGCACCGGACTGTCGGGTTCACTCACATAAAGTTCCACGACCTCGGCTCCGGCGCGAGCGCCCACATTGCGAACCGTCACATGCACGGTTGTGCCCTGCTTGGCGGTCAGGTCGGTCGCGTCAGCCTTGATGGAGGCATATGCGAAGCGGGTGTAGCTGAGTCCGAAACCGAACGGAAACAGGGGTTGAAGCTTGCGCGCGTCGTAGGATCGATAGCCGACGAACAAACCCTCTCCGTACAGGACACGCCGACCGCGGGCGGGAAAATTCGGGAAGGTGGGCGTGTCCTCAATCCGCTCTGGGAAAGTCTCGGCGAGCTTGCCCGACGGATTCACCCGCCCCGTAAGCACGTCGGCAAGTGCGCCGCCGACCGCTTCTCCTCCGAGGTAAGCCTCGAGCACGGCCTTGACGTGAGGGAGCCAGGGCATGGCGATCGGAGCGCCATTCATAAGCACGACCGTTGTATTCTTCTGAACCGCCGCTACCGCGGCAACGAGCGCGTTCTGGCCTCCCGGCAGCTCGATACTCGTCTGATCGAGGCCCTCCGACTCCGAACCGTCCGGACGTCCCACGAACACGATCACTTGATCCGCTCGACGAGCCGCGTCGCGCGCGGCCGCAATCGTCGCCGCGCTCGTTCTGCCCTCGACATCATAACCAGGCGCAAAGCTCAGATCCACGGAACCCCCCAGGAGAGTCGAAAGCTCTCGGTAAGGGGAATCGATCTTCTGCGGGGTGACGTGGGAACTTCCGTCGCCTTCGAAATGGGGCGATTTCGCAAGACACCCGACGATCGCGATGCGGCGTACGCGCCCCGCATCGATCGGGAGCAAACCGTCGTTCTTGAGCAACACCATCGACTCCGCCTCGGCTCGCCTCGCCAGGGCATGATGCGCGGCCTTGTCGTAGGACGCACCGGGGCGCTCGTCGGCTTGGGCTTTCAGCACCACGCTCAACACATCCTCGACGCTCGCGTCCAATTGGGCCACCGGAAGCCGCCCCTCGATCACCGCGGCGACGATCCGGCGATCGTTCATTCCGCCCGATCCCGGCATCTCGAGGTTTAGCCCCGCACGCAGGCCCGCAACCCGGTCGTCCACCGCGCCCCAATCGGACACCACCGTGCCTCGAAAACCCCAGTCCTTTCGGAGGACGTCGGTGAGCAAGGCCTCGTCCTGCGACATGTAGACGCCGTTCACCTTGTTGTACGAACACATCACTGTCCATGGCTTCGCGGCCTTGACCGCGATCTCAAACGGCCGGAGGTAGATCTCATGCAGCGCCTGTTCGCCAACGACCGAGTCGGAGACCATGCGATTGAGCTCCTGATTGTTGGCCACAAAATGCTTCAGCGAAGCGCCCACGCCCTGGCTTTGCACGCCTTCGATCCACGCCGCGGCGAGGTGGCCGGCAAGCACGGGATCCTCGGAGAAATACTCGAAATTACGCCCGCCCAAGGGCGACCGTTTGATATTCGTGCCCGGACCGAGCAGGATTTGCACGCCTTCCGACTGGGCCTCCTGGCCGAGGGCAACGCCAACCTGTCGCACAAGGTTCACGTCCCAGGACGAGGCAAGGGCCACGGGCGTTGGAAAACAGGTCGCCGGAATAACGTCGTACGGGTTGCTTGGGGTAGCCCCCGGAGCAGGCCTTCGCACGCCATAAGGACCGTCGCTCATGACGATAGACGGAATCCCTAGGCGCTCGATCGGCTTGGTGCGGACAAAATCGAGACCGGAGCACAAGGAAGCCTTTTCCTGAAGCGTCATCCGCGCGACCAACGCCTTGGCCTCGGCCCGGAAGTCGGGCGTGGCCGCGGTCGCAACGCACGCAAGAAGGTTGGCGGCAATTACGGTGGAAAGGAGTAATCTCATGGGGTTTCTTTGATTTCTTGGGCGACGCAAACGCGCCGCCGTTCGGAGAGCGATTGCGTCGCTGGAGTACTCTGACGAGCAAGCGGTCGCGCTGCCCAGAAAGGCGACTGATGAAATTCCATCACCTGCGGTTCGCCGGCACGAAGGCAGTCTCACGCCGACCTCGTACGCGCCGCGCAGTCGTCGCAACGCTTGCACGTGCGCGATCTGCAGACTTGTGCAAGGAAGGGGTTGTGCACCGCTTCGGCTTCGTAATTCCAGGGGCCGGGCATGCAATGCGGGCACCAATGTCCACCGAGCAGCACGAGCGCGGGGCTTGCCTCGAATTCGTGTCCGAATGCACACCGCCAGCGGAGCCTGGTGGACAGGTTTCCGCGAACCATCCCCGTCGAAAGGCAATCCCCGCCTCGGAAGGCGGCCGCGCTCGTGATGTCGTCCAACCCGATTTCGCCGCGGGGTTTGTCCTCGTCGTAGCCATGACTGCATACCGGCGCAGGCGCCGGTCTCACGATCTCAAACCGGTCCCAGCCAGGGATGTCCCGCCAGGCGTCTTCGGATCCGAAATACGCGCGAACGCGCTCCCCGTCGCCGCGTACGATCCAGTTCAACGTTCCGCCCGGACCTCGCGCGATCTTTCGAAGCCGCGCCTTGATCGCCGCGGCCGGGACCAGCCGCATCGCCGCACGGCGCCATCCCACGTGTCGACGGATCGCGCCGATGAAGTCGTCGACCGTCTCGGTGCGAAAGTGCAGGTACCGCTCGAGCACGTCGGAGTCGGCGTACCATTGTCCGTGAAAGTTGCGGGTCGCGAACCAGTTGGGCTCCGTGACCCTCCGGAAGTCGGGCAGGCCGACGGCGTGGTACATCCTCGCAGCGAAATCGTAGTTGGTCACCCGGCAACTCGCTCCGCCTCCGATGTTGTAGACACGACGCCAAAATTCCTCCGGAACGTCCTCCTCGCATACGTTCGCAAGCAACCTGCCCGAGTCGCCCACAGTGACCCATTCGAAGGCGCCGTTCAGGGGAACGTGGAACATGATTGGATCCTGGATCTCGAGCAGTCCCAGGTGGGCGATGCCGGTCTGCCGGAGTGACACCCAATACTTCAGTCCCGATTCGATGACCTCGCGCTCCGCGAGTGTCTTCGAGAGGGCGTAGTGATCGAATTCGCTGATATAAATGGGATCGCCGGTCCTGCCCCAGTGCAGGGGAGGCATGCGGTCGCCGGTCTGGGCGACGGTGCCGATGTACACGAGCCGGCAGCGATCGGGATCCTCCTGCGAGCGGATCGCTCGCACGATATTGCGGACCGAACCCAGGTTAACCTCCATCGCCCGCTTCGGCTGGTGGTCCGCAAGAGGCGAGACCAATCCCCCGACGTGCAGCACGTAGTCGGCGCCGTTGACACAGTCGAGTACGTCTTCGTAGCGGGTCAGGTCGCCCCAGACGATTCGCACGCCCGGCTCGCCGTCATACGGAGCCATGCGCTTGCGATCCGGTGCGGTCGGCTGGACGAGCACGACGAGGTCGTATCGATCGCGTCTCTTGAGGAGTTGAAGGAAACCTTCATGGCCCATCCGACCCGAGGCGCCCGTCAGGAATACAGTCTTTCGCTTCGTCATCACACGCCCTTTTCTCCGCACACAGGGGTGCGGCGTTGAAGCATCACCGGGCCGCCACGTGAGCGTCGATGAACGCCTTCATGGTCTTCAAGGCCTCGTGCGTCTCGGGAGAATCCGGAACCATGGGCTGGAAGACGTGGATCATGCCCTCGTATAGGTCCAACTCCGCGGGCATGCCCGCGCGCTTGATGGCCTGGTACTCGCGAACGAAGTCGCTGAGCAGTATCTCGCGGGTTCCGCCCTGGATCAGGGTCGGAGGGAAGCCCTTTGAGTAGTCGCCGTAGACCGGCGAGACGTACGGGTTCTTCTGATCCGCGGGCGCCGCATAGGCATCGGCAAACGCGCGCAGTTCCGAACGCGACAGGAGCGGGTCCCATTTTTCGAGTGTCACGAGGGTCTCGCCGCTGTCGGAAACATCGGTCCACGGCGACCACAAGACCACGGCCGCGGGCATGCCGCGGCCCTCGTCTCTCATCTTCAGGACCGACGCCGCGGCAAGACCTCCACCCGCCGAGTCGCCACAGATGACCACATGATTCAGGGCAGTGCCCTCACCTTTGAGTGCCTCCAGGACTGACACCACCTGCCCCGTCACCGTCTTCCAGGTCGCCTTGGGGGCGACCGTATAGTCGACCGAAAGGACGCGCAGGCCCGTATCCGCGGCGATCAGGAGCGAGCTGTACAGGGTCGATCGCGCCGAGCCCATCGTATACCCACCCCCATGGCAGTACACCAGGACCCGGCCGTCGTCCTTCCAGCCGCGGGGATGAATTTCGAGGACGGGCACGCCTCCGAGCGTGCGATCGGTGAGCGCGGCCTTGTAGCGGCCGAGCAGGGCCGGAACATAACGAAGCATCGCTTCTTCGTTCGCGCGCCAACGGGCATCCCACGCCTTGGCGTCCAGCGGTCCGTGCATAGCAGGCCTGACCGTCGGGAAAGGCGGATTGTGAAGAAACGCCTGCCACTGGGGCGAAAGGGTCGACGGCACGTAAAGCGACGCCTGGGGTGTCCGTCGCTCGGCCCTGGAGGGAATCTTGGCGAGGCCCTCGGCGATCGTGTCGAGGACCTTGTCGGACAGCACCTCCTTGGCGTAGGGCTGCAGTTGCCGAAGGGTGAGTCCGCGCGCCATCGAAAACTGCGGATTCGAGATCATGGCCCCGATCGACCGTTCGAGCACGGCTTTCGCCGCCGGGTCGTCCAGCAAGGCGCCGATCTTGGTGTCCAGACCGTAGTGCGTCGACGGCCTGGATACCGACCTGCCGGAGAGGTTCGCGAGTTCGGCGTCGATGGCCTCGAGTTTTGCGGACGTGAGTGCGTCAGGG
Source organism: bacterium (assembly GCA_021782105.1). GTDB lineage: Bacteria > Verrucomicrobiota > Verrucomicrobiia > Opitutales > Opitutaceae > MWDT01. The sequence goes on from JAJXVO010000072.1 coordinate 11,197, forward strand.
AAATACTGCTGGAGTTCACGAAGGGTCAGATCATCCGCCTGATTAATCTGCGTACTGGCCATCAGCTTAGGCAGCGCCGCCTTCAGCACCTTCCGGGCATGCGAGTCGGCCAACAGCACGGCCATCTTCGTATCCACCGACAGGGCGGTTGCACCGGGCTTCCGCGTCGGCGAGGCGCCGGTCTTGGGGCCGTGGGCAAGTTTGGCCAGATCGTCCGCGATCCGCTTGAGTACCTCCTCCGTGAGAACCTGCGGGACGTAGGGCTTGAGCTGCTCAAGCGTTATTCCATGGGCTCCGGCGAACTGCGGACTGTCGATCATCGCACCCAAATACTTGTGCAGGATTGCCCGCGACGCGGGATCGTCGAGCAGGGCTCCAATCTTGGAATCGATGCCGAGCGCGGCGGAAGGGGTCGCGGGAGCGGGAGCCGGCGTCGGTTCGGACTTCGCTTTGGCAGCCGGCGGCTCGCCGTTGAGCTTCGCGAAGGCGTCGGCGATCGCCTGGAGCTTCGCGCTGGTGAAATAGTCGGGCGAGAACCCCTGGACGAAGCGAAGCGTCGATCCGCGAGCCTGGGCGAACTGAGGATTGGCCACGGCCTCCGGCAGATAGCGTTCGAGAATTGCCCGGGTCTTGGGATTGTCGAGCAGGGCTCCGATCTTGGTCGTCTCTACCGACCACACCTGGCGAGGGATCTTCGCGAGCGCGGCCTCGACCGCGTCGAGCTTGGTCGTCGAGAAATAGTCGGGCGAGAAGTCGTGCAACGCGAAAAGGGTCGTCCCCATCGCCTGCTCGAACTGCGGATTCGCGATCGCCTCGGGGAAGAACTTCTGAAGGACCGCGCGCGTCGCCGGATTGGCCATCAAAACCCCGATCTTGGTCTGGATCGAATAGGAGCCCGGGGTCTCCTTGACCCGAGCAGGTCCCCGCTCCTCCTCCGCCGCATTGTCTTTGCCCGGCACGGGCGGCGGAAACAGGTGGGCCGGACCGGCGTACGGGCACTCGAAATGGTAGCGACCGGATCCGACTTCGAACACGACCTCATCATCCCCTTGCCGGAGAAACCGCACGGCGGCCACGGAGGCAACGGCCGCCCCGCCTTCCGTCACGTCGGTAGCGGCCTTGGCCGGGAGATAGACATCAGCCGCGGTGTTGGGAGGAAGAACCACATCGAGCGAAAACCGGCCGTTCTCGAGTTTCCATGAGGTCTCGATCCGCCCGCGAATGCTGTCGTAGTGGCCACGGGCCCACGTCACGCCGGGACCCGGTTCCGGATGGATCGAGATCCGCGAAAAACCCGGGCTGAGCGCACCGATGCCTAGCACGGTCCGGTATAGCCACTCCCCGCAGGAGCCGTAGGCGTAGTGGTTGAATGAATTCATACCCGAGTCGCCGAAGCCGCTGGCCTTGGTATAGCTGTTCCAGCGCTCCCATACCGTGGTTGCACCCTGGTCGATCGAGTAGCCCCACGACGGAAATTCGCGTCCCGTGACGACGTAGTACGCCCCCTGGGTGCAGCCCACGTCGGTGAGCGTCGGGAGCAGTAGGTTTACGCCCAGGAACCCGACGCCCAACCGCCAGTTGCGCTTTTCCACCGAATTGATGAAGTGCGGGATCGCCGCCTTGCGCTGCGCAGGCGTCAGCAGGCCGAATCGCAGCGCGAGCAGGTGCGCCGTCTGCGACTTGTGGGCCCCGATCGAGCCGTCCGGGTTGATGAAGTGCTTCTGGAACGAGGCGCACACCTGCGCGAAGAGGGCCCGATAGGTCGCCTCGTCCTTCGTGCGGCCGAGCGCGCCGGCGATGTCGGCCATGAGCTCGGTGCAGTGGGCAAAATAGGCCGTCGAAATGAGCGACTTTCCCGTGGTGCCCCCGATCGCGAGCCAGTCTCCGTATCCCCGGTCGGGGCCGACGAGATCGGCGGAGCATTGGGTGCGGCAATACGCGAGATACCGCTTCATCATGTCGTAGTGACGCTCCAAGATACGGGTGTCGCCATAGACATGCCAGAGCGTCCACGGGATGATGATCCCCGCATCGGCCCAGCCCGCATTGCTGCCCACGAATCCGACAGGGGCCGTGTCGTTAATCTGGCCGTCCGCGCCCTGAGTGTCGGCGAGGTCGTCGACCCACTTCGTCATGAACGCCGCGATGTCCTCGTTGTAGGCCGCGGTGCGGACGAAAACCTGCGCATCGCCGGTCCAGCCCAGGCGTTCATCGCGCTGCGGGCAGTCGGTGGGCACGTCCATGTAGTTGGAAAGCTCTCCCCAGCGAACGTTGGACCAAAGCTGGTTGAGCAGGGCATTCGACGAGGCGAACCCTCCCGTCGGCGCGTCGAGAGAACTCATCACGAGCCCCGTGATCGTGTCCGGAGCCGGTCTGGAGGTCAGCCCCTCGACCTGGACATAGCGAAATCCATGGTACGTGAAGCGCGGCGACCATGTTTCGACACCGCCGCCCCGGCACACGTAGGTGTCGGTCGCCCGCGCAGTACGCAGATTGGCAAAGTAGCCGGTCCCATCCGCCTTCAACATCTCGGCAAACCGCATTCTGATGACCGTGCACGCGGGTTCATCGACCTTGAGGCGGGCGATGCCAGCAAAGTTCTGGCCGAGGTCGAAGACATAGACGCCCGGCTTCGGCTCGGTCACGGCCACCGTGGTTCGCTCGCCGACGCAATGCACGGCAGGCCCCGGATGCGAGCTGAGAATCGCGGGCGATACTTCGGCGCCGAGATCAGGAGACCTCCAGGCGCGATCGTTGAATCCGGGCTTGTCCCACCCCGGCTGCTCGAGCCGCGCGTCGTAGGACTCTCCTGCCTGAATGTCGCCCTCGAGCACCGGCCCGGTACCGACCTTCCAGGTAGAATCGGTCGAGACGACCTTCACAGAGCCGTCCGCCTCGAACAGGTGCAGTTCTTCGCGCAACCGCGTGTGCTTTCCGTAGCGGTCCTGGCCGAACGAACCGATATTGCCTCGAAACCAACCATCGCCAAGTACCGCCGCCAGCGTATTGGCTCCCTGCCTGAGCAGGGCGGTCACGTCATAGGCGCGGTAATAGAGCCGCTTGCGATAGTCGGTCCAGCCCGGATCCAGATAATGGTCCGCGACAAGCCTTCCGTTCAGACGGGGTTCGACTGCGCCGAGCGCGGTGACATAGAGCACGGCACGCTTGGGTTTTTGGGAGAGGGTGAAGTCCTTGCGCAGGTAGGTCGCCGGCAGGTAGGTCCTGCCTGGCTGCGCGGGCGGAAGCCACGCCGCGTGCGAGGGTTTGATGGCGTCACAGCCGATCCAGCGTGCATGCCAATTCCGGGCTGCAAGCAACCCCTCGCTCCATGTGGCCACGGCGCTCCACGGCGAGCGTCGGTTCCGTCCGTCGGTCACCCGTACCTTCCAATAGACCTTCTGCTCCGCGGACAGGGGCCGTCCCGCATAGGCGATCTGCGCGGTGGCAGAACTCGCCTCCCGGCTGTCCCACAGGTCGCCACGATCCTGCTCGAGGAGCGCGCGACTCGACGCCACGAGAATCCGATAGCCACGTTGAACCTGTCCGCGAACGGCCGAATCGCCCGCCACTTGCCAGCTGAGGCGCGGAGCGTGTTCGTCCACACCAACAGGATTCGTGAGGTACTCGCACCGCAGGTCGACGGGACGAAGATCGGAGGCGACTTTCTCCGCATTCTTGGGTTTGCACCCGCCGAGCAAAAGGACCGCGGCAAGCTGCGCGGCCGCCAGGCCTGCGCAAACGGTGAGACGTCTCATGGGTTTCATGCTTTCTGTTTTCTGTCGTGTTGTCGAAAGGTCCGTCGACCCGCCTGTCGCTTCGGCCAATCTGTTGTCCGTACGCGCCCTGGCGCATCAGCCTGTCCAAAGACCGATGCGCCTCCCCTATGGGCCCCTGTTAGAGCCCGTAACTCAGAAGGCGTAGTGAAGCGTCATGCCGAGTTCCCGCGCGGGTGTGACATTGACCGCCGTGTACCCGGAGAACCAGTTCCCGATA
>JAJXVO010000073.1 GCA_021782105.1 bacterium
GATGGAGGTCAGCGTGAGGATGATGACCGCGTAGATGTTTTCGTCGGTCAGCAGCCCGGTGGTGTGATGGGTGAAATGCCAGGGCAGCATGACCGTCGCGAATTTCCCGATACCGATGAAGGCGTAGGCCAGCAGGCCGACGACGTTGACCAGGGCGAAGGCGACGACTGAGAAGTGGGCGTAATTGGCCCCCCGCCCGCGGCCGAAGCGCGTCTGGATCCACTCCGCTCCGGTGAGCACGTTGGACCTGCGCACCCAGGCGCTGAGGAACATCATCAGGAAGATCTGGTTGAAGGTGGGCCACAACCAGGGCAGCCAGAGGCTCTTCAGTCCGTAGACGAACAGGATGTAGACCAGCCACATGGTGCCGGTGATGTCGAACATGCCGGACGCGTCGGAGATGCCGAGCACGTACCAGGGCAGCGACTTGCTCCCGAGGAAGTAGGAATCGAGGTCCTTCGCTCCGCGCTTGGAAACCCAGAGGCCAACCAGGATTGAGAGGATGAAGTACGCGACGATGATCGCGATGTCGACGGCGTGCAGTGTCATGGGGAGAAAGGCGAACATCGCCGGGCCGGATGCCCGCATGCGCCCGCGAGGGGGGAAACGTCCGCGCGGTTCAGAGATCAGCTGCCCAGCGGCCTTGCAAGACCCTAAGCTGACGACACCCGCGGCATGCCCGGCGGGCGGCAAACAAACTCATAAACAATGCAAGGACTCTCGATCGCGCAGGGCTCCTGTGTCCCGGGAACTTGCCCAGGTCACCACCATCAAGGCCTCCCGAATGCTCCGCGCCGAAGCAAACGGACGCATCGTTCACTCTCACATTTTAGCGCCGCTTAATCCCAGTGATCGCTGGGATTTATGAAAACCGGAAGCGTCCCGCAGTCACGACCAGGTCGGCATCGAGTTGATTTCGGGGGACTTTTGCGGATCGTTCCGGGCCTCGTCCGCCGCTCGCTTCCCGTAACTTCAGCGGCTCGCAACCGTCATTTCGGCTTTTCATGTGGCTCGTTAAACTCGCACTCAAGAAACCGTACACGTTCACGGTGATGGCTCTGCTCATCGTCATCCTCGGGTTGGTCACGGCCTCCCGAATGGCGAAGGACATCTTCCCGTCGATCGACATCCCGGTGGTGTCGGTGATCTGGTCGTACAACGGCCTCACGCCCTCCGAAATGGAGAAGCGCATCGTGACGATCAGCGAGCGTGCGATGACGACGACGGTCAACGACATCGAGCACATCGAATCGCAGTCGCTCAACGGTATAGGCGTGATCCGCGTGTACTTTCATCCGGGAGCCAGTGTCGACGCGGCGGTGGCGCAGGTGACGGCGGTGAGCCAGACGATCCTGCGGGTACTTCCGCCGGGCACGACACCACCGCTGGTGATCCGCTACAGTGCGTCCAACGTGCCGATCCTGCAGCTCGGACTCGGCTCCACCACCCTCCCCGAGCAGCAGCTCTACGACCTGGGACTGAATTTCGTGCGCACCCAGCTCGCCACGGTCCAGGGCGCCTCGATCCCGCTTCCGACGGGCGGCAAGGTGCGCAGCATCCAGGTGGACATCGATCCGGTGAAGCTGGAGCAGTACGGGCTCACGCCGGCCGACGTGAGCAACGCGATCAACGCCCAGAATCTCACGCTCCCCTCGGGCACGGCCAAGATCGGCCGCCGCGAATACGGCATCCTGCTCAATGGAGGCCCGGCGCGGCCCCAGGACCTGGGGAATCTCCCGATCCGCAAGGTCAACGGCACGCTCGTGTACATCCGCGACGTGGCGCAGGTCCGCGACGGCTTCCTTCCTCAAACGAACATCGTTCGCCAGGACGGCACGCGCGGCGCGCTGCTGACCATTCTCAAGGGCGGCGGGGCCTCCACCCTGGACGTGATCCGCCGCATCAAAGCCGTGCTGCCGCGGGTGCGCTCCACGCTCCCCAAGGCGCTGCAGCTGAACCCCCAGTTCGACCAGTCGGTCTTCGTGAAAGCCGCCCTCGACGGCGTGGTCCGCGAGGCGGTGATCGCCGCCCTGCTCACCGCCCTGATGATCCTCCTGTTCCTCGGCACCTGGCGCACGACGCTCGTCGTGGCAATCTCGATACCGCTGTCGATCTTCTGCGCCATCCTCGGGCTCGCGATATTCGGTGAGACCATCAACGTCATGACTCTGGGCGGTTTCGCCCTTGCGGTCGGCATCCTGGTCGACGACGCCACGGTCACGATCGAAAACATCGACCGCAACCATGCGATGGGGAAAACGCTGATCGAGGCCATCCTTGATGGTGCGCAGCAGATCGCGGTGCCGGCCTTCGTCTCGACCTTGTGCATCTGTGTGGTGTTCGTGCCGGTGTTCTTCCTCGAAGGCACGGCGCACTACCTGTTCAGCCCCCTGGCAATGTCGGTGATCTTCGCGATGCTGGCCTCCTATTTCCTGTCGCGCACCGTGGCGCCGACCTTCGTGCATTACCTGCTGCAGGGACAGCCTGTGCTTCACGACACCCCGGCCGGCGCGGCCGCGAACGGCACCCCGGCGCCCAAGGGCGACATCTTCTGGCGCATCCATGTGCGGTTCAACCGCCACTTCGAGCGTTTCAAGGCCGCCTACACCCGCGCGCTCGACTGGGCGCTCGGCCACCGCGCCAGCGTCGCCATCGGCTCCTTTGCGTTCGCGGCGCTCACCCTGTGCCTAGTGCCCTTCCTCGGCCAGGACTTCTTCCCCTCCGTCGACGCGGGCCAGTTTCGCCTCCACGTCAGCGCGCCCCCGGGCACCCGCATCGAGGAGACCGAGCAGATTTTCGCACGCGTCGAGGCCGTGATCCGCCAGGTCATCCCGAAGAAGGAGCTCGGAGCGATCCTCGACAACATCGGCCTCCCCAGCAGCGGCATCAACCTGGCCTTCGGCGATTCCGCCACGGTGAGCTCGGCCGACGGCGAGATCCTCGTGTCGCTCAATCCCAAGAAGCACGGTTCCACGGCCGGCTATGTGCGCGCCCTGCGCGAACGCCTGAACCGCGAGTTTCCCACCTGCACGTTCTTCGCGCAACCGGCCGACATCGTCAGCCAAATCCTGAATTTCGGACTTCCGGCCCCGATCGATATCCAAGTCACCGGCCGGGCCGCCCAGGCCAATTACAAGATCGCAAAGGACATCACCGCGCGGCTCTCCAAGGTGCCCGGCGCCGTGGACGTCCACATTTTCCAAGTGGTCGACGCCCCGGCGCTGAAGGTCGACGTCGATCGCAGTCGCGCCGAGGAACTCGGCCTGTCCGAGCGCGACGTCGCGAGCAATCTGCTCATCTCACTCGCCGGCTCCGGGCAGACCGCCCCGAATTTCTGGCTCAACCCGCAGAACGGCGTCCAGTACTCCGTCGTCACCCAGGTCCCCCAGTACAGGATCAGCTCAATCGAGGCGCTCAAGGCCACGCCGATCTCGGACGCGGGCCCCTCAGGCGGATCGCAGCTGCTCAGCAATGTCGCTCAGATCCGCCCCGCCACCACGCAGGCAGTGGTGAGCCACTACGACGTGCAGCCCGTGTTCGACGTGTACGCAAACGTGGATCGCACCGACCTGGGCAGCGTGGCATCAGCGGTCGACAGGATCATCCATGAGGAGAACTCCAAGCTTCCCCGCGGCTCCTACATCAAGCTGCGCGGCCAGGTGCAGAGCATGCGCACCTCGTTCTTCGACCTGGGCGTCGGCGTGCTCTTTGCGATCGTGCTCGTCTACCTCCTGATGGTCGTGAATTTCCAGTCCTGGCTGGACCCGTTCATCATCATCATGGCCCTGGTGGGGGCGATCAGCGGCATCGTCTGGATCCTGTTTCTCACCCGCACCACGCTCAACGTGCCCTCGCTGATGGGCGCGATCATGAGCATCGGCGTGGCCACTGCGAATTCCATCCTGGTGGTCACCTTTGCCAATGATAAACGCAAGGAGGGCAAGGACGCCAGGGCCGCGGCTCTGGAGGCCGGCCACACGCGCCTGCGTCCGGTGCTCATGACCGCGCTGGCGATGATCATCGGAATGCTCCCCATGGCGCTCGGCCTGGGCGAGGGCGGCGAACAGAACGCCCCGCTCGGCCGCGCGGTAATCGGCGGTCTGCTCTTCGCCACCCTCGCCACGCTCTTCCTGGTGCCGGTTGTCTACGCGACGCTCCGCAAGAAGGCCGCGCACCGTCCCGACGAGACCATCAATGAGGAACTCACCGAGGCCCGTCACCTGCACGGCCAGTGAGCCTACTCCCCCCGCTTCAATCCAACCGCATCCTGATTTCATGAAGTCTTCCACTCGCACCGTCCTGCTCGTCGCCCTCGTCGGAGCCGGCGCGCTCGTCTACTTCGCGGGAATACGCCCGCGGCTCGAGAACTCGGCCGCGCTGGCTGCCGCCGTTCAGAACGCCTCGCGCCCCGTCGTCTCCGTGGTCCCGGCCCGGCGCGCACCCGCCGCCACCGAACTCACGCTGCCCGCCAGCCTCGAGGCCGTAGAGGACGTGCCCGTTTACGCCCGCACCAGCGGTTACCTCGGGCGTCTGCTCGCCGACCTGGGCGACCATGTGAAGGCGGGCCAGCCCCTCGCGATCATCGACGGCCCCGAGGTCGACCAGGAACTCAACCAGGCCAAGGCCGCGCTCGCCCAGGCGCAGGCCAACCTCGCACTTGCCCGCGTCAGCGCCGAGCGCTGGAAGGCCCTCGGCAAGCGCAACGCTGTCGCCCGCCAGGACGTGGACGAAAAGGAGGCCGCCTACCAGGCGCGCCAGGCCGACGTCGAGGCCGCCCGTGCCAATGTCGCGAGGTTGTCACAACTGGTCGGATACCAAACCATCGTCGCGCCGTTCGACGGCGTGATCTCCGTGCGCAATGTCGACGTGGGTGCGCTCGTGAGCTCCGGCGGCTCCGGCAAGGAGCTGTTTCGCATCGCCAACACGGGCACCCTGCGCGTCTATGTGGCCATCCCCCAATCCTACGTGCGCTCCGTGCACACTGGCCTCCACGCCGACGTGCTCGTCAACGAGTTTCCCGGTCGGCGCTTTCCAGGCACCGTCGTGCGCATCGCGGGAGCGCTCGACCCGGCGACCCGCACGCTGCTCGCCGAAGTCCGTATTCCAAATCCCAACGGAGAACTGCTGGCCGGCATGTTTGGGCAGGTTGTGCTGAATCTTGAAACCGTCCAGCCTCCCCTGCTCGCCCCGTCCAACGCCGTGATCGTGCGCGCAACCGGCACCTATATGGCCACCGTGAGCGCCGCCGGCGTGGTGCACTTCAGGAAGGTGGTCCTCGGACGCGACTTCGGCTCCCAGATCGAGGTGCTCGGCGGCCTGCACGAAAACGAACTCGTCGTGGCGAGCCCGAGCGACGTGCTCTCCGAGGGCGCGATCGTCTCAGTCGCCCTGCCCGCACCCGCGAAGCCCTGAGCGACCATGCGCGCCCTCCCTTCTCGCCTCCGTCCCGAAATTGTCGCCGTCGCCGCCACCCTCGGGGGGCTGGCGCTGCTCGCCGGCTGCGCGGTCGGCCCGGACTACCGCCCACCCGTCGTCGCCAGGCCCGCGGCCTTTGCCGAAAAGGGACCCTGGAAGGTCGCCGAGCCCCGCGACGCCCTGCCGCGCGGCGCCTGGTGGTCGGTCTTCCACGACCCCGAACTCGACCGCCTTGAGACGCTCGCCTCCGCGGCCAGCCCCAATCTCCAGGCCGCCGCCGCCCGGCGCGATCAGGCACTCGCGCTCGCGGGCGTCAGCCGCGCCGACCTCCTGCCCCAGCTCTCGCTCGACCCGAACGGCTCGCGCACACGCTACTCCGGACATCGCCAGACGCCCCCGGGCGTGGGACACTCGATTTACACGACCGACTCCTACTCGCTGCCCCTCGATCTCAGCTACGAGGTCGATCTGTGGGGCCGAGTGCGGCGTCTCGACCAGAGCGCCCGCGCCCAAGCCCAGGCCGCCAGCGCCCTCTACCAGTCGGCGCTGCTCGGGCTGCAGGCGGACGTCGCGCAGGCCTATTTCAACCTGCGGGCCCTCGCCCGCGAAACCACGGTCGTCAAGGCGGGCGTGGAAACCCGAAAAGAGGGACTGAAGCTGATCCGCATCCGCTTCGCCGGGGGAGCCAGCGGAGAGCTCGACGTGCTCAACGCACAGACCGAACTCGCCTCCGCGCAGAACGACCTGCTCGGACTCGAGCAGCGCCGCACCGCCCTGCTGCACGCCTTGGCCGTGCTCTGCGGCCAGTTACCCGAATCCTTTGCGGTCAAGGCCGACGAGCCTCTGGCCGGATCGCCGCCCGCGCTGCCCGTGGGCCTGCCTTCGGAGCTGCTCGAACGCAGACCCGATGTCGCGGCCGCCGAACGGACCATGGCCGCCTTCAACGCCCAGATCGGCGTGGCCAAGGCCGCCTTCTTCCCCGACATCCGCCTGGTTGGCTCGGCCGGTTACAACAGCTCCGACCTGAACACGCTGCTCACGCCGGATAGCGGCCAGTGGACCTTTGCCCCGATGATCTCGCTGCCGCTGTTCACGGGGGGCCGCAACCGCGCGAACTATGAACGCGCGAAGGCCGCCTATCGCGAGGCGGCGGCGCACTACCGCGCCCAGGTCCTCGTCGCCTTCCAGGAGGTCGAGGACGGATTGTCCGCACTCCGTTCGCTCAACGCACAGGCCCGCATCGTGCGTCGCGCCGTCGAGAGCTCGCGCAAGGCCGCGGACCTCTCCGCGTTTCGCTATCGCGAGGGCCTCGTCAACTACCTCGAGGTGATGGACGCCGAGCGCAGCGCGCTCCAATTTGAACGCCTGTCATCCCAGCTCGAAGCCCAACGTTATGCCGCGAGCATCACGCTGGTCAAAGCGCTGGGCGGCGGTTGGTGAACGGCCCCCTCGCAGCTCAGGCGTAATAGCCGCGGTACCACTCGACGAACCGGCGCACTCCCTCGACCAGGGAGACCTTCGGATTGTAGCCGGTCGCAGCCTTCACCTTCGAGATGTCCGCACAGGTTTCGGGCATCTCGGTGGGCTGGGGGGGCATCAGCTCGACAAGCGCCTTCCGGCCCATCGCCGTTTCGAGCTCGCGGACAAACTGGATCATCTCGACCGGGCAGTTGTGCCCGAGATTGAAGACCCGAAAAGGCGGCGTCGTCACGGAGGCGGGCGGATACAGCAGCGCGCGAATGACCCCTTCGGTGATGTCGTCGATGTACGTGAAATCGCGGCGATACCGACCCTCGCCAAAGAGTTTGATCGTCTGCCCCTCCTGGATCGCCTTGGCGAAGAGCATGGGCGTCATGTCCGGCCTTCCCCAAGGTCCGTAAACCGTGAAAAAGCGCAGACCGGTCACGAAGACTCCGTGATTGCGCGCGTAATCGAAGGCCATGGCCTCGTTGGCCTGCTTGGTCGCCGCGTAGAAGGAGAGCGGCTTGCCCAGGGGGGAATCCTCCCTGAATGGAACCTGCGCGTCGGCGCCGTAGACGCTGCTCGAAGAGGCGAACACGGTGTGCTTCGGCGGCAGCCGGCGCACCGCTTCCAGCACGTTTGCAAACCCCACGAGATTGCTGTGCACGTAGGCGCTGGGATTTACCTCGCTGTACCGCACGCCCGCCTGGGCGCCCACGTGGATGACGTAGTCGGGTTTGAAATGCTCGTAGATCGCCCAGAAGGCGGTCGACTCCGCGAAGTCGCACTGCACAAATCTGAAATTGTCCCGCCCCTCGAGTTGCACCAAGCGCGCCCGCTTGAGCTCCACCGGATAATAATCGTTCAAGCAGTCCAGCCCAAGGACCTCTGCCTGATCGTTCAGCGTGAGGCGCTGACATAGGTGGTAACCAATGAAGCCGGCGGCTCCTGTAACGAGGATCTTCATCTCGGTGAGTATTAAACCAAAGGGGATCACGACGCACGAAATCGGCCCCCAGTTCAATCCATGTTTTGCCGAGTCCCGGCGAACCGGAAACGCAGCCTGCGCCAGCCACGTTTCGGGTCGCCCGCCCCCGCCCCCAATCAGCAAATCACTTGCACCAACCGCTGCCCGTCAACCGCCCGCCCCCCCGTATTTCAGCCTGTCCCTCTAGCACTCTCGCATCGGCATCCCTTCCATCCCCTCCATCCCTGTAAAAAACGGATTGTTTTCGGCCTGTCCCACGTCCCTGCCCTGGCGGGGGCGCATCTCCAGAACTGCACGGGAATCGATCCAGATTTCCAGTTGTCGCCGCCCACGTCTCAAGTCGCCGCAGCCGGCGGCTCCTCTCGCCTCACGGAGCGTCCGCGCGCCGGCAGGATCCACGCCGATCGGTGCGGCGCGAAGCCAATGTGGGGATAATAGCCCTCGGCCGCCGGGGCCGCCAGGAGGATGAGCTTGCAGCGCGGACCCAGGCTGCCGCGTGTCACGTCAATGAGCGCCCGCCCGATGCCTGCACGCTGATACGCAGCGTCCACGGCAAGATCCGAGAGATAACAGCAGTAGGCATAATCGGTGACCGACCGGGCAACACCCACCAGACGCTCTCCGTCCCACGCCGTGCAAAGCAGATTGGCGTGCAGCAGCATCTGCGCGATGCAATCCGGGTCGTCCACCGGACGGCGCTCCGCAAGCGTCGACCGTTCCAACAGGTCCACGAAGGCGTCCGCATCGATCCGACGCTCACTCGAGTACGCGATAGCCATCGTCCGTGGTCTCCACGCTCATCGCCTGCTCTTCGGGTCCGGGCGGTTCGCAGGTCGCTGCCACCGCGCGAAACCCGTGTTCATCGATCGGCAGCGACTCGACGTCCAGGCTCCGGTTTCGCTCCCTCAGACGCGAAAGAATCGTGTGCTCGTCACAGATCACCGAATACAGCCGCACACGCGCGCCCAACGAGGCCGCCCGCACGCGGGCGTCGTCGCGCGACTGCTTCGTCCAAAACCCGAAGTCGAGGATCACGTCCCGATTGGAACGCACCGCCTTGCCCGTGAGATCCCATATCATGGCCGTGACTTGAGCGTGATACTCCCGAAATCGACCGGCCGGCGGATTGGCGCCAAACAGGCGGTGCATCCATGCATCGTGCGTGAAGCGCTCGGCCCCTGTCTCCCTTTCCAGGATACGCGCAAATCGCGTCTTTCCAGCCCCCGGAAGTCCATGCAACAGATGCAGCGTGGGCCGGCGTCGACCCACGACCAAAGACGTCCTATGTGAGCTGGTCTGGTTCACAGAATCCGCGGACCATAACGCTTTTCCGCAATTTAACAAGGCGGTGCTATATTCGGAATCCGACCCGTCGCGCGGAGCCACCGGGCCGGGCGACCACCCTTGCGCCGCCTCAGCACGCCCCGCACCTCGAGGTCGAGCCGCACCGTGGTGAGCCAGCGTGCGAGCACGCCGCGCGAGGCGAAACGCGTGCGCAGGGCCCCGGATGCGAGCGCGGCAGCCAGCATCTCGCCGGCGCTCAGACCCTCACCCTTGGCAGGGACGAGACGCTCCAGCGCGCTGCGCACGGCGGCGTAATCCGCGGCGTTCACACTCCGCTCCCGCCCAGGCGATTCGGCCGAGCGGACCCCGATCGTGTCGGGCCTGAAGCGTTCCCGAGCCGACCGGCCCGCCTTGCGGCGTCGGCTCGGTTCCACCCCAAGCCTCGGATCGCGAATTCTGGCAAGGGTCACAAGCCGCGCCGCAATTCGCTCGAACCGCTCGCAGTCCTCGGGCAAATACAGCCATTTGGGGAGGACGGGATGCGGCGCCAGTTCGGGAAATTCAGCGACGAGCGCCGCCTGCCGCTCCCGATCCGTGCAGACGAGAATGCCACGCCAGGGCTCCTCCTTGGCCGAGAAATACAGCGCCAGCCGTCCGTCGAGATACGCCGCCTTGCCGCCAAACATCGGCTTCAATTCGAAGCCTGAATCCCCCTCCAGGGGTTCCCAGAACGCCTGATACGGATGCTCGGCCCGAGGGCGCGGAGCTGGGTGGGATCTCATGGCCCTGGACATCTCCACAGACTGATGCGGACCCGCACGACTGCAACCATCGCCCTAAACTGGAGGGCGCCTCATTCCTCACTCCGCCCGTCGAGCACCACCTTGCGATGAAGCTCAATCGTGAGCGCCTCGATCCGACGGCTGAGGTCCTGCGTGAGCTCCGTCAGCTGCGTATTCTGCTGGAGCAGCGTCACGAGCTGGGCGCGCTGCTGGTCCGCGAATTCCTGGCGTCGCTTGTTCTCCAGGGCAATCGCCTCGCGATGCAGCGCATCGGCCTCGGAGTGCGCTTTGTCGCGGTCGGCCTGGCGCGTCTGGGCCAGCAGGATCAGCGGCGCCGCATAGGCGGCTTGAAGACTGAAGCCCAGATTCAGGAGGATAAAGGGGTAGAGGTCGAAGTGGACCCACCCAATCGCGTTCACCCCGATCCAGAGCGCAACGACGGCGGTCTGCATGACCAGGAAACGCGGCGTTCCGAAGAATCGCGCGAAGCCCTCGGCCCTCACGGCGAACCAATCATCGCCGAATACGGAGGACAGGTGCATGTGCGGCAGATGAAATCGGAGCGGTTGGCGATCCAGCGCGTCGGAACACGTGGAATTCACGGAGGGATTGGAGGTGGGGGAGTTCATGGAAGGAAACGCGCGCACTCAAACGAAGAGGCCCCGGCGATGCAATGGGGGGAGTCGTCAGAATTTCCGCGCGACACGACTTGGCATGGGCTCTGCTTTATTCCTTCCGCACAGGTCAAATGGAGCCTCCCCTAGGGAGGCATCCAGGGAGACATGGAGCCCGCCTGTAGAGACGGGCAGAAAACTATCGGGGCCGGCGTTAGGGGTTACCGCCGGCCCCGAACCCTTTTCAGACAAGCGTGCCGGCCTGCCCGCCTTTCGGGTCCAGTCCGGAGCCTCGACTCTGCAGTCCATAACGAACCGAGGCTTCCTCCGTACACGCTCGCAGCATACCCCCTTGGGGATCGCGGAATATTCTCCCGCCTGCCTCCACGGCAACTTCGCCTGTCCCCACAGCGGCTGCCGTGGCCGGCGACCAAGGCCTCGCTCACCGAAACCTCCACGTCCCCCTCCCCCGAGGCCACCAGCACCCCTCCAAGCCCCGCGATTCAGGGACATTTTCCAACTTCAGATTGATTCAATTTTCTAATTGTCAAAATAAGTTCCGCTTCCGACAGTACGGCGATCAGAGAACATCGCCGACAGCCTTGCCCGGCAGTCGTCGATGCGCGAGTCCCACTCAACCTCGCTGCGCCCGACGGCCCTCCCCAGCCTCGGGCGCTTCTGTTTTTTGAGGCGGCCGAAGACGGCTTCAGAGCCGCGTCGTCGCGCGGTCAACACCACGCGCGGCGGAGACAAAACGTCGGCTCAGTTGGCCCGAAGCAATTCGAGCATCTCGCGGTCGAGCAGATGTCCCTGGAACGGCTCATAGGTCGTGCCGGGGCGCCCGCTGTCGACGACGCCAAACGCCCCGCGCAGATTCCACATCGACCAGCCCCAGCCCGCCTCCTTCCAGACGGACAGGATGTCGTGCATCCACCCCATCATCGCCGCGCGCGGGGTGTGGTTGAAACAGCCCCACTCGCCCACATGGATCGGGACCCCGAGGTCGACCAGCGGCTTCCACTTCACGTACAATTCCTCCCAGAGCGTCTCCCGATTCCAGAGGCGCCCGGTCTTGTCGCGCATCGGCCACACGGGGGTCGCCGTGGACTCAAATTCCGCCGCAGGCACCCAAGTCGCCGTATAGTGGCTGATCATCTTCGGCAGGTAGCCCCGGGTGCTCTGGACCAGTCCCAGGTCGGCGAGGCCCATGACGGGGGTCTGCCCAATATCGGCACCATCCGCAAAGATGATCCGGTCGGGCCTCACCGCGCGGATCGCGCCGACGAGCCGGGTCGCGATCTCGACGTAGCGCGTCTGATCCTTCATCCACGGCGGCTCGTTGAATAGGTCGAAGCTGACCTGGGTGGTCGGCACGTCCTTGTAGCGGCGCGCGATGAAGGTCCAGTGATGTTCGGCCGCCTCCAGCGCTCGCTCCATCGAGTCGTGCGGGCTGTCGAAAAGTTGGTAGGGCTCCTTTTCCCGCCCGTTGACGCAGTAGCCCGGAATCCGGTGGAGATTCAGATTGAGGTGGATTCCGTAACGTTTTCCAAACGCGATGGCCTCGTCGAGCGGGGCAAAGGCGCTTTCGTCTATCTTCATCCAGTCGTCCGGACTGGACCAGCACCAGTACGACATGGGCAGGCGCGCGAACGTAAAACCCCAGTCCGCCATCCACGTAAAATCGGTCTCCTGAAACCGTTGCCCACGCCGGCCGCTGGTCATCTCCGTCAGGTTAAAGCCCCGCCAGCGCGGGATCTTCGGCATGGGCCGGGCCGGCGCCTGGGCCGCAGGCAGTTCAAGGCTGGACCCTGCGAGCAGCCCGGCGGCCGCAGCGGAGAGTCCGAGAAATCGACGACGGGAGAGCGGTAAGGATGTCATGGGGAAACGCGATCGCGCAGACGGCCCAAAAGGGGTTCTGTCGAGCCTGCGTGGATACCTTGTCCCAGTTCTCACCCCATTCAATCGGAACCCAGTTAAATCTTTAGAGGATGCGTCCGCGCCCGGGTGCTTTCGGCAAGTTGAAGCTCGCCTCCGGTTTTGATTCAGCTGTTCTCAAATAATGCGGCATGCATTCCACGAGGTCTGCTGTAGCGGCGCCGCCTCTCACCCCGGAGGGAGGAAACACACGTGTGTGACACATGCGCTGATTCTTTTCGTAGCCCTCCTGTCCCTCGCCGCCAACCTGCCCGCCGCCAAGGCTGCAACCGATGACGAACCGGTGAAGGTCATCCGAGTCGTCATGGACGACAATTACCCTCCCTTCGTCTTCACCGACGACAACGGAGTGCTCCAGGGGATCCTTATCGACGAATGGCATCTCTGGCAGGCCAAGACCGGCGTCCAGGTCGAGATCAACGTCATGAGCTGGAGCGATGCGCTCCGCCGCATGAAGGCCGGCAAGTTCGACGTCATCGACACGATTTTCCAGACGGACAACCGGGAGAAATACCTGGATTTCACACCGCCTTACGTGCCGATCGACACCCAGATCTTTTTCCGGAAGGACATCGCCGGGATCACCGATCTGGATTCGCTGAAAGGTTTTCCCGTGGGCGTCAAGGATGGCGATTTTTCGCTGCAGCTCCTGCGCGCGCATGATGTCGACCACCTCCTGATCTACCGCGACTACAAGGGCATCATCGACGCGGCCACGCAGAAGAAGATCAGCATCTTCGTCATGGATGCTCCCGCCGCGCTGTATTACCTGAACAAGGCGGATCTTGAGAACGAATTTCGCCGCTCGGCCCCGATCTACAAGGGCGCCTTCCATCGGGCCGTGCTAAAGGGCAATACCGCGATGCTGCACCTCGTCGAGCAGGGCTTCGCCAAGATCACCCCCGACGAGTACCGTGCCATTGAGGACCGCTGGTACGGCACGAGCATCGCGAGCGTCCCCTACCTCTCCTACATCGCCTACGCCGCAGGGGCCGGCCTGCTTGTGATCATCTTTCTGTTCGGGTGGAACCGCTCCCTGCGCCTCCTCGTCGCCAAACGCACCGCCGCGCTCAGCGAAAGCGAAGGTCGCTACCGCCTGCTCTTCGAGCACAACCCGGCGCCCATGGTCATCTACAATCGCGGCGACCTGCAGGTGCTCGCCTGCAATGAGGCCTTTCTCCGCCATTACGGCTATTCCCGCGAGGAGACGCTCGCACTCCGACTGACCGATCTGCACCCCCAGGAGGAACGTGAAAAGGTGCTCGCGCTCGTGCCCCAGCTCCGCGGCTACACCCACACCGGCGAATGGCATCACCGCCGCCGCGACGGCACCTTCATCACAATCTTTTCCAACTCACACGACATCCTCTTCGACGGCCGCGACGCCCGCATGGCCGTCATCACCGACATCACCGAGCGCAAGAGTGCCGAACTGCAATTGCAGACGATGACCGGCTGGCTGAAGAGCATTCTCGACAACGCAGGCTACGGCATCATCGCCACCTCGGCCGATGGTTTGATCCAGATGATCAATCCCGCGGGCGAACGTCTCCTGGGTTATTCCGCCGCCGAACTCGTGGCCAAACAATCGCCGACGCTCTGGCACGATCCCGCCGAGATCCGCGACCGCGCCCGGGCACTCTCCACCGAGCTCAAGGTGCCCGTGGAGCCCGGCTTCCGCACCCTCGTCGCCCCTGCCGAGCGCAACGTCACACGCGAGGATGAGTGGACCTTCATCCGCAAGGACGGCACGCGCTTCCCGGTGATGCTGACCACCTCGGCCCTGCGCGACGCCCTCGGGCAGCTCACCGGATTTATCGGCATTTTCAGGGACATCGTGGAGCAACGGCGCCTCGAGCAGCAGCTGCTCCGCACGCAGCGCACGGAAAGCGTGGGTCAGCTCGCCAGTGGAATCGCGCACGACCTGAACAACATCCTCCTGCCCATGCTCATGGCG
Source organism: bacterium (assembly GCA_021782105.1). Taxonomy (GTDB): domain Bacteria; phylum Verrucomicrobiota; class Verrucomicrobiia; order Opitutales; family Opitutaceae; genus MWDT01. The sequence continues at coordinate 14,437 of JAJXVO010000073.1, forward strand.
CCGACGCTCCTGCGCGAGCAGCTGAGCGATCCCGACTCCATCGCCATCGTCGACACGATCGAGGCCAATGCGCGGCGCGGCGCGGAGATCCTGCAGCAGTTGCTCACCTTCGCGCGCGGTAGCGATGCACGCAAGGAGCCGCTGCGCGTCGAACCCATCGTCCTGGACATGGTGAAGATCGCTCGTGAAACCTTCCCCAAGAACATCGACGTGCGCTGCGGCTTCTCCGAGGGACTGCGGCCGGTGAACGCGAACGCGACCCAGCTCCACCAGATCCTGCTCAATCTCTGCGTCAACGCACGCGACGCCATGCCCTCGGGCGGCATCCTCGAACTGCGCGTCGACGAGATCGCGCTCGGCTCGCAGGACGCGGCGCGCATTCCCTTCGGCAAGCCGGGAGTCTTCCTCGTGCTCTCCGTCGCCGACACCGGCTCGGGCATCTCCGCCGAGCACATCGAACGGATCTTCGACCCGTTTTTCACGACCAAAAAACCCGGCGAAGGCACGGGCCTGGGCCTGTCGACAGTGCTGGGCATCGTCCGCAGCCACGACGGGTTCATCAAAGTCGAGAGCGAGCAGGGCAAAGGTAGCTGTTTCCGCGTCTTCATCCCCGTCATTGAAACCCCCGCCGTGACCCACACCGACCAGGCGGCCGTAGCTGCAACTTCGGGCCTGGGTGAACTTGTCCTGATCGTGGACGACGAAGAAAACGTGCTGTTTGTGATGCGGCGAGC
>JAJXVO010000354.1 GCA_021782105.1 bacterium
TGATGCGAGCCAAAGTGCGCCAGGAATAATGAGAAGACCAATCATACCGAGTAGCCACTTCACGCGATCTTTTCGGGCAAGAGCTTGGGACATTGCGTTCATATATCGTAGTTACTTTTTCCGAACAGTGTTATTAGCCCACGAAGTTGGGCTGGGTGGTGGGGTGGTTCACAAGTGGCATTCGAAATGCCATAACGGTTATCGCTTGCAGATCAAGGTATTAGTTCCGGTTTTCGTGCTGGACGCTGCGGCCAGGATGCTTTGAGCAGGCATGCGACCCCTGCCAGCCATCAGTCGGGGCTTTCGGGGCACCGGCGATTCGGACTGAAAATAGGTCAAAGCCTTGTCCGGATTCTGGTTAAGCAAGTCGTGCCTTTCAGGGGAAAACCTACACTCCGAATGTCTTTTGCCTAAGTCCTTGAATTCTAATAACCAATTCGCTGTTCGTGGCTTTTTGGGATGTGGATGCGGTCCCCGCTTGTCGTTAATTCGTTTTTACCTTTTATGGCCCCATGCCTTCCTCCCCCAAGCCGTCCACACCGGCTACGGTCGCTCAAAACGAGCAGACTCCGATCGATTTTAGAACGTGGAACGAGGTCTTGGAACAGTCGGCCTTGGTCCAGGAAACGAGGTTTCTCACTAAGCTGGAACTGATCGCGTTCCTCAGGTACTGCCGCGACAATCATTGCCGCGTCACAATCGCACGCATCCGAGTTTATCTCGCTCACTTGGAGCTGCAAGAGGCCATGGGCGTCGCATGGAGTCCCGCCAGCCAGGCCCGTGAGGCTTTGCGGTGGTTCGTAAGGGAGGCGGCTTCGTCGAAAACGCTGAAAGCTGAAACGCAAAAAAGGGCCGGTTTTAACAGGGATGGAGGGGATGAAAGGGATGGAAGGCAAAATACTGACTCGGAGAGAAGCGAGAAGCGGGGAGCGAGGAGCGGAAATGGTTTAAGCGGCGGTCCGGTGGACGCGGGGCGCTACGAACTTCGAACCGGTATTCACAGCGATGATGGGGATGAAAGGGATCGGGAGGCTGGAAGCTTGGGGACCAAAATGCGGAAGGCCGACGGGAGGCAGGAGGAGTATCAGCGGCCGGCCGCACAGGACTTGGGGGCAAATGAGTGGGAGGCCGCGCTGATCAAGGCGACCCGGGAACGCGGTTTTCTGTGGCGGACTGAGGAGACATACCGGCGGTGGCTGGAGCGGTTTGGGCGGTTCATCGCGCCGGACACGCCGTACAAGGTGGGTGGCGAAGCGGTGCGGGCGTTCCTGAGCGAGCTGGCGGTCAAGCAGCGGGCGAGTCCGTCGACCCAGAAACAGGCGCTGAACGCCCTTGTGTTCTTCTACAAGCACGCCCTGAACCGGGAACTGGGCGAATTGGATTTCAAGCGTGCGAGCTATCGGAGAGTGGCCCCGACAGTATTGTCGCGAAGCGAGTGCGGACGCCTGTTTGAAGCTCTCGAGGGAACGTCCAGATTGATGGCGGAATTGATGTACGGAGGCGGATTGCGGTTGATGGAGCTGCTTAGGCTGCGCGTGAAAGACTTGGATCTGGAGCGGAAGCAGCTCGTCGTGCGGGCGGGGAAAGGAGGAAAGGACCGGATCACAGTGCTGCCGGAAAAACTGACCGCCGAGTTTCGGGCGCATTTGAAACGGCTGTGGCCCTTGTGGCAGGAAGACCGGGCGGGACGGATGGCGGGGGTGTGGCTGCCGGAGGGACTCGCGCGGAAGTATCCGAAGGCGGGGGAGGATTGGCGCTGGCAGTGGGTGTTTCCGTCGAGGTCACCGGCGCGGGATCCGGAGAGCGGGGTGGCGAGAAGACATCATGTGTCGGACAACACGTTTCAAATGGCGATCAAGCAGGCGGCGGCGACAGCGGGATTGAACAAGCGTGTGACGCCGCACTGCCTAAGGCATTCGTTTGCGACGCATTTGCTCGAGAGCGGCGTGGATATTCGGACCGTGCAGGATCTGTTGGGTCACGAGAAACTGGAGACGACGCAAATTTACCTGCACGTGATGCAGAAGCCGGGCGTCGGGGTGAGGAGTCCGCTGGATGAGGGGAAAATCTGAAATTTGACAGGGATGGGTGACGAAAGGCTGAAAGCGGAAACGCCCATAATGGCCGATTTTAACAGGGATGGAGGGGATGAAAGGGATGGGTGGCAGGGCTGACTGCAGCCTGGCAGAATTGACGTACCTGGAACTCGGATGACCTGGCACGTTTCGATCTTCGAAGACTGAATCGGTCCGCGGCGGTGCCGCCCCCTATTCCTTTCATCCCTTTTATCCCTGTGAATACCGGTTCGTGGTTCATAGCGCCCTGCGTGCGCGGGACGCCGCTTGCATCATTCTCGATTCCCGCTGCTCACTGCTCGCTTCTTCGTGCAACGGCTTCGCCCCGTCACGTCCGGTGGGCACGGGGTAACGTCCGGGAAAGGGAGCTGTGGCTGAGTGGGTTCAACGCGCGGCGAGGCTGATGGCGGCGTTGGGCTGGGTAATGCGCGAAGCGCGCGGGAGGAACTTGAGCAAGTCGCTCGGGAGGGCAAGGCTGAAGCAAGGAAGCTGCGATGGGGAGTTAACAGACGGGGATGGAAGGGAGGCTGAAAGCTAAAATGCCAAAAGCGGAGGGCGGAGGGAGCCGATCAGAGGGGCCGGGCGCGTACGCTGTCGGAGGGAAGGCCGGGAGGCGGCGCCTTCCGTGCAGGGCGAGGTGCCCGTTCGGCGCTTCTCAGGGCCTGCTGCGAGGTTTCTCAAAAACTGAGGTGGCAATGCCGCGGGTGCCAGGGACGCACACCGAGCCATGGGCACCACGGCTCGTCTTGAACCGCCAGGCGCCCCAAGGGCACGACGCAATCTGATGTGGACTGCGGTGGCTTGACATCGTCCCGCGCCTGCGAATCGGCACGGAAAGAAGCGAGAAGCGAGGAGTGGGAATGGTCGGCGGCGGCAGGCGGCCGCCCACAAAAAAACGCTCCGATTGCGGAGCGCTTCTTCGGGGCGCGGAATCCCGCGCCCCGCCTCAAGCGGAGGGAGCCGGTGAGCAGCGCTTTGATGGCTGGATCGGGGTTCGATGCCTTGCCATCACCGCGCCGCGAATCGGCACGGAAAGAAGCGAGAAGCGAGGAGCGAGGAGTGGGAATGGTCGGCGGCGGCAGGCGGCCGCCCACAAAAAAACGCTCCGATTGCGGAGCGCTTCTTCGGGGCGCGGAATCCCGCGCCCCGCCTCAAGCGGAGGGAG
>JAJXVO010000355.1 GCA_021782105.1 bacterium
ACGCGCCGGAGCGGCGATGATCACTCCATTGCCGCCGACCCGCGCTCGGGTCCATCGGTCCATCCCTCAACCAACGAAAGAACACGAGCACGCTATGGCGTCATCCACAGTCCCAGACGATCCTTCTTCCCTTCCACGCATCGCCATGGTCTCCACCCACGGCTATGTTGCGGCGATTCCCCCGCTTGGCGCGGCCGATACCGGAGGACAGGTTGTCTACGTCCTGGAACTCTCGAAGAAACTCGCCCAACTGGGCTATTCGGTCGACATCTGGACGAGGCGCTTTGAGGACCAGCCGGAGGTCGACGTGGTGAATGAGCGGGTTCGCATCGTGCGCATGCCGTGTGGCGGGCGTGGATTCGTGGGCAAGGAGTACCTGATCCGCCACCTGCCCGAGTGGGCGGAAAATGCGCTGCGGTACATCCATCGCCATCAGCTGAAGTACCTCTTTTTCGACAGCCACTACTGGGATGCCGGATTTGCGACCCAGCGTCTCGCGGAGGCCCTGGATGTGCCCCACGTGCACACGCCCCATTCTCTGGGGCTTTGGAAGCGGCAGCTCATGGAGAGGGATTTCCCCGACGATGCCGGCAAGTTCGAGACGAAGTACAACTTCACCCAACGCATCAACGAGGAGACCCTTCTCTACAAGACGTGCGAAGCGGTGATTGCGACGACCCCGGTGCAGGTCGACATGATCGTGGGCGACTACGGGGCCAATGCCGAACTCGTGCACATGATTCCGCCGGGCTATGACGACAACAAGTTCTTCCCGGTCGGAAACGCCTCGCGCGCGGCCCTTCGGACGCGGCTCGGATTCGAGGGCAAGGTGGTGCTCGCGCTGGGGCGGCTCGCCCGCAACAAGGGCTACGACCTGCTGGTCGACGCGTTTTCCCTCGTGGCGTCGAGAATCCCCGACGCGCGCCTGCATCTGGCAGTCGGTGGCATGGAGCTTACTGCCAACGAACAGAAGCTCCTCTCCGACCTGCACGAACAGATCGAGACCCTTGGCCTCGGCGGTCGGGTGAGCTTCGGAGGTTTCGTGGCCGACTCGGACCTGGCCGACTTCTATCGCGCCGCCGACGTCTTCGTGCTGAGCAGCCGCTACGAACCCTTTGGAATGACGGCGATCGAGGCGATGGCCTGCGGGGCACCCACGGTGGTCACGACCCACGGCGGCCTTTATCGCGCCATCACGTTCGGGCGCCACGCGCTGTATGCGGATTCCTTCGACAAGGAGGACCTTGGCATGTCGATCGTGAAGGTGCTGAGGCACCCGCGCCTCTCGATGAGACTTTCGCGCATGGGCGCGCACAAGGCCCGGAGTCTGTTCACCTGGACGGGCATTGCGCAGCAGCTTGTGAGCCTGATCGAGGAGCGTGCCACCGCCCTGGCGTTCACCGACAACGAGTGGGACGAACCCTGGAACGACGGGGACTAAGCCGCCATGAACTACGACATACCACACGAAACCCTCGTTCGATTGGTCCAGACCTTCGCGATCGCGGCGGTCGCGCTCATGTTTTTCTTCGGACTGAAAAACCGGCTTCTCAGCTTTGCGCGGTGGGCGAATCTGCCGACCCTGACGTTCACCCCGGTCAGCCTGACCATCCGGTATGGGGTCCTTATCAGCGCCCTGCTGCTGATCCTTGCATGCTGGGGTTTCCAGATTGGCACCCTCGCGGCGGTAATGGGATCGATCCTCGGCTTGATCGGCGTGGGCTTCATCGCCGTGTGGAGTGTGCTCAGCAACCTGCTGTGCACCTTCGTGCTGATCGCCTTCAAACCCTTTTCAGTGGGGGACGAGATCGAGATTCCAATCGACAATGTGAAGGGCAAGGTCGTCGACCTGAGCCTGGTCTTCACGACGCTCCGAGTGAACGAAGGCGAGACGGTGCTGATTCCGAACAACATCTTTTTCCAGCGGATTTTCAGGCGAAGGCCGGGTACGGTCACCGTGGACCTGGACTATCAGCTTCGCCAGAACGAGGCGCATCCTGCGTCGGGTGATTGACGGACGGAAGAACCTGCGCCTGTTTAGTCCCTGATTCCCCACCTGATCGCCGATGTCCACCGATTCTTCGAAGCCGATCCGTTTGTTTTCCTCCGATCTCGACGGCACGCTACTGGGAAACCCGGAGTCGACGCGGCGATTCAAGGCTGCCTGGGAATCGCTTCCGTCCGCCACCAGGCCGTTGCTGGTGTACAACAGCGGTCGCCTGGTCGACGACCTGCGCCGCTTCGTCCTGGACGGCACGCTGCCGGAGGCGGATTACTGTATCGGCGGGGTGGGCACGCAGATCTACGACGTGAAGGCCGGGGCCATTCTCGCCGATTTCCACAGGCACCTGAGTCAGGGGTGGGACGCGGCACGGGTGGGGGTTCTGGTGGCGAAGGTGCCTGGAATCCAGCCGCAGCCCGACGAGTTTCAGCACGAATTCAAGTCGAGCTGGTTTCTCGAGCGGGCTTCGCCTTCGACGATTCGCGGCCTCGTGAGGCAGCTTCGGGACGCGGGATTGGCGGCGAACGTGGTGTATTCGAGTCAGCGCGACCTCGACGTGCTGCCGTCGAATGCCACGAAGGCGGGAGCGCTGCGCTGGCTTTGCGAGAGGCTTGGAATCGGCTTCGACGAGGTCCTGGTCGCCGGCGACACGGGCAATGATGCGAGCATGTTCCGCCTCCCGGGCATGCGGGGCATCATCGTCGAGAACGCACAGCCGGAGCTCTTCGAGGCGACCGTCGACATTCCGATCTACACTTCGCGGCAGATCATCGCCGACGGCGTGCTTGACGGATTGGTGCACCACGGCGTGCTGGGCGCGCTTCCAAGCCGCGAGCAGACCAGCCTGGGCGCCGACGAGATGGAGCCGGGCTTCCGCATGCTGTTCGGCGATTCCCACCTGGGCGTGCTCTCCGAACCCGATCGCGAGTTCCTGCGGCTTGCCTACGACAAGGCCCTCGTCGCGCTCCGAAAGAACATCACGCCTCTCGGGTTCACGGCGTGCTCGCTTGCGGACAACGTGAGCACGGGAACGGACGCCAATTACCGAAGCGTGTGGGCGCGGGATGGCGCCATCACCATCTGGTGCACTCTGCACCTCGCCGCCGACGACATCCGCGCGGCGCAGGTGGCGACCCTTGAAACGCTGCTCAGGGCGGTCTCCCCGAACGGCCAGGTCCCGTCCAACGTGCGCATCGACGACGGGAGACCCGATTATTCGG
>JAJXVO010000074.1 GCA_021782105.1 bacterium
TCGGGCTGCAACCTTTGGGGCGCCGTCAGCATAAATGGTGACGTCTGTAGGCCGGTGTCTGCTTGCAAGATCGCATTATAGCTGGACGATTTCACGGAGTGGCGATCCAAGCCCAAGCTCAGACATTTGCCGACGGTCAGCCCCGGCTCACGCGCGCTCTTTCTCAGAGCGCGAAGAGGACTCATGCCTATGAAACGCTTGGGTGGCCTTCGCCGTGGCGAACGAGCCTGTGTGGGTTGTTGAAGCCTTTTGCTATAGTATTTATCATCGTCCTGTCGTTGGGTCGTTTGGTCGCAAAGGAAGAGGCAGCCCTCCCGGGCCACGAGGGCCGGTCGGTCGTCATCGCTGCCGACGGGGGGACGCTGGTGCTCACACCGCTGCTCGACAACGCGATTCGCGTCCAGTTTCAGCGTGGCGGGTCTGCTGGCCTCCAAAGCCTGGTATTGAGGGAAGACCTTCCGCGACCCGAGTATCGCGTGCGACATACAGACGGGAGTGTCTCGGTTATATTGAAGGAAATGTCGGCAGTATATGATAAGCGGACGGATGTGGTGTCTTTTTATAATTCGAATGGCCGAAATATACTCAATGAGCTGGAGGGGGCGCGAAAACTGACGCGCTCCTCGCTTCACGGTCAGCCCACCTGGGTGGCTGATCAGGGCTTTGATTCGCCTCCCAATGAGCATCTGTATGGCTGCGGAGAGTTTCAGGACGGTTATTTGAATATCCGGGGACTGCCGCGGCGCCTGACGCAGGTGAATACTCAGATTGCAATACCGGTGGTCATATCGAGCCGTGGCTTTGAGCTACTGTGGCACAATTATGGACTCACCGAATTCGATCCTGCCGATCGGCAGATCGCACTCCGGGCCGGCACGAACGGAGGTGTGCGAACGGCGGTTGATGCGACGACGACGGACGGAACGCACAGGCTGGAGCTTCGAAGCGGGGCGTTCGCCGGTGATTTTCAAGTCGGCGAGGCTGGCCGCTATGCCTTCTTCCTCGATGTCGGTGCGAAGATGGCGCACCGGTGGCAGGTGGAGATCGACGGCAGGCCGGCGGTCGACTTCTCGAACATATGGCTTCCGCCGACCACCAGCTGGATCTCGGAGCTTTCAGCCGGCCGGCATCAGGTGAGGGTGGTCGCCGATCAGGGCGATGCGCCCGCGCTCTCTTTTCGCCGGGTTGGCGACTCCACGGAGTTCCGTTCTCCAGTCGCGGCCGGCATCGACTATGTCGTGATTGCCGGAGAGGGCGACCAGCTGACCTCTTCCTACCGGCGGCTGACGGGCGAGGTGCCGCTGCCGCCCATCTGGGCGCTCGGCTACATCCATTCGCGCGAGCGGTACAAGTCGCAGGCCGAGCTCCTGGAAAACGCGAAGGGCTTTCGCGACCGGGGCATCCCCTTGGATGTGATCGTGCAGGACTGGCAATACTGGGGCCGGTATGGCTGGAACGACATGCGGTTCGACGAGGCCCAGTATCCCGATCCCGCGGCGATGGTCGCCAAGCTGCATGCAGAACACGTGCGACTCATGGTGTCGGTGTGGTCGAGGATCGATCCGCAGTCTGATCTCGGGCGGGAGTTTGCAGCCCGGAAGTATTTCATTCCCGGGACGCAATGGGTGGACTTCTTCAATCCGGCCGCCGCGTCGTTCTATTGGGGCAAGGTGCGCGATCGGCTCCTGCGCTATGGGATCGACGCCTGGTGGTTTGATGCGACCGAGCCGGAAAACGACGACCTTGCCGGCCGTATGACCCATGTGGGATGGGGCGGGACAGTGCGGGATCTGTATCCACTTTTTGTGACGCGCACGGTGTACCAGGGACTGCGCCATGACGCCCCGGGGCGACGTCCGTTCATTCTGACCCGAAGCGCCTTCATCGGCGAGCAGCGTTATGGCGCCGCCGTGTGGTCGGGGGACATTGGGGCCAACTGGGCCTCCCTGAGGCGCCAGATCACCGCCGGCTTGGGTTATGTCGTGACCGGCCTGCCTTGGTGGACGACCGATACGGGCGGGTTCTTCCGTCCCGGCGAGAGCCAGTACACGGACCCCGCCTACCGGGAACTCTTCCTTCGCTGGTTCCAATACTCGGTATTCACTCCACTGCTCAGGGTGCATGGATACCAATCCGACACGGAGCTGTGGCGCTACGGGCCGTACCTGGAAGCCCAGTGCAGGCGATGGCTTGCGCTCCGCTACAAGCTGCTGCCCTACCTGTACAGCGAGGCGGCACGCGTCAGTTTCTCCGGTTCGACGCTCATGCGTCCACTCGTGCTGGATTTTCCCGGGGACGAGAAGGCCTTGTCGCAGTCGTTCGAGTACATGTTCGGCCCCGCCCTGCTCGTGGCCCCTGTGACGTCCCCCGGAATCGTCGAGAAGAAGGTCTATCTTCCCCGGAGCGCGGGCGGGTGGTACGACTTCTGGAGCGGTCGGCGGTCGCGCGGCGGCCGCGAGGTGTTGGTGCAGACGCCCATGGAGCAGATCCCGCTGTTTGTCCGCGCGGGATCGATCCTGCCACTGGGGCCGGCGCTGGATTACGCCACGGAGTCGTCGGCTGAGCCGATCGAGCTGCGCATCTACACGGGCGCCGACGGCGCATATTCGATATACGAAGATGACGGGACGGATTTCGGCTATGAGAAGGGCGAGCGGAGCTCGATCCCTATCCGCTGGGACGAGGCGCGGCAGGCGCTCACGTTCGGCGCGCGGGAAGGTTGCTTCCCGGGCATGTCGCGCAAGCAGACCTTCAGGGTCGTCTGGGTCAGCGCAGATCATGGCTCGGGGGACCTGAAGACTCGCGATGTCGACGCAGTAGTGACCTATGACGGCAGCGTTGTCACCCTTGTCCGTCCGAACGGCGGAGATCCATCGTCATATGAGGGCACGGGAGCCATGGAGGGGGCCGGTGAATGAGGGTCTGCGTGTCGAGCGCGGCGGCCCGGTCAATCCTGTTGACGCCATTCCGACGGATAATCCTGAGATCGCACTGGAACACACCTTATGAGAACCCCGAAGATACGTGCGGCGAATGTCCTGCTGGTTGCCGGACTTACGTTTTCCCTCTTGAGGGCCGCGCCGACCTCGCTTGGAGCGGCACCCGAGGGCGCCGGCCAGGCGAAGGTCGGGTACTCGACACTCCAATACATTGCGCCCGGCGACTCGGAGGCCGTCGCCGTCGAGAAGGCCGCGAAGGTGCTGCCCCGTCCAAACCAGACGGCCTGGATGCGCCTGGAGCGGATATTTTTCGTCCATTTCGGGGTCAACACGTTCCGCGGCGTGGAATGGGGCAACGGGCATGAAAGTCCCTCGCTCTTCAATCCGACCTCGTTGGATGCCAACCAGTGGCTCGGCGCGATCAAGGAGGCCGGAGGCGCGGAGGTGGTGCTGGTCTGCAAGCATCACGACGGCTTCTGCATGTGGCCGACCCGCTACACGCCGCACTCGGTGGTCGCCAGTCCGTGGAAGGGAGGGAAGGGCGATCTGGTGGGCGAAGTGGCTGCCGCCGCGCGGGCCCACGGCGTGAAGCTTGGCGTGTATCTGTCGCCCGCGGATCTGTATCAGCTCTGCAACAACCCGACCCACCGGGGCGGGTACTATGGCGACGGCAGTCCCAAGGTCGCGTCGGTGATTCCCACGGATCCGACGCATTTCAAATCGGACCCGACGGTCGGCCGCACGCCGCCCGCCGGCCATTCGAGCTACACCTACGTGGTGGACGATTATAACCGCTATTTTCTCAATCAGCTTTACGAGCTGCTGACCCAATACGGTCCCATTTCCGAAGTCTGGTTCGACGGGGCGAATCCCGATCCGAGCGTGAAGGAAAGCTACGACTATTCGGCGTGGTACGACCTGATCCGCCATCTCCAGCCGAACGCCGTGATCGCGGTCAAGGGTCCCGACGTGCGCTGGGTGGGCAACGAGGGCGGAGTGGGGCGCACGATGGAGTGGAGCGTCATTCCGCTTCCCAAGCCGCCCGGCAGCTTCACCTGGCCCGACATGCACGGCGACGACCTGGGCAGCCGCGCCAGGCTGAAGCCGGGGAGCTATCTCTGGTGGTATCCGGCCGAGGTGAATGCCCCGATCCTGAACGGCTGGTTCTGGTCGCCGGAGAAGAGACCGAAGAGCGCCTCGCAACTGATCGACATCTACTACACGTCCGTCGGACGCAACGGGGACATGTTGTTGAACCTGTCGCCCGACACGCGGGGACTGATCCCGGACGACCAGCTGGCCTCGCTGCGAGGGATGGCTAAGGTGATCGCCAACACCTTCGCGAAAAACCTCGCGGAGGGAGGCGTGCTGACGGCCGACTCCTCCGCCCCCGATCATCGCCCTGCGTGCGCGATGGACGGCGATCTCGACACGTGGTGGGAGGCGGCCCGCGGCCATTCGACGGCGACGCTCGAGCTGTCGCTGCCCAAGGCCGTGACCTTCGACGTGGTCTCGTTGCAGGAGGCGGTGGATCATCGCGGCCAGCGCATCGAGTCGTTTGCGATCGACGCCTGGATTGGATCGTCGTGGGTGACGATCGAACGTCAGACGACGGTCGGCCATCGGAGGCTGCTGCGTATCTCAAAACCCGTGACAACCTCGCGGGTCAGGATCCGGATCCTCGGCTCCCGCCTCGAGCCGACCCTGGCGACGTTCGGCCTGTACAAGCAGGCGGTGCCGATCCCGCCTCCAACCCTGTCCGCGCGGGATGCGCGGGGGGCCGTGACGATTTCCGGGAGCCCGGGCCAGCGGATTGTCTATACGCTGGATGGCTCGGAGCCCACGTTTGACTCGGCGGTGTATCGCCACCCGCTGGACGTGTCGCGGGGCGGCACGCTCGAAGCCGCATGCGTGGATGCAAGGGGACTATTGGGGCTGCCCGCCTCGAGGGATTACGTGGGACTCGCTCCCATCGGCTGGCGCGTGGCCTCTGCAGGAGAAGCGAACTCCGCCGACCGCGGCCATGGCCCCGCGTGCGCGATCGACGGTTCTCCGTCGACCTTCTGGATTTCGCCTGCGGACCTCCCGCCGTCCGAGCCCCGCGCTGTCGTCGTTGATATGGGCGCAGTGCACCGGATCCGGGGCTTCGCGTACCTTCCCCGGCAGGATGGAATGACGGAAGGCGTCGTGGAGACCTACCGGTTTGAGATCAGCTCGGATGGAGCGCACTGGACCACCGTCGTGGACCGGGGGCGGTTTGGAAACATCAGGAATAATCCCGCGATGCAGCAGGTGACGTTTGCCCCGGCCGCGGCGCGTTATTTCAGGTTCACAGGACTTCGAAGCCTCGATCACGACGGCCGCATGGGCGCGGCGGAGATCACTGTCCTGCCGGACGATTCATCCAACCTGAGGAGGTAGTCCGAAAACCCAGCGAGCATCTGGCTCGGTACGGAGCCGACGACCCCACGTGCCTGCGCTCGCATCAATCCAAAACTTCTTACCGTGAATACCCCCATCCTCACCCGTGCAGCGTTCCTCGGTGTGTGCGCTTTCTCCTTTTTGGCCCACCACTGTGAGGCGGCTTCCGAGCGTCAACGCCTGTCGCTCGACTTCGGCTGGCGTTTCCATCTGGGCGATGACTGGCCGAATGCCATGAGCCGCATGAACGCCGGCACGGGGTCCGGCCCGGCCGCAACGTCTTTTGCCGACTCGTACTGGCGGCGGGTGAACCTGCCTCACGACTGGGCCGTCGAACTTCCGTTCGATCGGAATTCGGATGGAAGCCATGGCTTCAAAGCGCTGGGTCCGACATTCCCCCGGAACAGCGTGGCCTGGTATCGCAGGAGTTTCTCGCTGCCTGCGAGCGACCGCGGAAAGCGGATCTCGATCACCTTCGACGGCGTGATGCACGACGCCACCGTGTGGGTGAACGGCTGGATGGTCCGCAGGCATGAGGGAGGCTATTATCCGTTCCGGGAAGACATCACCGATGTCGTGCATTATGGCGGCGAAAACACCGTCGCGGTGCGGGTGGATGCGACCGGGAGCGAAGGGTGGTTTTACGAGGGAGCCGGAATTTATCGGCACGTCTGGCTGAACGTCACCGCGCCCGTCGCGATCGCCCCGAACGGGATCTTCGTTTACACGACGTTTCCGGGCAACGTGCCCTCCGGGCGCGCCACGCTCCACGTCCGGGCGAGGCTTCACAATGCGAGCCACTTTCCGGCGAACGCGAACGTGGCTTGCGAGGTGATTTCGCCGTCCGGCGCGGTTGTCGGGAAGTTCAACGGGATGACCCTTGCGGCGGCGGCCTCGGACGCCACGATCGACCTGATTTCCGAAGTCGGATCTCCGATCCTGTGGTCGCCGGAGTCTCCAAAACTATATCGGCTGGAGACGACCGTTGCCGTTGGAGGCGCCGTCGTCGACCGCGTCGTCACATCCTTTGGAATACGCACAACGGAGTTCGATCCGGTCAGGGGCTTCCTGCTGAACGGGAAACCCTACGCCATCCATGGAACCTGCAATCATCAGGACCATGCCGGAGTGGGGGAGGCCATACCGGACGCACTGCAGGCGTTTCGAGTGGAGCGACTGAAGTCGTTTGGCTGTAATGCAATCAGGACCTCGCACAATCCGCCGACGCCCGAGCTGCTCGATGCCTGCGACCGCCTCGGCATGCTGGTGCTCGACGAGAGTCGGCTCATGGGGAGCGACTCGGCCAACATGGATAAGTGGCGAGGTCAGATTCGCCGGGACCGAAACCACCCGAGCGTGGTGATCTGGTGCATCGCCAACGAACAGTTTGCGGTGCAGGACACGCCGCAGGCCGCACGCATTGCGGTGACCATGCAGGACTGCGCCAACAAGCTCGATCCCACGCGCCAGGTCACCTACGCCTCGCCCGAGGGCGACGTATTCAAGGGCATCAACTCGGTGATCGAGGTTCGGGGATGGAATTATCACTACGGGCCGGACATGGACCGGTATCACGCCGAGCATCCGAATCAGCCCAATGTCGGCACCGAGCAGGCGAGCGTCGTTGGCGACCGGGGTGTGTACGCCAATGACCCTGAGCGCGGGTATGTCAGCGCGCGCGATCTCGTGCGGCCGGGATGGTCGACCAACGCCCAGGGATGGTGGAAGTTCTTTGCCGCGCGTCCGTGGCTGTCGGGGGCGTTCATCTGGACGGGGTTCGACTATCGCGGCGAGCCGACTCCCTATTGGTGGCCGTCGATCAGCTCCCACTTCGGCGTCCTCGACACCTGCGGTTTCCGGAAGGATGTCGCCTACTACTACCAATCGTGGTGGACCAAGCAGCCGGTGCTGCACCTGTTGCCGCACTGGAACTGGCCGGGAAAAGAGGGGCAGACGATCCCCGTCGACGTGTACAGCAACTGCCGCCAGGTGGAGCTGTTCCTCAACGGAACATCGTTGGGCCGAAAGACCATGGAGCCCAATTCCATCCTGTCCTGGAACGTGACCTACGAGCCGGGAACGCTGAGTGCGCGCGGGTACGATGCGAGTGGAAAGCTCATCGCCTCGACCCAGGAAGAGACCACCGGACCGGCGGTGGCGATTCGGCTCACGCCGGACCGCACGGCCATCAACGCCGATGGAGAGGACGTCGCGGTGTACACCGTGTCGACGGTGGATGCGCAGGGTCGCCGCGTGCCGACCGCTGGCAACTTGATCCACTTCTCGCTGACCGGAAACGGGCGGATCCTCGGCGTGGGCAACGGGGATCCCGACTGCCATGAACCCGATACCTTCGTCCCCCAGGTGCCCGTTCGTCGCATCGCGCTCAAGAGCTGGCGTTGGAACCTGGTCGGCACGTCGCCGAGCCGCGCGGAAGCGCCGGACTATGACGTAGGCTTCGACGACGCGAAATGGAACCGGCTTGATGTCGGCGCAGGCGCAGGGCCGACGATCGAGCAGCCCGACACATCGGCGGTCTATCGCGCCCATTTCTCGCTGACCGCGGAAGACCTGCAAGGGGCCGGCGCCCAGATCTTCTTCTCGGGCTGCGACGATGAAGGCTGGTATTTCGTCAACGGAAAGTTCGTGGGCGAAACCCACGACTGGCAGGCCCAGCCCATTTTCGACATCAAGAAGGATCTGCACGTGGGCGACAACGTGGTCGCCGTGGGCGTGAAGAACGATGTCGGCACCGGTGGGTTGAATCCCAACGTGACGGTTGAAGTCATCGGACACGCCGAGACTCCGCCGTGGTCGCGCAGCCTGTTCAACGGCCTGGCGCAGATCATCGTCTGTTCCACACGGAAGGCAGGCGAGTTTACCCTGACGGCAACCGCGCCCGGCCTCGAGCCGGCCGTGGCGGTGGAACGAACCGTGCCGACAAATCCGATCCCAGCCGTCCAATGAGGCGGAGCGAGACCGCCGTGCACGACTGCCAACCGCCGACCCAACCTCATTTCAACCCAATCGAACGCTCATGATCAACCTGCGGAGGGTGAACGCCCTTTCCCTAGTCTGCCTTGCCCTGCAATTCCTCGTCGCGCCGTTGGTGCGAGCCCATGTCGCCGGAGCGGTGACGTTGGACCACGGCTGGCGCCTGTGGCTGGACAAGACCGCGCAGTGGCAGAACGACCCGCTCTATCTTCCGGAGGACGTGAAGCTCGGGTCCATGCCCGTGAACCCGCCGACGGGCGGGTGGTCGGTGCTGACCGACAAGGCGGGTATTGCGGTCACGCTGCCTGCAACCGTCGAGCAGTTTTACTGGGGCAAGACCTCGCCGTCGGCATCCGGCCCGCAGTCGCCCACGGCAATCGTCGAAAACGACGGCAGTTACCGGGGAGTGTCGTGGTGGTACCGGACGTTCACGGCGCCGGCGTTGAAGCCGGGTGAGCGCCTGATCTTCCATTTCCCCGGCGCCCGGCTTCGGGCCGAGGTCTATGTGAACGGCCGACTGGTCGGCTACAATCTCATCTCCGAGGCGCCGTTCTCGGCTGACGCCACGGACGCCTGCCATCCGGGGCAAGAAAACCTGCTCGCGGTGCGAATCACCAATCCGGGCGGCCGGTTGGACTGGATGGATTTCCAGACGATGAGCTGGGGCAAGTACGTCCTGCCGGCGACCCACTCGTTCGGAGGCCTGGATGGCGGCGTGGAGATGCAGGTGCGCGCGGGCGTGAGCGTATCCGATCTCGCGGTCTTCAACACGCCCGACGCCCACAAGGTGCGTATCCGGGCCGAGGTGACGTCGCACGGGCCTTCGTACGAAGGGCCACTGGAGGTTCGCATCGCCCAGGGCGGGAGCGTCCTGTTCGAAGCGAGCCAGCCGGTCAGCGTTCCGGGCGGCGGCGTGGCCACCGTCTGGGTCAATGCGACCGTGCCGAAGGCGTTGTTGTGGGACGTCGGCCATCCCAACCTTTGCCAGGCGACGGCGAGCCTGCCGCCCCTCGAGCATTCCGATCGCAGCACTCCATTCGGCTTCCGCTGGTTTGGCGTGAAAGGCCTGGGGAAGGACGCGATGCTCTGCCTCAACGGCCGCCGGATCGTGCCTCGTTCGTCGATTTCCTGGGGCTTCTGGGCGCCCAATGGCCTGTTCCCCGACAAAGCCGCCGTTTCGCGCGAGATCGCTTCGATGAAGGCGCTCGGACTGGACTCGCTTCAGAATCACCGGCACATGCCGAAGGCGGTCGAGGTGGATGGCTTCAATCGCGCGGGCCTGCTGCTCTATTGCGAAGCCGGTGGCGGTGTCTTCACCTTCCAAAGCGCGCCATCGGAGCCGAAGGGCACGAGCGTCGAGGTGCGGTACGACGGGAATCCGGTCCGATTGGATTTCCTCAACCGCTACCAACTGGACAAGGAATTGGCGATGATCCGGACATTCCGGTCGGATCCGTGCGTGACGATCTGGACGCTCCAAAACGAGACTGGTCCGAACGTCGACAATCCCCGCATGCGCTATGCGCTGGAACGGATGCGCGAGGCTGATCCGTCGAGGCTGGTGCTCCTGAAATCCGGTGAAAGCAGCAGGGGTGAAGTCTGGTCCCTGCCGTACGCGAAGGCGTGGATGAAGGACGACGGCACGGGCTATTCCGGCTGGTGGGACCAGCATACGGCCATGGACTCCCCCGGCGTCTGGATCGATTCCATGTACAAGTCGCCCACCGACTACGCCTATCATTCCGACGACCGGAAGGAAGTCGTTGTGTGGGGGGAGATGGCGACCGGTGCTTCGCCCGACGACCACACGGCCGTCGTCCGGTGGTATGAGCGGCATCACGAAACCGGATACGACCTCGCGGCCCACGAAGCGCTCCGGAAGGCCTACGACCGGTTCATCGACGACCACGGCTTCCGGTCGGCGTTTCCGACCGCCGAGGACCTCTTCAGGGAAGCCGGGGAGAAACACTACTTCTCGGCTGCGCACGTGCTGGAAAACGCACGCATGTGCAATGCCAACGACTACATCGTGCTGTCCGGCTGGGAATCGACCACCATCGACGATCACAGCGGGCTGGTGGATTCGCTGCGCCAGTTGAAGGCCTCGCCGAAGCTTATCCATGCGGCCTCTCAGCCAGAGGTCCTCGTGATCCGGCCGCGGCAGCATGTGGTTGCGACAGGCGGGACGGCGGTCGTCGATATTCATCAGATCAACGACCGGAACATGACCGGGACCTGGCAGCTGGGCGTGACCGCTGCGTTTTCCGGTCAGCCGCCTTTCTTCCAGGCAAGCTATCCGGTCACCTTGATCGGAGGCGATACCTATGGCCAGCTGCTCAAGGCGGGGATCACGTTCAAGGTCGATCGGCCTGGCCCCGTTCAGATCCGTGCGACGCTGAGTCCGCTGGCGGGCGGCGCTCCGGTGTTGGAAAATGAAGAGCCTATGCAGATCGTCGACCCGCAGCCCCGCCGCCTGGGCGGTGAGATCGCCTGCCTGGGCGACTCCGACGCGCTGATCCGAGTGCTGAAGCGCCGGTTCCATGCCGACGCCGTGCCTTTCACGTCCACCCTGGGCAAGGTATCGACCCTGGTGCTGGCCACGCAAAGCGCCTCGCCGGAAGGCTGGTTGACCAGCGATGTGGATACACCCGTCAGCAACACCGCCGATCCGTCGCTGTACCAGCACCAGATGTGGGGCAAGGCGGGTCCGATTCATACCTGGACCGGACTGGCACCCGGAAAGGTGACCGTGAAGATCTTCCTGGAAGACAGCTACTCCAGCGGTCCTCGCCAGCGACTCTTCGACATCGCACTCAACGGCCGCGTCGTCGCCAAGAACCTGGACATCTTCGCCAGGGCCGGCGGCAGCGGGCGGGCGCTCGTGGAGACCTATGAGGTCGACGCGCCCAAGGGAGAAGTGGCGATGTCCGTGCCGCGTGTCAGCTCCGACAATGCGACGCTGGCCGCCGTGGAGGTGCGGGATTCGGCGGGTCGGGTCCTCAGAACGGTGTTCAGGAGCCAGCGCTACGTCGACTCCGCCGGAAATGTCTGGACGCCGATTTCGCAGGAGCACGACGCAGCCTCGACCTCGGACCTCGCGGCCGCGCTTGAACGCGTGCGTCGCGATGGCACCCGTCTGGTCCTGCTGACCACGGGTGGCGACGATGCCCAGCAGCTCGCCGCCTACTTGGACAAGCAGGGCCTGGTGCGCTACTCGGGGCCCGCCGCCGCCTCCGGTCCGTCGTGGATGGGCTTCTGGTATTTTGGACGCCAGCACTGGCTGCTCGACGGCCTGCCCTCGAATTGCGTGCTGGACTGGCCGTACCAGATTACCACCGGCAACGGCCTGCTGCTCGACGGTCCCGACGTCGAAACCGTCATCGGCTACGGAAAGGATCACGATCCGAACGTCGGCGTGGCCGCCGCCGTCATCCGATGCGGCAAGGGCCGGATCGTGTTGCTCGCGGTTCCCGGCCTGAAGAACTCGTTCCTGGAGGATGCCTCCCTCGGCTTCCAAAAGGTGACCGCGGAGAGGCTGCTGTTCAACGCGCTCGCACGATGACCCTCCTGCCCGGGGACTCCGATCCGTATCCAAAAACGGGATTTAACGGACCGTTTCCCGGGCGAACTTCCTCGATTTCACATTTGGCTTCTAGCCACTCCACGCCGGGCTAGCTTGCCGGAACGGGGTTAAACGGTATGTCGGGCCTGGGCATTCCCGTGGTCGTTATCCGCCGGTCGCGCTGTGCAGAGGGCGGGCGCAGGGGCAGACCGTCAGGCCTCCGGCGTGGACGTCAAACTCCACGCGCCTGGCGGAACGGTGGTCGACTGCACCTATGCGAAGGGGAAGGTGGTGCACCATTCGGGCACACCCCGCTCTCGCGCCGTGAACCTATCCGACTGGCATGCGCGCAAGGAGAACGAAGACCGCGCCGGCCACCCGGTTTCGGAGGGTGGTGGTGCCCGATGACACGCTGCCTCAGGTTCGTGCGATTGACGGGTTGAAGAGTTGGGCCTCGCCCACTGGATTCATTTTTACGCCAGTGGTCTGACCGGCGGATTAGGGATAATCCGCCCCACCGGGCAGAGGAATCCGCTGATGGGGGGCGCGACACACGTTGCCTGCAAGCTCAGCGCTCGAACCGTTTCCAGTGTCCTTCGGAAATGACTTTGACGGCGCCGTCGACCACCTGGATGCCGGTCTGGTCATCGATCGCATACGCGGGCACGGACAGCGCTGCGGCCCAGCGTTCGGCGTCCGCCATGGTGTTCTCCGGCAAATCCGGATGATCCAGGTGAGGGAAGATCGCAAAATCCACCAGACCCAGGGTCTCGTCGCTCGCACCGGACTGCGGCGTCCAACCGACGAATTCCTTCCCAATGCGGGGCGTCAGCACCATGCTACCCGCACTGAGTCCCACGTACACGGAGGGCAGGGTGGGGAGGCGTTCGGCCAGTCCGGACTGCCGCATCCAGTGGTGGAGGTACAAGGGGTCGCCTCCGTTCACCAGCAACACGTCGGTCTCCTGCACCAGCGGAACCCAAAGTTTGGAGTCGATGCTCGGAAGGGCGGTGAGCTCCAGCACGCCCAGGGATTTCCAACCCAGCTCGCACATCGGCGTGGAGGACTTTCCGTTCACGAATTTCCACGCATAGCGCGGCCCCCCGGCCATCGCGTAGACCGCGGTCGGAATGCAGAGCGCGGTGCATTCCTCGATCGGTTTCCCCAGAAGATCCAGCAGAGCCTGCCGGAGGCTCGGGTTCTTGATGCCAGCGGAGGTAAGCAGCCATTTCATGTGACGTGGTTTGTCTGATACAACCGACGCTGCCGGTTCCCTCCAGCCCGAACTGCGCACCATCCTTTGCAATCGATGCAGTCGTCAGAACGACAGATGGCCGCCAACCGCTCCGGCCCCGCCGCCCAGCGCGTCTTCTCCGCCATGATGGAGATAGGAAAAATCGAGATCTCCAAGATAGAGTCCGCCCGCCGCTGGGCTTACGTGGCTCCCGCGTCTGAATCGGTCGCAGCCGCAGCCCCCGCTGATGCCACCCGCTCCACGGTATCGCATTCTCGGTAGGGCCGGATCTCTGCGTGACCGCACTCTGAGCTTGTCGAACGGGCGAGCCGGCCGCTCCGTACAATCCGCGACGGGCTCAAAGTGAGAGCGTGCCGACAACGTCACAGAGGGTGCTCCCACGGCCGGACCGCCCGGAGGTCGGCCCCTACCACGGACACCGCATTTACGGAAGGGCCGAAAAGGGTTGAAGGGGCAGGCAAAAGACGGACGACGGCCAATGAAAGGGGGGAGAACGATTCGATGCGGACGGCGCCGATCAGGGTGAACTCGGAGACTGGGGCAGGAACCCCAGCGTTGAGCCGGACGTTGACCGCGTGCCGCGAAGGAGAGGGGCGGTGGGGAAATGTTGCCGGCTTTGGAGTGGGGCAGGAATTATCTAAATACCGAATTTGAACCACAGACACGGAGGCCACAGGGGCTGAAATCAAAGTGGCGGTGGATTCGGAGCTCTCCTCGGAGGCGAAGAGGATAAAACAAAGGGTAGCTCGCGATTGCTTATCTCTGTGTCCTCGGCCTGTCCGGCGTAGCCTTGGCAAAGTCGGATGCCTCAATGGTTCAATCCGACTGCGTTTTCTAGGAATGGATCGAGAGCGCTCTGGCTTCGCGGGAAACGACCGACGAACTGCGGCCAAAGTCACCATCCGCTTGAAATCGGCCTGTCCCTGACCAGGCGCCTGACCAGTCCCGCCGCCCGGCGTAATTCTCAGTTCTTCAGGACCGATTTGATTAACGGCGGCGTATGCTTTCATTGCTCTCATGAGCCAAAGAATGCACCTGTTCCTTTGGCGTGTCCGGGCTCCGGTTGGTAACCCTTCATTCTAGATGAAAAAATTCGTTGTCGGCGTCGTGTTTGGACTCTGCCTGCCGTTTATTGCGGCTTTCCTGTTCGTGCGCCTCGGAGGTATGCCGGTGGCAACCAAGTCGCCTCCGCTTCCGATGGAAAGATACCTGGCCGGGGTGGCGCTCCATGCCGCGATTGAAAAGGAAGCCGGCAAACCTTCCCCTTTGCCCGCGAACGAGGCGAATCTCCTGGCCGGTGCCCGCGTTTACCAGATGCAATGCGAGGATTGCCACGGCGCGCTCGACCAGCCCGAAACTGCGATTGCCCGGGGTATGTTTCCCCATCCGCCGCAGATGCTGCCGCCGAAGAAGGGTGTCACCGATGATCCGGTCGGAGTGACGTATTGGAAAGTTAGGAACGGGATCCGGCTCACCGGCATGCCGGGATTCGGCGAGAGCCTGACCGATAAACAACTCTGGCAGGTCAGCCTCCTGTTGCTTCACGCCCACGACCTTCCTGCTTCGGCAAAAAAGGTGCTTCACGAGTGATGGAGCGCCCCCGAGGATAAAGGTCTTGAAGGGACAGGCAGAGAAAGCGGCTCCGAGAAGGCGGGACGTCGAGTCGTCCCGTCCAAAGGCGGAGCCGAGGCTCCGCAGTCCATAACGGGCCGGCGAGGTCCGCCGCACTTACGGGCGGTGTTTCCATTTGGGAGGTTTTGAAGGGACAGGCAACGAAAGCGGCTGGAGGAGGGGCACCTT
>JAJXVO010000356.1 GCA_021782105.1 bacterium
CCTTGGCCGTGCGGTTGAGGCGCACGAGCGGGGTATTGCCGATGGTTTCAGTGATGTCGTTGTGGATCTTCATGGGTTTTCGAGTGGGATGGTTGTTCTCTTTGTTTGGTTTCTAGCTTCAGTTACGGGAAAAGGGGGGCTCAGGCTTTCTCGGTTCCCCACCGGCGGTGGAGGAAGCGCTCCCAAGGGGAGAAGAGGATCTTGTCCGCGAGCAGGCCGATCACGATGATCACGAGCATGATTCCGATCACCTGCTCCATCGCGTTGAGTTCGCGTCCATAGTGCAGGAGGTGGCCCAGGCCGAAGCCGCTGAGGATCGTGACGTAGATTTCGGCCGCCATCAGCGAGCGCCAGGCGAAGGCCCAGCCCTGCTTCATGCCGGACACCACGAACGGGAGGGAAGCCGGCAGCATGACGTGGGTCCAGGTATGGAGTCCGCTCGACCCCATCGTCCGTGCGGCGCGGGCGAATATGGGCGGCACATTTCGCACGCCGTTTTCAGTGGCGATGATCATTGACCACAGCGTGCCCATCACGACGACGAAGAACATGGCGGTCTCGGTCTGGCCGAACCAGAGGAGCGAGAGCGGCACCCAGCAGACGCTGGGCAGGGTCTGCAGCCCGAGCGCGATAAGCCCAAGCGTATCGGCCATGAGCTTGAACCGGGCCGTCAGCAGTCCGAGCGGCAGTCCGGCGAGCACCCCGGAAACGTAGCCGAGGCACAGGCGCCGAAGGGTGACGAAGGTGGCTCCGAGCAGAGTTCCGTCGAGGGTGGCGCTCTCGAGGTAGCGAGCCACACTGAGCGGCGACGGGACGAGCACCGGCGACCAGATCTTCGCCATGTAGACGAGCTGCCAGACGCCGATGAGGGCGGCGAAGAACAGGACCGCACGGGTGACACGTTTCATTCGGATGCCTCTCCGTTGAGTGCCGTGGTGTGCTGCTTGAGCGCGGACATGATTTCTGACGCGTGCTCGGCGAGACTCACGCTGTTGATGTCGCGAGGCCTCGGAAGATCGATGTGGAACTGCTCGCGGATCCGACCAGGGTGAGGGGAAAACAGGACCACGCGGTCGCCGAGGCAGACCGCCTCGCGGACGTTGTGGGTGACGAACACGATTGTCTTCCTTCGGTCGGCCCAGATGCGCTGCAGGTCCCCGTAGAGCTGCTCGCGGGTCAACGCGTCGAGCGCGGCGAAGGGTTCGTCCATGAGGAGAACGCGAGGATTGGGTGCCAGCGCGCGGGCGAGCGCCACTCGCTGCTTCATGCCGCCCGAGAGTTCGTGGATGTAGGAGTGGCTGAATTTTTCCAGACCGACCAACTTCAGGTAGAAGCGCGCGACGTCGAGCCGCTCGGCTGTGGTAAGGCCAGGCTTGAGGCGAAGGCCGAACAGGACATTGCCCAGGACGTCCAGCCAGGGAAAGAGGGCCGACTCCTGGAACATCACCATGCGATCGCGCCCGGGGGAGTTGATTCGGTGCCCGTCTGACAGGACCTCGCCTTCGTCGGGCAGCTCGAGCCCGGCAATCATGTTCAGCAGGGTGGACTTTCCGCATCCCGAGGGCCCCACGAGACAGACGAATTCGCCTTCGCTGACCTCCAGCGAGACGTCATCCAGTGCGTGAACGGCCCGCCCGCGCGCCGAGAAGCGCTTGGAAATGCGCCGCACGGCAAGTTTGGAGGGAGATTCGTTCCGGAGCTCGGTTTCGAGAGTCATGGCGTGCGGCAGAATAGGCGGTCCAGAGGGATCGCATTGCGGAGGAATCCGACGGACTGCGCGTCGCGCACGAGGGATTCAAAACGCCGGACGGGGACCTTGTCGGTGAACCTGAGATGAGACCAGGCCGACGCCATGAGGGCGGGGGAGAATGCACGCTTGGTCTCCGCGGCGAGCCCCGTGCGGACGAGTTCCCGGGCCTCGTCGGGATGAGCATTGATCCACGAGGTGAGCTCGCGGTGGGCCTCGACGAAGCGGGCGACCAGGTCGGATTTATCGCGGAGGGCCTTGACCCCGGCCACCAGGATCGTCGTCACGGCTTCCGGCTGATCGAGGAAGATCGCTCCGTCGCTTTCGAGCAATAGGCGGGAGACCCAGGGTTCGACAGTCCACACGCCGTCGAGACGGCCCTGCGAGAACAGGGTGAGTTGATCGGGGTTGGAGGTGGGGATCACGTGGACGTCGCCGCCCGTGAGCGTGACGTTCATCCCATGAGCCTTGAACCACGAGCGCGCGGCCACATCCTGGGTGTTTCCCAATTGAGGCGAGGCGATCCGTTTCCCCTTAAAATCGGTGGGCGATTTGAGGCCCGCGTTCTTGTGGACGACCAGAGCGGCGCCACCTTCGGCTGCCCCGGACATGATGCGCACCTCGTCACCGGAGGAGCGGATGTACACGTTGAGCGCGGGGTTGGGACCGACATAGGTCATGTCGATCGATCCGGCCAGGAGCGCCTCCATGGCACTCGGACCGGCATTGTAGGCAAACCACTGGACTTTCACGCCAGGACCGAGCCGCTTTTCGAACCAGCCTCGGCCCTCGCGCGACGTCTCAGCGCCGATGATCCCCTGTGCGTGCGTCACGTTGGGAAAATAGCCCACGCGCAGGACCCGCGATTCGCTGGCGGGATTGGAGTCGCGGCCGGATACGACTCCGACCAGTGTGGCGGCACATCCCAGAACCCCGGCGATCGCTGCGATGCAGGTGGAAAGCTTCATATGGAGTACTCCTCCTGAAGTTCATCGAGAATCCCGTCGTGCAGCCGGCGCGTACGGTTTTCCGCGGACGCCGAGCGCGCGGGTGGCTGGGAGAATGGCAGCGCGTGACCGTCGCGGCGGAGCTTTCGGGTCGTCACCTCCACGATCTGCGCAAGCGAGTAGCGATCAAGGATCCCTGCGATCGCATTCCGGACGTCGAGCATGACCATGCGCAGACCGCAGTGGGCCTCGTCCGGGCAGGAGCAGGGCGTGTAGGCGGTCTGCGACACGCAGCCGATCGGTGCGAGGGGGCCGTCGATCAGTCGGACGATTTCGCCCAGGTAAATTTTGGCCGAAGGCCGGGCCAGCCGATAACCGCCGAATTTTCCGCGTTCGCTTTCCACGAATCCGGCTTCGCGAAGCTGCAGCATCACCTGCTCAAGAAACTTGACCGACATCTTCTCCTTTTCGGCGATTTCGGACACCCTCACGAGC
>JAJXVO010000357.1 GCA_021782105.1 bacterium
CGGCCAGGTCGAAGACCAGCGGGTGGATCGCATGTGCGAGGGCGAGGAAGCCGAGACAGAGCGGCAGCACCGTGGCGCACAGGAGCAGGAACAGGAGGATGCCGCCCGCGTATCCGTTCAGCCCGATACGGAAGAGCAACGCCTCGAGGGCGGCGAGAAGCCGTCCGAGGAGTCGGATCGGGTGGAGCGGAAACACGGGATCGCCGATCAGCGCGTCGAGGCCGAGGCCGATCGCGGCCCAGGCCACGAAGCGTGGCTCGAAGAGGCCCGTGCAGGCGGAAAGCGTTGCCGCGAGCTGTGCAGTCACCGCGTGCATCGGGTCAGGTCCTCCACTTGCTTCGCCACCCGAGGGCGATGGCCCGGCAGGCGAGTTCGACCGCCGGGGCCGGCAGGGCGCCGTCGCGAGTCGAGTCCTCGGGCGTCAGTTCGCCGGCCAATTCCGCTCTGAACGTCGGGAATGCCGCAGGTCGCGCCGCGAGCCCGGCAGCCATGATCGCGGCCTGGTTCAGGAGGGCCTCGTGCGCGGCGGCAAACCCGAGCGTGCCGCAGAGGATCCGGTCGAGCACGGCCGCGTAGGCGTAGGCTGCGGAGGCGAGCTGCGGCTCGAAGATCACCGGATTCCAGTTGTGCTTCAGCAGCGCGTGGTCGCCGGCGTCGAGAAGCGCCTCCATGCGCGACTTGAAGTGTTCCTCAGTCAGGCCGAAACGGCCCAGCGCGTGAAAGAGCGAGCGCGTGTAACTGGGCTCCAGACCGTTTTGCCAGCGCAGGGACTCGAGCGTGGCTTCGCGCACGGTAAGTCCGATCAGTTCTCCGGCCTTCGTGTGGTGCCCGGTCCAGGTGCGGACATTTGCTCCCGCGGCAGGGGCGGCGATTGCGAATTGGTCGGTGCCCGTGCCGGTGGCCGGCCTCCAGGAACTGCGGCTGCCGATGGCGAGGTCGAACAGGGCGCTGGTCTTGGCCTCGGTCATCGTGACGACTGCGCGCGCGAGCGCACTTTCGGAGAGCGGCGACGAAAACAGCAGCAGCGTGTTGATCGTGCCACCGTGCGTGCCGGCGGCCTTGGGATCGGCCTCCGTCGTGGTGCGTTTCCAGACCCCGCCTGACTCATCGTAGGCGGCGGGTTCGCCCGCACAGCCCGCATTGCCCGTGACGCCGGCGGTGACGATTGCGGTCACTGAGAGATCGGCATGGGCGCGGGTGGCGATACCGAGGTACTGCATCGTGGCGGCGGTGCCCAGGACTGCGGTGCTCCCCGGATCGAGTCCGAGCTCGGCGCACACGTGGGAATGGTAGCCGACGGGACCCTTGCCCGTGATGAATTCAAAACGCTCCTGGTGCTTGGCCGGCTCGCAACTCTGATGGTTGAAGAGCTGGGTCAGGTCACGGCGCAGCCCGCCATTCACCGGGCACGTGCTCAGGACCCGGCTTTCCGCGAGCAGGCGGACGACCAGGTGGCGATGGTCGCGGCCAACCGTGAAAAACGGCGATTGTAGGAGCGGGAGCGGATCCATGCCGACTCGGACTCAGGCGACCTGGAGTACTTCGAGACCGCTCAGCCGCAGGGCGGGAGCCTGGGGCTCGGTAGACTTGCGGGGAGCCCGTCCACGCACGGCGGCGGCGATGGCGCGGATGTGGTTGGGCGTGGAGCCGCAGCAACCGCCGACCAGGTTGACGAAACCGGCGTCGGCAAACTCGGACAGGACGGTGGCCATGTCGGCCGGGGTCTCGTCGTATCCGCCAAACGCATTCGGAAGCCCGGCATTTGGGTAGCAGGTGACGTGACACTCGGCGATCCGGGCGAGCTCCTCGATGTACGGGCGCATCTGGCGGCCGCCGAGCGCGCAGTTGATTCCAACGGAGAACGGGCGCGCGTGGCGGATGCTGGTGTAAAAGGCGCCCACGGTTTGTCCCGACAGGGTGCGTCCGGAGGCATCGGTGATCGTGACGCTGATCATCACGGGCAGGCGTTCGCCGCGCTCGTCGAACACCTGCTCGATGGCGAAGAGGGCGGCCTTGGCATTGAGCGTGTCGAAAATGGTCTCGACCAGCAGCGCGTCTGCGCCGGCTTCCGCGAGTGCGCGCACCTGTTCGGTGTAGGCCTGGACGACCTGGGCCCAGGTGACGGCTCGGTACTCGGGACGGTTGACGTCGGGGGACATCGAGAGCGTCCGGTTCAGGGGTCCGATGGCACCGGCCACGAAGCAGCGGCGCCCGGGGGTGGCCGCCTCCGCCGCGCGCGCGGCCTCGCGGGCGATCCGGACCGCGGCCCGGTTGATGTCGGGCACAGCGGACTCCAGGTGGTAGTCCGCCTGCGAGATCGTGGTCGAGTTGAAGGTGTTCGTCTCGACGATGTCGGCACCCGCGTCGAAGTACCGGCGGTGGATTTCGCGGACCACGTCGGGGCGGGTCAGGCAGAGAAGATCATTGTCACCCTTCAGGTCGTGATCGTGCGCGCGAAAGAGGTCGCCGCGAAAATCAGCCTCGGCGAGCTTGTACGTCTGGATCATCGATCCCATCGCCCCATCGAGGACGGCGATGCGCGAGGCAAAGAGCTCGCGGAGCGCGAGGTAGGATGCGGAGAGAGGGAGGGACGTGGAGCTCATGCGGCGGAAGGATCAGTAGGGAGCAAGATGGGTGTGCTGGTCGAGAATGCAAGCTGACATATCAAGCAATCCGAATATGACGATTCGAGATTTTTTTGATCTCCGAATCTGACCATTTCTTCCCTCGGAACTCCCTCGGGGACTTTGGTCCGCCTGAAAGTGGCAGCTGACCTTTTTCATGTTGCCAGTGTGTTGGTCGGGTGCGTCTAGTGCGGCTCGTTCGTCGTTCTTTGGCTCTCCCGGGATATCGGGGAAGGCCGTGCAAATCGGCCACAGTTGCGCTGCGGTAACGCATCACAAACCTCCATCGCGTCCAGAACAGGCGCGAAAAGCCAGTCGGTCAGCAATCGGCGAAGGCGGAGGCGAGGATGGGATTCCAATGGGATCCCGAGAACTGCGAAGTCCGAAGATCCGCTCCCGGGTGCTCACGCGTGAGGCGCGAATTGCGCGCGTCCCATCGCGAAAACTTCATCGCAAAAATGAAGCGTGAGGGTAGTTCCCGAGACCCCGTTCCGGACGGCGAATCGTGTCTGCTCTTACCTTGTCGTTTAGAGAGACACCACCATGACCCAACTC
>JAJXVO010000075.1 GCA_021782105.1 bacterium
TGAGGCGATCCGCTATCTCGTGGGCTCCCTCGATGATCGCGGTTTTCTCACCCAGACGCTGCCGGATATCGCGCTTCAGACCGGGCTGCCACTGGCATCGGTTCAGGAGGCTGTGAAAATCCTGAAGCAGTTCGAGCCCGCGGGCATCGGCTCCCAGAATCTGGCCGAATGCCTACTCGCACAGCTCACTTCCAAAGGGCGCACCGAGTCGCTCGCCTCCCGGATCATCAAACACCATTTCGAGCTTCTCACCCGCCGGCGGATCCCCGAGATTGCCCGCAAGCTGGGCGCGCCCATGCACGAGATCCAGTCATCCATCGAGGAAATCGGCACTCTCGATCCCGCCCCAGGCCGTCGCTTCGCTTCCGACAGCAACCGCGTCGTCGCACCGGATGTGACCGTCGAGCGCGACGGCGAAAAGTGGGCCGTGATCCTCAACAGCGATTTCATACCCCGACTGCGCATTTCAAGCACGTATCGGGAAATGATCGCCAGGGGACAGCTCAGCAAACAGGAGCGCGATTACCTCCGCGAGCGCATGCGGTCGGGCAAGTTCCTGATCAATTCGATCGAGCAGCGGCAGCAGACAATCGAGCGGATCTCCCGCGAGATCGTCCGCGTGCAGGAGAATTTCTTCGAACACGGCGTCTCGCACCTGAAGCCGCTCACGATGACCCAGATCGCGGACACCGTTGGCGTGCACGAGACGACCGTCAGCCGCGCGATCGCCAACAAATACATGCGTACCCCCCACGGCGTGTTCGAGATGAAGTTTTTCTTCACACCCGGGTATCAGAACGAAAGCGGCGCCTCGGTCTCCAACAAGAGCGTAAAGGAGATGATCGCCGATCTCATCGCGATCGAGGACAAGAGTTCCCCTTTGAGCGACCAGGAGATTGTCGCCAAGCTCGTGGAAAAGGGGCTCACGGTGGCGCGGCGCACCGTTGCAAAATACCGCGAGGAACTCGGGATCATGCCCAGCAACCTGCGACGGGATTACAAGGAGTAACCCCGTCCCGCATGGCTCAGGTTCCCGCACGCCACTTTTCAAAACGCCGAATCATGGATCTCGTCGATCACGACATCCTCTTTTACACCGGCCGCGTCCAAGGGGTCGGCTTCCGCTACACGACGCTCCAGGTTTCCCTCGAGTACGAGGTCGCGGGCTACGTCAGAAATCTTCCCGACGGGCGTGTCCAACTCGAGATCGAGGGCCGTCGCAGCGAACTCGATGGGTTCGTCGACGCCCTGGCCGGGCGCATGCACGGATACATACGAAAGGTAGACCGCACGACGCGCAAGTCGGAGCGCCAGTTCGACGGTTTCACGATCCGATGAAACCCGCCGGTGATCGCGAGTCCCGCTCCACCGGTTTCCGGGCGTTCATCCGCATCCTTTGATCGTTTCGACTTCCGTATCACATCCCAAACCCGCCTCCTCCGTGAAAATCAACGTCGCGTATTTCGTCCTCAGCCTGCTGCTGCTTCTGCTCCCGCGCCAGGTTCTGAGGCGCGGCGCACGACTTGGAAGCGGGGTCAGGAAAGGGCGCAGGTTCACCAACCCCAGGGACCAGCGCGAGCCTGGCGACCACGCCTTGAGGGCGGGCGAGGAATTCGGCCAATTTCGCAACTACGTGGACCTCGCGCGCGGCGCGACAGGTTCGCTGTGTCTGATGAGCGTGAGCATGGCCGCTTCGCCGAACCTCGCGCCCGCGATTTTCCTCCAGGGAGCCGTGCTCGTCCTGGCCATTCTCATCCAGACCGTGCGTCTCCACGAGCGTGTCACGCTCTACGCACCGGCATTTTTCATCGCGGGCCTCAACGTGGGCGCCGCGGGCCTGCTCCCTGCGGTGCTGGGTTTCGCCGTCTCCTGGGTGCTCAACCCCCTGCTGCCCAATCCGGCCGCGTTCCTGGCCACGCTGGGACTGGTCACCGCCGGCTTCCACCTGGCTTTCAGAGGATTCGCGGACCACGGCTTCCTGGTCCCGCTCGCGCTTGCCGCCCTGCCGATCATCGTGAGCCTCGTCGCGGGACGGCAGCTCTCGGGCCGTAGCCACCATGCCCGCACCTGACTCTCCATGACCGGCAATCCGTCCCTCATCCGTATTTGGTTATCGGCTACTCGTCCGCGCACGCTTCCCGTGTCGTTCGCGCCCGTCATCGCAGGCGCGGCCCTGGTGCACAGTACCGGAAGAGGCATTCGCGTCATTCCGCTCGTGCTGTGTTTCGGTTTCGCCGTGCTGGCGCAGATCGCGGCCAATTTCGCCAACGACTATTTCGACTACGTGAAGGGCGCCGACACCGGTGCCCGGGTCGGTCCCCGGCGCGCCGTATCGGCGGGCCTCGTGTCGCCCGCCACCATGCTGAAGGCTACGTGGCTCACGTGCCTGGCTGCGTTTGCCGTGGGTCTTGGGCTTCTCCCGTATGGGGGAGTTCCACTTCTGGCGGTCGGCATTGCATCCCTGGTTTCGGCCGTTCTCTACACCGGTGGCCCCTACCCGCTCGGTTACCATGGCTGGGGCGATGTCTTCGTCTTCATCTTCTTCGGACCTGTCGCGGTCTGCGCCACCGTGTACGTCCAGACAGCCCGCGTCGGCGTTGCTGCAATTGCCATATCGGCGGCCATAGGTCTGCTGGCTGCCAATATTCTCGTGGCCAACAATTATCGGGACTTGGACACGGACCGCGCCGCCGGCAAGCACACGACCGTGGTGCGATTTGGCCGTGGTTTTGCGCAGGGGCAATTTGCCGCAGCCCACGTGGTCGCGCTGCTCGTTCCCCTGGTGCTCACCCGATTCGGAATGCCGCTCAAACCACTCGCCCTGCTCCCGTTTGCCCTGCTGGCCGCATGGGCTTGGTCACTGTGCCGTCGATTGAGGCCCTCCGCGCCGCCGGCACAACTGATCGGCGTGCTCGCACAGAGCGGACTGTACGTGGCGGCGTACGCCGCCGCATTGTCCGCCTGTCTGATCATTTCTTGATTTCAGGCGATGCAACCGGATGCTGCGGCTTCACCGGCAGCAACCTTACGATCAGGAGCATCTCGTGCTCATGATTGTAAGATCTAATAGCCCGATGCCAGCGCCCGAACCATGGGATGCGGTCCAAGGGGCTCTCATCAATGACCCCGCCCGGCCAGTCCACTTGTGGCTGCCCCACCAGCACCAGAGTCTCTCCCATGAGAAGCTTGACGGCACCCGCCGACTTCGTGCTGCCCATGATCGTCTCGGCTCCGCTCTCAGGTGTGGGCGCTGACGAGTCAACGGCGGGATCGAAGCCCCTCGGACCCTGCGAAATGTACCCCTGATAACTTGAAGCATGGAGATCGAATACGAGCCCGGTCACGCGTGCATCCTTGCCCGCCGTCGGCGAGAGGGTGATTTTCCATGACGGCAACAAGGAATCCTGTTTCGGATCGGCGCCATTGTCGGACTGCTCAGGCTGGGTCTTCAGAGTGAGAATCGTGGGCGACCCCGCCTCCACCGGGAGCCGGGGAGAGGCGAGCAGCCTGCATCCGTGGAGCGAGGCGAGCGTGCGCACGAGCATATCGGGGTCGAAGCGTGCTGAAAATCCCACGACGCCATCGGACAGTGGAGCAAAGGCGGCATCCGCGTCGGTTCTTCCGGCGGCGATCGCGCGATAGACGGCGAGCTGGGACGGGCTCAGCAGGGCGCGACCCGGGCGCTGGTATTCGGGGCGCCCGTTGCGGTCGAGCAAAACAGTGGTGCGACGCCGGCCTTGCGATTCCCGCGAAAGACTCGCCCAGGCGGCCCAGAGATCGTCGACCGCCGAGTTGGGCAATTCCAACAGCTCCAATTCCACATCGACCGAAGGAGTAAACACCGCGGCCGGTGGGGCAGAGCCTGCGACATGATCGCCCCCATAACGAATCGACAACACCGGCGGCGTATCCTTGAGCGAGATCGCGGCGACACGAAGCCGGTGTTCGACGTCGACCATCAACGCGCGAATCTGTCGAAGCAAAGGCTCGGTCATCGGATTCGACGGCAGAGCGTTCTCGATTTGGCGGAGTTCCTTGAGCGCCTCGTGATGGCGGTCCTCCGCCACGAGGTCGCGCGCATGTGAAAGGCGTTGGGTCACCCTGTCCATCTCATCCTTGAGCCGGGCAGTCTCGTCGGCCGCAAGTTGAGTCGCATCGGCGGGCGAGGCGCGCCAGCGACGCACCGTGGCGACGGGAGCCGAATCCGAAACCGAGTAGTCGGGCACCAGGGGAAGCGATGGACCGGCGAGCAGATCCGTGGCTGCTGGAACAGGCGATGACGACCGAGGAGCAGGCGCAGCCGGCAGGCCCGCGTCCATGATCGGCGGCGGCGGGGGCGGAGGAGGAGCCGGGTGCAACGCTTCATTCTCCCGCCGCTCGACGTCACCCAGCATTCGCAGAATCTGCGGATCGTTGGGCACAAGCCGGTTCAATTCGACCAGCTTGGCCTTTGCGGCCGCATAGTCGCCCGAATCCCTGGCCTCGAGCGCCTGCGACAAGAGCCGGATCTTTGAGTCCGTGGAATCGGTCTTGCGCTCCCTCGCCAGGACTCCCGCGGAGGCGAGCAGGCCGAGCCCGAGCGAGGCCGCTAGCCATGCCAACCGCAATCGAGTGGGGGTTATCGCTTTGCCGATGCTCATCCTTGCCGGTATTCGCCGTTTTTCCGGATCAAAGGAGCCGGTTGCCGGGGAGTCCATCCCGATCGCCGTGTTTTTTCGCACATTTAAAAATTGGATACCGTTTCCCTCCGTGCTGTTCAATGATCCCGAAACGGCGGAGATGCTTGCACTCTCCTTCAGAAGGGGTGTTGTGCAGGACGCGTTCCATGGACTCAGCCCTTCCTCTCACGCACAAGCTCGCCGTGCTGGTCTTCATCAAAAACGAGCAGGGTGACCAACTCCTTATCAAACGGAAGAAGGCGCCCAATTTCGGCAATTGGAGCCCGATCGGCGGCAAGGTGGAGACCTCCTGCGGCGAATCTCCCTTCGAGTGCGCGGTTCGCGAAACCCGGGAGGAGACCGGGCTCGAAACAAGAACCGCCGATTTTCACCTCTTCGCGATGATTTCGGAGAAGGCCTACGAGGGCGAGTCGCACTGGCTGCTGTTCCTCTTCCGCTGCCGAAAGCCCATCCCTGGCCTTCCGCCTGACATCGACGAGGGTTCCTTCGGGTTTTTCCCCCGCTCCCAGGTCGATTCCCTCGCCATCCCGGACACCGACCGACAGGCATTATGGGAAATTTGGGACCGGCATCGGGACGGCTTTGTGGCGCTACGTGTCGATTGTTCGGATCGCGACAGACTCAAAATCGACGTCGAGGAGACGCTGTCCTCCTCCGGACGGCGCTGACCTAGAAGCACGGGGGCGGGCCCGGGGCACTTCGCGATTTGCGTTTCTGATACCATCGCACTAACTGGAGGATTCTTACTGACTTGATCCCTCTTTCCCTTTTCGCAGAACCCTCTCTTTCCACGTGAGTAATCCGTCCGCAGACACCCAACGCGACAGTGCTGCCTCGCCGCACATCTCGCCCTTTGTGAACGCTCCTGTGAACAAGGTCCTTAAGCCTTCACAGAAGATCGACTTGTATCGCCTGATGATGCGCATACGTCGTTTCGAAGAACGCTCCCTGCGCGCCTATCAGGCAGGCAAGATCGGCGGGTTTCTGCACCTTTACATCGGCCAGGAAGCGGTCGCCGTCGGCTGCTGCTCGATGATGGGGAAGGACGATCACGTGATCACGGCCTACCGCGACCACGGTCACGCGATCGCGGTCGGCATGGACACCAAGGCGCTTATGGCCGAGCTTTATGGCAAGGCGACCGGGTGTTCGAAGGGCAAGGGCGGCTCGATGCACTATTTCGCCCCGCATCTCAATTTCTGGGGCGGCCACGGCATCGTGGGCGGCCAGATCCCGCTCGGCACCGGACTTGCCTTCGCGGTCAAGTACTTGGAGCGCAAAGGCGCCGCCATGGCCTTCATGGGCGACGGCGCCGTCAATCAGGGCGCGGTTCACGAAGCTTTCAACCTCGCCGCTCTTTGGAATCTGCCGGTCGTCTTCGTGATCGAGAATAACCGCTATTCCATGGGCACCAGCCAGGAGCGGTCCTCGGCCGGCCACACCCTCGCCGAGCGCGCCGCCGGCTACAGCATGGCCTGGGATGTCTGCAATGGCCACGACGTCTACGAGGTCCGTGAGAAGGCCGACAAATTCCTCACCCTCGCCCGCGAGCAGAACAAACCCTCCGTGCTCGAGATCGACACTTACCGCTATCGCGGCCATTCGGTCGCCGATCCCGACAAGACCTACCGGTCGAAAACCGAGATCGAGGAATACCAGCGCACCAAGGATCCCCTCAATCTGTTCCGGTCCTGCCTGGAGGCCGAAGGCGTGCTCACCACGGAGATCATCGAGAAGATCGATGCCGAGGCCCGCGCAGAGGCCGATCTCGCCACGGAGTTCGCCGAGGCGAGCCCCTACCCGACCGTCGAGGACATCACCAAGGACATCTACTGGGAGGAGGACAATCCGTCACATAAGACCTCCCAGGGGACCATCATCTTCGAATAAGCACGGCGCACACAGCCACTGCACAACACGATCCTTTCCATGCCTGTCATCACGTACCGCGAAGCTTTGAATCAGGCTCTTGCCGAAGAGCTCGAGCGCGATCCGCGCGTCTTCCTCATGGGTGAGGAAGTCGGCCAATTCAACGGCGCCTACAAGGTCTCCGAGGGGCTTCTCGCAAAGTTCGGCCCCAAGCGCATCATCGACACTCCCATCAGCGAAGCCGGTTTCATCGGCCTCGGCGTCGGCGCCTCGATGCTTGGCCTGCGCCCCGTCATCGAACTCATGTTCTGGAGCTTCTATTCGGTCGCATTCGACCAGATCCTGAACAACGCCGCCAACGTCCGCTACATGTCCGGCGGGCAGATCAACTGTCCAATTGTCATCCGCGGCCCGGCTAACGGAGGCACCAACGTCGGCGCCACGCACAGCCACACGCCCGAGAATGTCTGCGCCAACCATCCCGGCGTGAAGGTCGTCGTGCCCGCCACCGCTTACGATGCCAAAGGTCTTCTCAAGGCTGCGATCCGCGACAACGATCCGGTCATGTTCATGGAGAACACCATCCTTTATAACGACAAGATGGAGGTGCCGTCCGAGGAGTATCTGATCCCCCTCGGCAAGGCCGATGTGAAGCGCGAGGGCAAGGACCTCACCATCATCGCGCACGGCCGCTCCGTCATCCAGTCGCTCAAGGCCGCCGAGGTACTCCAGGAGAAGCACAATATTTCCGTGGAGGTCGTCGATCTCCGGTCCATCCGTCCGCTCGACGAAGCTGCGATCCTGGCGTCCGTGCGCAAAACGCACCGCGCATTGCTCGTGGAGGAGAACAAGCCGTTCTGCGGCGTCGACGCCCAGATCGCCTACCTCATTCAGGACAAGGCATTTGACGACCTCGATGCTCCGGTCAAGCGCGTCTCAGCCATCGACGCCCCGCAGATCTACAGCTCACCGTTGGAGAAGGAACAGCTTCCAACCCCCCAGCGAATTCTGGACGCCGCTCTCGGCGTCTGCCGCTGAGAGTCACGCAGCGGTAGTTAAAGCGCCACGACACCGACAATTCCCAAACCCAGCCTCCCTATGGCCCAGATCATCGATATGCCGAAACTCAGCGACACCATGACGGTGGGCACGCTGGTCAAATGGAAGAAAAAGGAGGGCGACGCGGTGAAGAGCGGCGACATGCTCGCCGAGGTCGAGACCGACAAGGCGACCATGGAACTCGAGTCGTTTTTCGACGGCACGCTCGTGAAGATCTTCGCCCCCGAAGGCTCGCAGATCGCAATCGGTGCGGCCCTCTGCGCAATTGGAAAGCCCGGCGAGGTGGTCGAGGCTCCCGCCAGCGCTCCCAAGGTCGCCGCCCCGGCCGCGGCCCCCGCGAGCGCCGTGGCACCTGCGCCGACACCGGCTCCCGCGCCGCAGCCCGTCCCCGTCGGCCCGGCCCCCTCCCCGACTCCGGCCGGCGCAGGGCCGCAAGGTCGTGTGAAGATCTCCCCCCTTGCCAAAAAAATCGCCCAGGACAAGGGGATCGACACCCGGAACATCCAGGGTTCCGGCCCCGGCGGACGCATCGTGCGCGCCGACGTGCTCGCCGCAGAAAAGGCCGGTCCCGCAGCCGCCAAATCCGCCACTGGGACCGCGCTGTCCGCAATGTCCCTCGCCAAGGGCCCCATCCAGCAGGAGCGCGTGCTCGCCGTCTCCAACATGCGCGGCACCATCGCCCGCCGTCTCGTTGAATCCAAATCTCAGATACCGCACTTCTATCTTGAGGTCGAAGCGGACGCCGCCCCGGTACTCGCGCTGCGCGCCCAGATCAACGCCGCCCTCGAAAAGGAGGGAGTGAAGCTGTCCGTAAACGACTTCATTCTCAAGGCCAGCGCCGAGGCCCTTCGCCAGGTGCCCGGCGTCAACGCCACCTGGGAAGGCACGCAGATCCGCTACTTCGCCGCCGCTCACGTTTCCTTCGCCGTTGCCATCGACGACGGTCTGATCACTCCGGTAATCCGCGACACCCACCTGAAGAGCATCTTCCAGATCAGCCCCGAGGCCAAGCAGCTCGCGAAGCTGGCCAAGGACAAGAAGCTCCAGCCCGCCCAGTTCACGGGCGGCACCTTCTGCGTATCCAATCTCGGCATGATGGGCGTCGACCGCTTCAGCGCCATCATCAACCCGCCCAACGCCGCCATCCTCGCGGTCGGCGCCACAGTCGAAAAGCCCGTCGTGAAGGACGGACGCGTCGAGGTGGGCCAGCGCATGTCGCTGACGCTCTCCTGCGACCATCGCGTCGTGGACGGAGCGCTCGGAGCGCAATTCCTCGGCGCCCTCAGGCGCCTGTTGGAGGCCCCCGCGCTGCTGCTGATCTGAACCTCCGACCGCTTTAGAACCAAAAGGCCCGGCACTTCAAGCGCCGGGCCTTTTATTTGGAAATCAGCCGCAGGCGACGAAGGCGGGGCGAACACGCCGCACCTTCGCATGCCCTCCGCTCACCCCTCCGCGCGGGTCTTCGCATCGGCCTCGACAAGCGTCTTCATGCGGTCAAGGTCCGTCTTCAACGCACCCTTCACTGCAGCCAGATCCGCGGCGCTCTTCACGTCGGCGCGCGCGAAGATGTAAAACTTCATCTTTGGCTCCGTGCCGCTGCCACGGGCGGCAAAGCTCATCCCGTTGTCCAAGGTCACAAAATACAGGTCCTGCTTCGGGATCTGTTCGCCATCGGGATCCTTCACGGTCTCCATGCCAAAATCCGTGAACTTGCTCACCTTTACACTGCCAAAGGCCTCGGGCGGAGCCGAACGGTAGGTATCGAGGATGCGCTTGATCTTCGCGGCCCCCGTCGCGCCTTCGTAGTAGAGGTTGATGACACCTTCGAGGTAGAACCCGTTCTTCAGGTAGATTGAATCGAGGTACTCGGGAACCGTCAGGCCCCTGCTCTTCACGTGGGCGCAGAGCTCTGCCATCATCAGGCAGGCTGCGTTGCCGTCCTTGTCACGCACGAAGTCGTTGCCCAGGTAACCGTAGCTTTCCTCGCAGCCGAAGGCGTAGAACGTGCTCTTTTCCTGGAGCAGCTTCGCACGCGTGGCAAAGGGCGTGGCGTCATAGTCGAGCGCGATGCCCTGATCCGCGAGCAGCGACGACTTGAGCGTGTTCTCGTAGCCGAGGAGCTTCGATCCGATCCACTTGAACCCCGTCAGGGTATTGATGACCTTGACTCCGTGGCTGCGTCCGATGGCGTCCTGGAGCTGCGTCGTGACGAAGGTCTTGACGATCGCAACGCGGTCCGAGCCGGCCTTCGGAATCCATCCCAACTCCTTGTACTTGCTCAGCCGATACTCGGCGAGAAGCGAGCCGATCTGATTGCCCGAGAGCAGCACCATGCTTCCGTCCCGGCCCCGCACGGCGCAGCCCATGCGATCGCAGTCCGGGTCGGTGCCGACGACGAGGTCGAGTCCCTTGGTCTCGGCGAGTTTCACCGCCATGGAGAGCGCCTCGGCGTTCTCCGGGTTGGGCGACTTGACGGTCGGGAAGCGGCCGTCAAAGGCCTCCTGTTCCGCGACGACGTGCACTTCGCAGCCCGCCCTGCGGAGCAGCGGCACGCTCGCGACGGCGCCCGTGCCGTGGATATTGGTGAACGCGATCTTGATGCCCGCCTTCCGGCAGAGTTCCGGCTCGAGCATGGCGCGGTAGGCGACGGCATGATACGCCTCGTCGGCCTTGGCGCCCAGCTGGATCACGCGGGAGATATCCTTGGCGAGGAAGGCTCCGAGCTCCGAGAGCGGCACGGCGTTGACCTCATTGACGATGCCCTTGTCGTGGGGAGGAACCACCTGGCCACCATCCGCAAAGTAGGCCTTGAATCCGTTGTCGTGCGGTGGATTGTGGCTCGCGGTGATGACAACGCCACAATGGGCCTTGAGCCAGCGTACGCTGAAGCTGAGCTGCGGCGTCGAGCGCGGTCCGTCGAAAATGAAGGCGACGCCGCCGAGTTTCGTCCACGTCGAGGCCGCAAGTTCGCAGAAGTGGCGCGAAAAATGCCGCACATCGTGGGCGATCACGAGCTTGGGGGCGTCGTAGGAACCGTTCGCGCCGAGATATCCCTTTACGTGGCGGAAGAGTCCGAGCGTCGCGCGGATGAGCGTGAAGTCGTTGAGCACATTCGAACCGACGGCGGCGAACTCCGGGGCTCCGTTGGCACCGCCCCGGCCCTGCTCGGCCTTGGTGCTGACGACGCCGATGGTGCGACCACGCATGCCACCCGTCCCAAATTCGAGGTAGCGGTAAAAGCGGTCGTTGAGCTCGGACCAGGAACCTTGGGCGACGAGTTCGTCGATGCCGGCCACGGCCCAGGCGGGCAGGCCGGCCTGGAGCCAGGCGGCAAGGTTGTCGGCCGTGCTGGGCATGAGGTGGCCCGCTTTCGCGGCGTTGCGGATCGTCTCGAGGGTGTTCATGGAAAGGAGCGTGGTTGAGATCGGGTTCAGGCGAGGCACAGGCCCTCGCGCAATTCGGGCTTGGGTGCAAGCCGAGCCCAGGCGGCCGCAAACGAGCCTTCGTCGTCGGCAAACAGCGGCGAGATCTCCAGCGCAAAGGTCGGCAGCCCGCTCGCATCGACAGGAAGCGCAATCCCCGCCGCTTTGAACCAGCGTGCAAATTGCCGGAGTTGATCGTCGCGGCAGGTTTTTGGGGAATCGATACCCTCGGCGTTCTTCACTGGTGAAAAATCGTCCTCGCGACGCGTCTCGATCACGACCGGATTGCGCGCGAACGGCAGCGCATCGAAGACAAACATCTCGAACTTCACTCCGTTTGGCTTGGCCGGGCGCACCGGGTTGCCCGCCGCGTCGACGCACGGAATCTTTTTGTCCGCCCTGTGAAAAGGCAGGGCTGTGTCGGTGCCGGACGCCATGCGCCGGACGAATTCGCGGTCCAGCATATGGATCGCGATGCTGCCCGCCAGATAACGCAGCCTCTGTGTGCCGGGGTCGACCTCCTGCTGCATCGCAACGGGAAGATCGGAGTACTCGACGACCACCAGGCGCCCCCGCTGCATGCAGAAATGGCCGACCTTCTCGCCAGCGTAGGCCTTGGGCACCATCTTGCTCGACATCTCGGAATTCGAGAGCAGGTGCCAGCCCACGAAGGCGGGGTCGATGCAGCGCACGAGCGGGTTGTCGACCTGGAAGTAGCTGATCACGTCCACACCCTCGGATTTCATGAGGTCGAGCGCGCCACTGCGTTCGAGGGCCCGCAAGGAGCCGCCATGCCCATCCGGGGACATCGCGATCGCATCCTGCTCCGCCAGAAGAATCCTGCCGTTGAAATCGACCGCGGGCATGCGCCCCTGGCGGAAGAAGTGCACGTGTCCGGCATCCAGGCCGAAGGAGTGGTTCTCCTTGAAAAAGGACTCCGTCGCCTCGTGATTTTGGTGGCTGGTCATGATGAACCAGTGGATTGGCCTTCCGTAGCGCCGACCGGCCGACCTGATTTTTTCAGCGAACACTTGGAAGAGCGATTTTCGCGTGATCGGCGTGACGGCAAACGTGCCCTTGGGGCCGTCGTAGCCGAGGCGTGTGCCCTGTCCGCCAGCAACCGTGAACGCCGCAACCCGGCCGGCGCGCAGGGCCTGTTCGCCGACCGCACGTGCCTTTTCCCAGGCCGAGCGATCCCCGCCATGCTCGGGGCGCGAGACGTAGGGCGCTGGAGTCAGGTCTCTGAGATCCACGGTGGCCGGCGACGACGCGTTGACCAGCGACTTCACCAACCGGTCGATTTCCGCGAGGTCGATCTCAGCCGCCTCACTCAATAGTCGCTGCCGGGCTGTCTCCGGCAGGCGATCGAGATGGGCAAACACATGCCCTTGTCCAGCCGCAGTGAAGGTGTCGATGAGGGAAGGCATAGAGGAGACGCAAATGGCCTGGGATTTGAGCGTAGCCGGCCCGCCCCCGGCAACGCTTTTCCTGCCGCCCATACCGTCCAGACGTCAAACGTCCCCCTCAATGATCGAAACGAAAGATGAACTCGTCCGGCTTCGCATACATGAGGCGGTGCCGGATGATGTGTTCGACGTAGGTCGGGTCGGTGCGGAGGCGGTCGAGCACCTTTTGCTGTTCCTTCAATCGAAGCTCCAGCTGCGTCAGACGTTTCTGACTCCGCGCTTCCACCTCCTGAAGTCGCCGATACTCGGCGCGGGTCTGCCAGAAAAACACCGTGGACATCCCGACGATGCTGACAAAGACCAACAGGTAGAGACTTACGATGACGCGGCGAACGTTCACGAATGGAAGGAGCCTCACTAACAGAAGAAGGGCCGTGGCGAGTAAAGGACAAAGCGGCAACCCGACGACTGCGTTTTGGCGTGCCTTTTCAATTCAGGGAGGGCAGTTTTCCGCACCATGTATCTGAGCTTCTACGGGTTCAAGGAGCTTCCGTTCAACATTACCCCCGATCCGCGTTTTCTTTATCTGAGCCCCACGCATCAGGAGGCGTTGAATCATCTCAAATATGGCGTCCAGGAGCGCAAGGGATTCATCACGCTCGTGGGCGAAGTCGGCTGCGGAAAGACGACGCTGTGCCGGCGCTTCCTCAACGAGCTCGATCCCGCCCATTTCGACACTGCCTTGATCCTCAATCCCCGGGTGACCGAGACTCAGATGCTCAAGGCCATCCTCACCGAACTCGGCGAGAAAAAACTTGCGAGAAGCCAGGTGGACCTCGTCGCCCAGGTCAACCGCGTGCTGCTGGAGCGCATCGAACGCGGACGCGATATCGTGCTCATCATCGACGAGGCGCAGAATCTGGCCATCCACGTGCTCGAACAGATCCGCCTGCTTTCGAATCTCGAAACCGACAGACAAAAGCTTCTCCAGATCGTCCTCATGGGACAACCCGAACTCAAGGCCGTGCTCGCCAAGGACGAACTTCGTCAGCTTCGCCAGCGCATCCTCGTCCACTACGAACTCCAGCCGCTCACCCCCGAGGACACCGCCCATTACGTCCAGCACCGGCTGACGCTCGCCGGCTCCCAGGGGCGCCCCTACTTTTCCGTCTGGGCTCTCCGTGCCCTGCACCACGCGAGCGGCGGAATTCCTAGAATCGTCAACAATCTGTGCGACAAGGCCCTGCTGTCCGCCTATGTCCGGGAGTCGGACGAAGTCACCTACTGGGACGTCCGGAAGGCAGTGAAGGACATGCGGAGATTGACGGCCTGAGCCGCGGAAGCACTTTTGACACAAGCACCATGAGCCTGATCAACGACGCCCTCAAAAAAGCCGAGCGCATGCGACGCGAGCAGGCGGGATCTCCTCCCGAGGCGTCGGAACCTGCAACGGGAAGGCAGGCAGCACGCAAAAGGCCGTCGATCCCTCTCACGATCGGCATCGTGGCGGGGGCAGCGACACTCGTGTGCCTCTCGGTGTTTCTCACCCTGCGCATCGCGCGGAAGCCGGTCACTTCGATCTCCCTTCCTACCTCCAGCCATGCGATTGAGGCGGAAGACTCGCCTTCTGTCGTGTCGGCCAAACCCCTTCCCAGCGCGGCTCCCTTGCTCATCGCATCAAACCCCGGAGCCGCCGCCCCCGTGCCAACGCACACATCCGGGTCCTCAACGCCTCGAATCACACTTCCTGCGTCGGCCCTTCCCGCCGCCCACTCGACGCCCGCCCCACAAGTCACCGCCATCCTCCCCGCCCCTGTTTCCGCCCAGGCGGCACCGTCCACCGCCTCCGGATCGCCCGAAATCAGCCTCGTCGGCATCAGCGGTCCCGGGACTGGGACCGCAATCACTCCAGGCCAAGGTGCAATCGCTTCGCCTGCAGCCCAGGCCGTCGTGAACCATCTCAAGATCATGGGCATCCGCGCCTCGGGAAAAGAAAGCCGCGTGCTGATCAACGACCGGGTGTACCGCGTGAACGACCTCGTCGACTCAGGTCTCGGGCTTCGCCTGGTCGAGGTGTCAAACGACCGCCTGGTCTTCGTCGACGGGAACGGGGCGCGCTATTTTCGGAATTTCTAGGTCCAGCCGAATTCAGAATTTGGTTACACACAGGGGCGCCACGCCCCTGGCTTTCCTCCTGACGCCCGATTTTACGAAGCTCCGAGACGTCATGGTCTCCCCGGACGGGCCGCGGCGGCTTTCGCAAAACGGAAAATTTCTCTTGCAAGGCGATGAGGCATCCCGCTTCTTGACCCTCCTCTTGTTTCGGGCCGTAGCGTAGCCTGGTAGCGCGCTTGCATGGGGTGCAAGAGGTCGTGAGTTCGAATCTCACCGG
>JAJXVO010000076.1 GCA_021782105.1 bacterium
ACTGGGAGGCCTCGGTGAAGCTCCGGGCCTTTTCGAACCG
The DNA here is from genome assembly GCA_021782105.1 of bacterium. Taxonomy (GTDB): domain Bacteria; phylum Verrucomicrobiota; class Verrucomicrobiia; order Opitutales; family Opitutaceae; genus MWDT01. The sequence goes on from JAJXVO010000076.1 coordinate 41, forward strand.
GGACGAGCACGCGGGTTTCTACGACTTCAACCTGGTGGGCGCCTCGGGTTCGCTCGAATGGACACGGGGAAAATGGACCCTTGATCTCGACGTGGATGCGAACCGCACGCACTACCTCGTCCAGACGGTGGGAGCGGGCCTGGCTCCTCCCAGTCGTCATGGCCGTGACATCGACGGCACCTTCCGTGTGGAGCGCAGCCTGGGCAAGGTCTGGTCGGCCTACGCGGAGGTCGAGCGCGAGGGGAGCGTCACCAACCTCGAAAACGCGGGCTACCGCGATCTGATTGCCACGCTTGGCGTCAAACGTCAGCTTTGAACTCCTGCGCGGACCCCGCGGCGATCAAGTCGGATCGTCTGGAGTCGCCAGGGGAGCGGTCGGCCGTCCGAGGACAGCGAGTGTATCCGATTTTCCCATGACAAACCCAACACAACCAACGCGGGGCTGGCTTTTGCCGGCGGCGGGACTGGGGGGCGTGCTGATCATTTTTGCGGCGGTCGTCGCGGTGGGCACGCTTGCGCTTCGCAGCCGGCTTCGTGAACAGGCGTTGCATCAGGAGGCGTCTTCGCTCGAAGGCATGGTCATGTTTCAGCTCGACGCGCAGGCTGGCGACTTGAACGGGACGGACCTTGCCGGCACGAACGCATCGGCCTTTGGGGCGGTGCTGGAATCGTCCCGGTTGCGCGGTGTGATCGCCGTCCGGCTATTCGACGGTAGCGGGAAGCTGGTGTCGTGCCTGCCGGGCATCGCGGTGGACGCAGTGCTCTCTGCTGATTTGGCCAGGAGGGCGCGGGACCGGGGTGAGGCGTGCGCTCGGCTCTATCCCGACGCGAAACTAGCGGACCATTTGGGAACGGAGGGCCTGGTGGCGGGCGACCGGCGAGCCTCGCTGCTCGAGGTGATCGTGCCGGTGCCGCAGGCGAGCTCCGGCGGAGGGTTGCCGTTTGCGCAGTATTGGATGGACGGGGGGCCGCTGGAGGCGGCGTTCACGGCGATGGACAGGCAACTCGAAACGCAGGCCGCCCTTGCGTTCCTGGCCGGATCCGCGGCCATCGTTTTGTGCCTGGCCTGGGTCTACCGGCGGCTGCTGGGCGCCGAGCACAGGCTGGAAGCGCGGACTCTCGATCTGGCGCGGGCCAATGCGGAACTGGTTTTTGCCGCCAAGGCCTCCGCGGTCGGTGCGGTCAGCGCACACCTAGTGCACGGGCTCAAGAATCCCGTGGCGGGGATCGACGGATTCCTGGCCGACGCGGTGGCCGGGGGCGATGCGGCGGGCGATGGCGAAGCCCTGCGCGAGGCCCGCGAGACGACGCGTCGGATTTCGGAACTTTTGCGCGAGGTGTCCTCGATGCTGATCGAGGAAGGTTCGACGCCGGTCTCGGGGCCCGTGCGCCTGTCGGAGTTCATGTCGCTCCTGCGCAGCGAGGTGGCCGCCAGGGCGGAGAAGGCGGGCGTGAAGCTGTCCTTTTCCTCGGAGGGCGAACCCGAGATCGAGGCCCGGACTGCGAACCTATGCCGGCTTGCCCTGAAAAACCTTGTGGACAACGCCATCGACGCCACGCCCAGGGGCGGGACCGTCACGGTATCCGCGCGAAGCGCGGCGGACGGCGGAGTCGGGATTCTCGTCGCCGACCAGGGGGCCGGCCTGGATCCGGCCGAGCGGGAACGCCTGTTCCAGCCGAAACGAAGCGGCAAACCGGGCGGAAGCGGGCTCGGCCTGGCCATCAGCTGGCAGCTGGCGCGGCACGCGGGTGGGGAATTATCCTTAGCCAAAACAGATTCCACAGGCTCGCATTTTCTTGTCACCTTGCCCGCGACCTCGCACCCCACTTCATGACTCTGTCCAATTCTCCTCGTCGCCCTCTCGTCCACCGGATCACTGCGGGTCTTCGACGCCACGGATTCCTGGTTGCGACCCTGGGCTTGTGCGCGATCGCGCACGCGCAGACGACGGACGGGTCGCTGCGCTGGCACTACACGACGCTCTCGAGTGCCGCAGCCGGGTCGATCATCTCCTCGCCGGCGGCGGGGCCCGATGGGACGATGTACATCGGAACCGAGGTGGGCTCATCGTCTTCGACCACGTCCTCGGGCATTCTCTACGCGCTCAACTCGGACGGTACGGTGAAGTGGCAGTTTCAGGCGGGGGACTGGATCGACTCCTCGCCTTCGGTTTCGTCCGATGGAATGACGGTCGTCTTCGGTTCCTGGGACGGCAAGGTCTACGCCCTCACCTCGTCAGGCGCCCAAAAATGGTCGTATTCAACGGGGGGTTACATCACAGGCTCTCCCGCCCTGGGAAGCGACGGTGCGATCTACATTGGCTCCTCGGACGGCATTTTCTACGCGCTCAACGCGGATGGCTCGCTCAGGTGGTCCGCTGCGCTCGGCGACAAGACCGATGGATCGCCGGCGATCGCGCCCGACGGCAGCATCTACATCGGCGCCTCCGACAACCTGCTGTACGCATTTGACGCGACGGGGGCGCAGAAGTGGACCTACCAGACGGGCGGTGAGATCGTGGGCTCGTCGGCGGTCGGCGCGGACGGCACCGTCTATTTTGCATCGCTCGATGGCAGCCTGTATGCCTTGAACGCGGGTGGCTCCCTCAAGTGGTCCTATGCGACGGGCAATGCGGTCGACGCCTCGCCGACGCTGGGCGCCGACGGGACCGTCTACATCGGTTCGACGGACGGACATGTCTATGCGCTGACGCAGGCGGGAGTCCTCAAGTGGAGCTATCCGGCGGCGGGTGCGACGGCGCTGCAGCCCATCTACTCGACGGCGGCGGTCCGCGCGGACGGTTCGCTCGTGCTTGGAACGAGCGACAACGAGCTGCTCTGCCTCAATTCCGACGGCACGCTGCGCTGGACGACCCCGCTGGGCGACTGGGCCGACTCCTCGCCGGTGGTCGACGGCAACGGCGACATCTACATCGGGTGCTACGACAAGCAGATCTATGCGTTCAACGGCACCTCGGGGGCCCAGTATGGCGAGTGGTCCCAATACCGGCGTGATCCGCAGCACGTTGCGACGACGCCCTTCGGCTATGTCTCCGGCGGAACCGGCTGGATTTCCGCGCTCTCCGTGCGTGCGTTTCCGGGAACCGGTGACGGCTCGCTCGTGGCGGGATTTCAGGTCAAGGGCAGCGGCAGCCGCCAGTTACTGATGCGCGCAGCCGGCCCGGCCCTCCAATCGTATGGCGTCGCGAATTTCATGCCGGATCCCATGCTCAAGATCTACAGCATCGTCGGAGCCTCCGCGACGATGATGGGCCAGAATGACAACTGGGATCAGCAGACCGATCCTTCGCTGGTGACGCAGATCTCCGCCGCGGAGACATCGCTGGGGCTCGGCCTGGTTTTCCAGGCGGGCAGCAAGGATTCGGCGACGCTCACAAACTATTCTGCTGGCCTCTACACAGCGAATCCATCGCCGGTCGACGGGCAGAACGGCGTCGTCCTGCTCGAGTGTTACGACAACGGGGGCACTGCGGGCACGGAGCTTTCGGCGGTGTCGGCGCGCAATGAGGTGGGCACGGGCAACAACATCCTCGTGGGCGGCCTGGAACTCACGGGGCGCTGCAGCCTGCTGATCCGCGGCGTGGGGCCCGCGCTGGCCAACTACCTGACCCCGTCCTCGGTGTTGGCGCATCCGACCATCCGGCTTTATTCGATTTCATTCATCTCGACCGGCTCGGTGAGCACGCCGATCGCTGAGAACGAGATCTGGGGCAATGCGACGAACGCGTCGCAGATCTCCGCCGAAGAGAGCGCCCTGGGCATGGGCATGGTGTATGCTCAGGGCAGCGCGGATTCGGCGATGCTCGTGACGCTTCCGGCCGGACTCTACACCGTCGAACTCAAGGGCGTCGGCGGCACCACCGGCGCGGGCATGGTCGAGGTCTACCTCGCGCCCTGATCGGGCGCGCGGATCTGGACGTCGACCATGAGGTCGGCGGCGATCTTCTCGAGTTCGGCACGCACGGTGGCGAGTGTGACCGACGGTGGAAGCAGCACCGTGGCCTTCGCCTGGAACAGCTGGGCTCCATCCATGGGTGCGTTGACGCACTCGGACGAGAGTTCCTCGACGTTCACGCCATAGGCGGCGAGCACGCCGGTGATCTGGCGCACGATGCCCGGGCGGTCGTGCCCGACGATCTCGATTGTGGCGAGCGCGGGGCGAGCGGCGCGCACGGGGGAGGCTTCCTCGGCGTGGACGACGATCCTCAGGCCCTGCGATTCGAGTTGGGCCAATGAATGGGCAAGCGCGGCCTCCCTCTCCGAGGGCACGGCGACGCGCACGATGCCGGCGAATTGTCCGCCCAGTCGGCACATCCGACTCTCCAACCAATTACCTCCGTGCGATTCGACGCGGTCTGCGACGAGCTGGACGAGGCCGGGGCGGTCGGCCGCGATGATGGTCATCGTGAGGTCGGTTAACATGACCTCACTGTGCAAGCGGCGGGTGCGGAGCGCAATCCCGGTTCCGCAGACGGGATACCGATCACTTGGCCGGAGCGGCGGCCGGCGGCGGGGGCGCCGGCTGATCGTCGCTGGAATCGCGGCGGATGCGGCGCACGTCGAAGAAACTCACGTAGAGGATCATTCCGAGCAGCAGGAGCATGAATACGCTCTGGGTCGTCGCGATGAACTCCGGGGCGATGGGCCGGCCCCTGAGTTTCCCGATTGTGGCGAGCAGCATGTGACCGCCGTCGAGCACGGGAATCGGGAGCAGATTGAAGACTGCGAGGCTGATGTTCACCAGGATCGTGAACAGAATGATCGGAATGAAGCCCGCCTCGGCCGCAGTGTGGAAGATCCGGATGATGCCGACGGGTCCGGCCATGTTGGATAGCCCGACATCGGAGTGGGGACTGATGATGCTGCCCAGCACCTGGAACGTGGAGCGGAGCTGGTCCCAAATTTGGCCGAAGGGCGAAGGGTGGCTCACGTGGAAACCGGCCGTGAACGTGAGACCCTGGCTCTCCTTGGGATCGACGATGGGCGGGAGCGTGAGCGTGAGCGTCGACGTGCCGCGGCGGAGGGTCACGTTGACCGGGGCCTTGGCGTGGGAGGTTAAGGTTTCCTGGTAGGTGACGATTTGGAGGATCCGGGTGCCGTCGACGGAGAGGATCACGTCGCCGGGCTGGAACCCAGCCTTGGCGGCCGGAGAGGCCGGGGCGATCGAGTGGACGATCAGGTCGTAGCCGGGCAGAATGCCCACGCTGCGGTCGTGTTCAAAACCGGTGAGCTGGGGATAGACGGTGAGGTGTTCCGTGCGCCCGTTGCGGTCGATCGTGAAATCGGACTTGGGCTGACCGTCGGCGCTGTGCCCGCTCGAGGTGAGAAGCGTCTGCTTGAGGTCCATCCAGTTGGAGACACGGGTGCCGTCGATGGCCAGCACGGTGTCGCCGGGCTCGAGGCCGGCCTTGGCGGCGGGGCTGGGGACCTTGGTGCCGTCGGCGAGGGTGAGCGTGGGTGTGACATACCCGATCCGGGTGCCCGACATCTCGTTGCTTACGGGCATGCCTACGATCCAGACGATGCAGGCCAGGACGAAGGCGAAGACGATGTTCATCGTCGCTCCTGCGACGAACACGATCATCTTGGTCGTGTAGCTTGGAGGGGGCAGGGCGGCGATCTGTTCGGCGGCAGGGCCTTCGAGGGCGCTCATGTCGGCGAGCTGGGGGAGGGCGACGTAGCCTCCCAGGGGCAGCCACGAGACCCGGTACTCGACCCCGTCCTTGCCGTGCCAGGCGAAGATCTTGGGGCCGAAGCCAATCGAAAACCGCTCCACATGCACGCCGCGCCGCCGGGCGGCCCAGAAATGGCCGAGCTCGTGAACCAGGATGGAACCTCCGAAGAAGACGATCACGAGGAACACATACCAGACGTTGGACAGGACGGACTGCAGGAGATCGCTGAGCATGAGGGAAAAGGGATGAGGCGTTGAGCCGGAGACGGGTCAATCTCCTCCAATCGGGAGGATTAATCAAACTTGGTTCTCGGAGCAGATTTTCGTAGCGGTGCGGTGCGGGGGTGGTCCGCACGGTAAATCTGGTTGTGGACTGGCCTGGCGGCCCGCGGGTTCCTCCTTGTGTTCAACGACAACGGTCCAGCCAGGTGGCCGCGACGGCCCGGGACTCGCGATCGACCTCGAGAACGGCCTCGAGCGAGGCGGGGTCGCTGTGGGGGAAGGTCCCGAGCGTGCGATCGACGACGGCGGGGATGCCGAGGAATGAAAGGCGGCCGGCGAGAAACTCGGCGACGGCGACCTCGTTGGCGGCGTTGTACACGGCGGGCGCGGCGCCTCCGGCCATCATGGCTTGGCGCGCGAGCCTGAGCATCGGGAAGCGTGTTTCGTCGACCGGACGAAACTCCAGCGAGAACAGCCTGGAGAGGTCAAGGGGGGGCTCGACGCCCCTGGGGCGCTCGGGGTGGAGCAGGGCGTGTTGGATGGGGAAGGTCATCGAGGGCGGGCACAGCTGTGCGAGCATGGCGCCGTCGTTGAACTCGACCAGGCAGTGGACGATGCTCTGCGGATGCAGGATGGCCTGGCATTGGCCGGGCTGCAGCGAGAATAGCGCCTGCGCCTCGATCAGTTCGAGGCCCTTGTTGGCGAGCGTGGCGGAATCGACCGTGATTTTCGGGCCCATCGCCCAGTTGGGATGGCGGAGCGCGTCGGCCGGAGTGGCCTGTGAGAGGCGCTCGGCGGGCCAGTCGCGGAAGGCGCCCCCGCTGGCCGTGAGCACGACCCGCGACACCGTGGAGCCGGGGTGTCCCTCGAGGCATTGGAAGACGGCGTTGTGCTCGCTGTCGACGGGCAGGATCCGGGTGCCGTGGCGGCGCGCCTGCTCCATCACGAACTTACCCGCGAGCACGAGGATCTCCTTGCTCGCGAGCGCGAGATCCTTGCCGGCCTCGATAGCCGCGAGCGCGGGGCGAAGGCCGGTGGTGCCGACCACGGCGACGAGCACGATGTCGGCTTCGGGCAGGCGCGCGAGTTCGACGAGGCCCCCGAGTCCGCCGCGCAGGCGCAATCCCGAGGGGAAGCGGTCTGTGGCGGCGCGGGCCGCGGAGTACGCGGAATCCTCATACACCGCGACGTCCCTCACGCCGAACTCGCTGGCCACCGCGGCGAGCTTCTCCCAGTTGGCGCGGGCGGCGACTGCCACCAGCTCGAGGCGGTCGGAATGGGCGCGGATGACGCGCAACGCGTTGTCGCCGATGGAGCCCGTGGCGCCCAGCAGGGCGACGCGCTTGCGGCGTGGAAGTTGCGAAGTCTCGCTCATGACGGGTCGGGTCTGCCTCGCTCGCGGGCCGTGTTCAGAGCAGCAGCTTGAACAGGACGAAGCCGAGCGGGGCGGAAAGAATGAGGCTGTCGCTCAGGTCGAACACCCCGCCGATGCCGGGGATGGTGCCGCCGGTGTCCTTGATGTCCGCGCGGCGCTTGATCACCGACTCGACGAGATCGGAGACGATGGTGACGATCGCGATCGGGACGGCCATGAGCGCGCCGAGCGCGGGGGTGAGGGCGGCGGGCAGGTAGCCGCGGCACAGCCAGGCGAGCCCGGCGCCGATGAGGGCGGAGCTGAGCACGCCGCCCACCGCGCCCTCCCAGGTCTTTTTGGGGCTGATGACGGGGGACATCTTGTGGCGCCCGAAGGCCAGCCCGGAAAGCAGCGCGCCGGTATCGCAGAATTTGGATACAGCGATGAGCCACACGCACAGGAGCATGCCGGAGAGCGGGCGGGGCTCGCGCACCATGAGGATGCCCACGAGGTAGTGCAGCATGAAGGGCACGTAGACCAGGCCGAACAGGGTCCAGCCTAGCGACTCGACGCGGCTCTCGGGCCCGCGTTCGCCGAGGATACGGAACGCCAGCACGATGGCGGACAGCGCGAGCAGCAGGCCGGCGTCCAGGGGGGCGTGCGGCTCAATGTAACAGGGGGACAGCGTGATCACGACGCCGGCGGCGATGCCGAAGCGGCTGAAGGGCCGCGCCCCCGTGCGCTCCACCAGGGCGTAGAACTCTCGCAGAGTGAGCGCGGAAATCAGGGTGATGAGCCACACGCCTCCGGTCGCGCCGAAATAGCGGATGCACACGACGACGATCGACCACAGAATCAGGGTGCTGACGATGCGCTTGAGCATGGAGGGAAAGGGTCAGGCCTTGGCGGGTTTCCACGGTCCGAGCTGCTCGCTGGTGAGCCCGAAGCGGCGTTCACGGCCTGCGTAGTCGGCGAGCGCGGATTCGAGATCGGCCTTCGAGAAATCGGGCCACAGCGTGGGCGTGAACACGAACTCCGCGTAGGCGGCCTGGAGCAGGAGAAAATTGCTGACGCGCATCTCCCCGGAACTGCGAATGATGAGGTCCGGGTCGGGGATGTCGCCGGTGTAGAGGTGGCGGCGAAATTCCTCCCAGGTCGGGGGGGGCGTCCCGGTGGCGGAGCCGGCCACGGCGCGTGCATAGGAGGCGGCGGCGTCGAGCATCTCGGTGCGGGCGCCGTAGTTGAGGGCGAGCGTGAGCGTGAGATCCGTGAAGGATTCGGTGGCCTTGCAGGACTTCGCGAGCAGGTTGCGGATGTTTTCGGGCATCTCGGCCGTGCGTCCGATGGTGAGCAACCGCACTTTGTCGCGCACAAGCGTGGCGGTCTCGCGTTTGAGGAAGTAGTCGAGCAGGGACATCAGGCCGCCGACCTCGTCCTGGGGCCTCTTCCAGTTTTCCACGGAGAAGGCGTAGAGGGTGAGGTAGCGGATTCCCAGCTCGCGGGCGGCGCGGGTGACGGTGCGCACCGTTTCGACGCCCCGCCGGTGTCCTTCGATGCGCGGAAGTCCGCGTTGTTTGGCCCAGCGCCCGTTGCCGTCCATGATGATGCCGACGTGACAGGGGATCGGGGACTTAGGAACAGGATCCATGAGAGGGAAAACGGCGAGTTAGCCGCTCGGATCTTGATTAGACAAGCTGGAAGCCGGGCATGGCGGCTTGGGCTTGGCCTTCTCGTGGCGGGGCGCTAGACTCGACGAACTGGAGGTTTCCATGAGTATGCCGATGATCGCGTTTGCGGGTCTTGCACCGCACGCTCCGGTGCTGGTGCCGGAGGTGGCGGGAGTTCGTTTGGAAGACGTGAGGGAGACGGTGCAGGCGATGGAGTCTCTGGCGGGCAGCCTGATTGCGACGAAGCCGACGCTGGTGGTGGTGGTCTCGCCGCATTCTCCGCGCCGATCGGGCTCGTTTGGGCTGTGGCAGGGGCCGCGGCTGCGCGGGGGGTTCTCCCAATTTTCCGCGCCGGAGCAACGGATCGATCTTCCCGTGGATACGGAGGCGTTGGTGGCGATCGAGGCGGAGGCGGGGAGGCGGGCCCTGCGCACATGGCGGATATCGGGAGGAGAGCTCGACCACGGGGCGGCGGTGCCTTTGTGGTTTCTGGCGCGGGCTGGCTGGACGGGGCCCACGCTGGTCGTGAGCCTGGAGCGCGACGGCCTTGTGGAGCCGGAGCGGATGGGTGAGGCGATTGGGGCGGCGCTCGAGCGATTGGGCCGGCGGACGGCGTTGATCGCGAGCGGGGACATGAGCCATCGCCTGTGTCCGGGGGCGCCGTGCGGGTTCGATGCGCGGGCTCATTTTTTCGACGAGGAATTCCTGAGGGTGATCGCGCAGGGGCGATTTGGGCGGCTTTCCTCGATGGATTCCGAACTCGAGGCCATCGCGGCCGAGGATGCGGTGGAGCCGACGCGGGCGGTTGTCGCGGCGGTGGGCGGGCGGAGTGAGGGCCACCGGGTCCTCAGCTACCAGGCGCCCTTCGGCGTGGGTTATGGTGTGGCGGTGCTCTTTGATGCGGAGGCGAGCCCGTCGGAGCGAGGCAGCCTGGTGATCGACTCGCTCGAGCGGCTCCCGCAGGTCGCCAGGATGGCGATCGAAACGCACTTTGCTGGAGGCGGGCCGATGCCGGCGTTTCGGGCCGAGGGGCCGGCGTCGGTGGAAGGCTGCGTGTTCGTGACCCTGTTTGACGGGTCGGGCCAATTGCGGGGCTGCATCGGTTCGCTCAAGCCCACGCAGACGGACCTCGTGCGCGAGACCTGGCGTTATGCGCTCGAGGTGTTGGGGGATCGCCGTTTCGTGCCGATCGTCCGCGAGGAGCTGGCGGGGCTGCGCACGGAGGTCACGGTATTGGGCGAACTCGAACCGATAGCCGACGAGGCCGGCCTGGATCCGGCCTTGTACGGTGTGGTGGTGCGTGCGGAGGACGGGCGGCGCGGGGTGCTGTTGCCGGACCTCGAGGGCGTGGACACCCCGAAGCAGCAGATTGCGATCGCCCGGCGCAAAGCGGGCATCGCCGCCTGGGAGCCGGTGCAGCTGTATCGTTTCACGGCGGAGTGTTTCGAGGACGCGGGCGATGCGACAGGAGGGGCATGAGCGCACCAGGCGTCATGGAGGGCCCGCGACGCGCGCGGTGGTGGACGGCGCGCGAGGACGGCAGACTCGAATGCACGCTATGCCCGCGCCGCTGCAAGCTGGCCGACGGCCAGCGCGGTTTCTGCGTGGTAAGGCGACGGGAGGGGGCGGGCCTGGTGAGCGATTCCTACGGGAGGGCGAGCGGATTCTGTGCGGATCCAATCGAGAAGAAACCCCTCTACCACTTCATGCCTGGCACCCATGCGCTGTCGTTTGGCGCGGTGGGGTGCAACCTCGGGTGCCGCTTCTGTCAGAATTGGGGCATCAGCAAGGCGGATTCGCTCGACGCCCTGCTCCCTGAAGTGTCGCCGGAGACGGTGGCCGACCTGGCGGTGCGGCATGGCTGCCGCTCGGTCGCGTTCACGTACAACGATCCCGTCATCTCGGCCGAATCCGTGATCGACGTGGCGCGTGCGTGCCGGGCGAGGGGCCTGGCGACGGTCGCTGTGACGGCGGGCTATATCGACGCGGGGGCGAGGGAGGAGTTCTTCGACGCGATGGACGCGGTGAACGTGGATCTGAAGGCGTTCACGGACGCCTTCTACCGGCGCCAGTGCCTGGGGAGGCTCCAGCCGGTTCTGGACACGCTCGAATGGCTGGTGAAGCGCGGCCGCACCTGGCTGGAGGTCACCACACTTCTGATACCTGGCCTCAACGACGGGGAGGATGAGATCGCGCGCGCCGCGGCGTGGTTTGCGCAGCGGCTTGGAGCGGAGGTCCCGTGGCATCTTTCGGCCTTCCATCCGGACTACCGGCTGCTCGACGTGCCGGGGACGCCGCCCGGCACGCTGCTTGCGGCGCGGGAGATTGCGCTCTCGGCGGGGCTGCGCCACGTGTACACGGGCAACGTGCGCGACCCGGCGGGCTCGGCGACGCGCTGTGCAGGCTGCGGCGCCGTGCTGATCGAGCGGCAGGGCTTCGGGCTGAATACCTGCCGCGTGGCGCGGGGGTGCTGCCCGGCGTGCGGGCGGAGACTGGCGGGCGTATTTTCCGCCTGAAGACGGGCGCGTTTTTGCGTTGCCGTTCCCGACCACGGCGTCGTGGATACGGCCATGAAAGTCGCCTTCATCAGCGGCACCAGCATCGTGCACTCGGAGCTATTTGCCTCCTGGGAACAGGGCACGGCGGAGACTGCGTATGGGACGGTGGGATACCGCCGGCGCGGCGACTTCGTACTGATCAACCGGCACGGCTACGGCGCGCCGCTCCCGCCGCACAGCATCAACCACCGCGCCAACCTGCGGGCGCTGTGCGACCTCGGCTTCAAGGAGATCGTCTCGCTCAACTCCGTCGGCTCGCTCAAGCCGGAACTGCCGCCGGGCACCTTCGTGTCGTGCAGCGACACCGTGTGCCTCCAGCAGGGTCCGGCGACCTATTTTGACGATGAGCTCAAGGGGGGCGCACCCGTCATCGCAAACACGCTGATCGCGCGTCTGGTGGAGCAGCTCGCGCCGGAGTTCGAGATCCACACGGGCAAGGTTTACGTGCAGATGCGCGGCCCCCGTTTCGAGACGAAGGCCGAGATCCGGATCATCCGGGACTGGGGCGACGTGGTGGGGATGACGGCCGCGCACGAGGCCGACCTGTGCGCGGAGCTCGGGCTTTCCTACAACAGCCTGGCGTTGGTGGACAACTATGCGAACGGACTGTGCGACACGGAGATCGACTTCGTCCGGTTTCGCGAGTTGGTGCGCGCCAACCAGAGGCGCGTGAACCGGCTGTTCGAACGCATGCTGGAGATCCTCGCCTGAGGGCTCCGGAGCCGATGCGCCGCCCTTAATCTCACACAGCAATTAATCATGAAAACCATTGGAGTCATCGGACTAGGCATTATCGGATCGGCCTGGGCGCACCGCTATTCGGTCGCCGGGCAATTGGTGGGCACCTGGAATCGCAGCCCGAAACCCGCGGCGCCCGCATGGAAGGCGAGCGCGGTGGAGGTGGCGGCCGCGGCCGACATCATCCAGATCGTGGTCGCGGATCCCGCCGCGGTGGAATCGGTCCTGAAGGCGATCATCCCGGCGCTCGGGCCCGGGAAGCACGTCGTGCAATCGAGCACGATCGATCCGGCGAACAGCGCGCGATTCCAGGCCCTCGTGAAGGCCACCGGGGCGCGCTACATCGAGTGTCCGTTCACGGGGAGCAAGCCGGCCGCCGAGGAGGGCAAGACGATCTTCTTCATGGGCGGAGAATCGACGGACATCGAGGCGGTGCTGCCGGTCCTCAAGCTGATCTCGGAGGTGCAGTTTGCGATCGGCACGGGCGAGCAGGCCTCCGCGATCAAGCTCGCCATGAACATGAACCTCGCCGTGCAGATGGAATCGCTTTGCGAGAGCCTCATGTTCGCGCGCAAGGCGGGCATCCCGGACCAGACCTATTTCGAGGTCCTCGCGAAAAACGCCGGCTACTCTCCGCTCGCGAAAATGAAGGAACTCAAGCTGCGCGCGGGGAATTTCGACCCGCAATTTTCGGTAAAACACATGCATAAGGATATGCGCCTGGCCGCAGGGACTGCGGGTTGCGCCGACTATCCGCTCCTCGAAGCCGCCCGCGAACGCCTTAAACTCGCGGAGGCGCGGGGCATGGGTGACGCGGACTACTGCGTGCTCATCCGACTCCTGCAGGAGGCCGACTGACCTGCATTCCGAGGGTGTGAAAACTCGAATTGTTCTCGCCCTCTCTCCCTCTTCACCGATTAATCACCCGAGCCCCTTTACCCCCCCATGGCCATCGACAAGACGCGCATCACCGACGACATCATTCAGGACTGCCTCGTGAAGGGCATGGCCACTGTTTTCCAGGTGATGCTCCGCCTCGATTTGAACTTTGTGAGGCGCGAATCGCCTGAAAAGGCGACGGTGCCCGAGGCTGACGCGCAGATCATCGGCAACGTCGGGTTCGGCGGAAAGATCAACGGCATCGTGTACCTTGCCATGGCTGAGGACCTCGCAAAGGTCCTGGCGTCGCGCATGCTTGGGCTCCAGCCGAGCGAACTCGCCGAACACGGTCCCGAGGCGGTGACCGACGCCCTCGGCGAAATCACGAACATGGCCGTGGGCGGATTCAAGAACACGATCGCGGACATGGGTTTCCCCTGCAAACTCACGGTGCCGACGATTGTGCGCGGGAAAAACCTCTCCATTTCCTCGATCAAGGGTGCGACGCGCTACGTCTACACCTTCGAGTGCGCGGGCGCGCCGATCACGGCCGACCTGCACATGCAGGAGGAGTGAGAGGGCGCCGGTTCGAACTGGATTCCTGTCCGCGAATGGTCGAGGCTGTCCTGCCATGGCCGATCCGAAGATCCTCGAAGTTTTCCCCAATCCGAAGTCGAAGCGCGACTACGTGATTGAGCACACGCACCACGAGTTCACGTCCCTGTGTCCGAAGACCGGGCATCCTGATTTCGCCGACATCACGGTGCGCTACGTGGCCGACAAGGTCTGCGTGGAGCTGAAGTCCCTGAAACTCTATTTCCACGCCTACCGCAACGAGGGCATCTTTTTTGAGGCGGTGACGAACAAGATCTGCGACGACTTGGTTGTGGCGTTGAAGCCGCGAAGCCTTGCGGTGGTGGCGAAGTGGAAAGCGCGTGGCGGATTCTCGTCGGTGATCACGGCCGAGTACCGGCCGGCGCGCAGGCGCTAGGTCCGCGCGGCGCCGAAGTGGCGCCGGATGGCCTCTGCGATCTCGGCCAGCTTCACAGGCTTCGTGATGTAGTCGTCCATGCCCGCGGCGAGGCAGAGTTCGCGGTCGCCGTGCAGGGCGTTGGCCGTGAGCGCGATGATCTTGGGCTGGCGGTCGGGGAGCAGGTGCTGCCGGATCTGACGGCTGGCCTCGAGACCGTCCATTTCGGGCATTTGAAGATCCATGAGCACGAGATCAAAGTGGTGCTGCTCGACGGCGGCGACGGCTTCCAGGCCGTTGTTGGCAGACTGGGCCAGATACCCGAGACGCTCGAGGAAACGGAGTGCGACCTTCTGATTGACGGGGTTGTCCTCGACGAGCAGGACGTTGAGCGGGATGGTCTCGCCAAGCAGGGGCTCGTGCGGGGCCTGCGCTGCGCCGGAAGCGGCGGCAGCCGAATTGGCGAAGATGTTGACGATCGTCTGATAAAGGCTGCCCGAGCGGATCGGCTTTGCGATGAAGGCGTAGTGATTGCCGTCGGAGGGAGTGTCGGGCGGGGCGTAGCCGAAGGGGAGCATCACCAGGCGCGGGGCGCGAATGTCGGCGAGTTTTTCGAAACAGGAGTCGGGCTTGGTCAGGTCGTAATCGACCATGATG
>JAJXVO010000358.1 GCA_021782105.1 bacterium
GTGGCCAGCCAGACCCAGTCGGTGAACGATCCGTTCCAGAAGCTCACTTGGATCATCGGTCCCTACGTTCGGTACAACGATCACAAGGGCTACTCCGGGAAGATGTACCTGTGCCAGGCCAACGGCACCGGGATGGCTCAATTTCTTTTGGGCGTGGAGAACTCGTCCGATGATCGCGAGATTTTCACGGGTGCCGCCTCGATCACGGGAGACACGCTGGCGGTGCAGCCGATGGGATACACGTATGATGGAGACCAGTACTGCGCGAAGGTTAGGGTTTCCTTGTCGAAAGACCTCCTCACGAGCAGTGAAGCGACGGGCCTGACGGTCCGGCTGTACGGGCAGCGGCGCGTCTTGGACGTCACGATCCCGGGCGCCTACATCACCGGGTTCCTCGAGAAGGCTCGGTAGGCACGACGGTGGTCGGCTTCGAGCCGCAGGGGAGACCCTGGCACTCGTGCAGGACAGCCGGGGTTCGCCCAAGAAAAAACCGCCCGGGACGGGGCGGTTGCAGGGGAGGGCCGTGTGCTCAGATCAAACCGAGCTTCATTTTGCCCTCTTCGCTGATCATCGACTGATTCCAGGGTGGTTCCCAGACGATGCGCACATCGGCGGTGTGGACGCCGGGGACCTGGAGAATTTTCGAGCGGGCGTCCTCGGCGATCGCGGGCCCCATGCCGCAGCCGGGCGCGGTCAGCGTCATGGCGACGAAGACGCGGTGACTGTCGTTTTCCTTCTCGACGTCCATGGAGTAGACCAAGCCGAGATCGACGATGTTGACGGGAATCTCCGGGTCGTAAACGCGGCGCAACTGGTCCCAGATGGCCTCCGGGTCGGGGGCGCCTCCCTCGAGGGTGGTCACCTTGACGTCGGCATCGGCCACCTTGTCGCCGAGCGCATCGGCGTCGCGGCCGTCGATGCGGTAGAGGCCGGTGTCGGTTTGGACCGTGTAGCTACCGCCGAGCGTTTGGTGGATGAAAATCTGTGAACCCGCCTTGAGGGGCGTCTTGTCGCCGGACGGTATCTGGGTGGCGACGACGTCGCGGGAGAGGATGCGTTCTCGATTGTTCATGGCGTCACTGAAGATTGAACAAGGAAACACGAAGCGCGGCAAAGCGCAATCAACGCATCGTTCCTGGTCCGGCGATTTTGTCGCGGGTGTCGGCGGTCGGGGGGGGCCAGGGGCTGAACGGTTGACGGCCCGGCACGTAGAGTGGGTGGCGTGGGCTTCCGTCGCGGGTGGTGCCGAGACAGAGCAGCGGGCGTCCGGCGAGCAGGCGTGAGACCTGGGCGGCGCGTTCGCGGAAGGCCCCGCCGGCCCCCCAGGCGGCGACGGTGGCCTCGCACTGGTTGGCGGCGCGCACCAGCCAGTCGTCGTTTTCGGGTCCGACGGGGTCGGGGTCGGCCATCATCTCCTCCGGGTAGGGCGTTCGCAGGGCGAAGAGGTTGGCCATCCAGAAGCCATCGAAGCCTTCCCGTTTGGAGAAGGCAGCGATGCGGGTGAGGGTCGGGTCGAGGCGTTGTTCGTCGGCTGTGCTCGGATTGAGACCTATCCAAAGGACAAGCCGGCTGCCGAACAGCGGATTCCAGCGATGGACCAGGCTGTAGCGGTGGCGTCGGTCAGGCGAAAACGCGCAGGTGTTTTCCACTCGGGAGGGAGGGACGCTCAGCGATCCGAGAGAGGGAAGCTCTCGCGGACGGATTCAAGCCAGCCTGAGAGCAGCTTGATCTGGGCGGGCGTGAGCCGGGCATCGGGATGAAGCAGAAGATAGGAGCCGAGCGGCATGCCGTGTTTGCGGACCTGGCTGACGGCGTGGCTGAGCTTGTTGACGGCTGTTTTTCCCGGGTATGCGCCGATCTCGGAAAAATTGAGGTGACGCTTGCCGCTGTTGACGTGGTTGGCGAGATACCAGCCCACCGGCTCGATATTGGCGTACCACGGATAGCGTGTATTGTTGGAGTGGCAATCGTAGCAGGCGACATGGAGCAGGTGCGTCACATCGGCGGGAGCGTGGTACTTGACGGTGATGTCGTTGGGCTGGGGGCCTGACGAGATGTTCTTGGCGGGACGGATAAGTTGAATGGCTCCGAGGATAATGATGATACCTATGAAGAAACGCATGGGATTATAGGGAGGGATGGGCCGAGCAAAATCACAAGGCAGCGGACACTGCAATCCGCGAGATGTGCCCTCCGGCGCGACGGTCCGCGTGGCGCCGGGAGGGGCGGGCCGGGCTCAGGCCGCGGCGGCGCGGCGGGCCTTCAGCTCGGTCTCGATGTTCTTCATACGGGCGTCGGACAGGCTGTAGAACAGCACCAGTCCGGCGGCGACGAAGGCGCAGGTGGCGGGGATGACGCTGTTCATGAGCAGAATCCCGTGCAGGGTGTGCGTGGACAGGACGGTGTCGGCGATGTAGCCGAAATAGGTGAGCATCAGGCCGGGCACGACGCCGCCGAAGGTCCAGCCGAACTTCTGGGCCATGATGGCTGCGGAATAGACCAGGCCGGTCGCACGGCGGTTATGCGTCCATTCGGAGAAATCCGCGCAATCCGCGTACATCGCCCAGAGCACGGCGCTCGTGGGCCCGAGCGTGATCGAATAGAAAATCTGGCCTAAGAAAATGAGTCCGATCTGGTCGGGCCTTATGAAATAATAGGCGATCGTGACGAGGCCGGAGCCGCCGATGAGCACGCAGTACAGGGCCTTTTTCCCGATCAGCCTCGTGAAGAAGGGCACGAGCATGGTGCCCGCGATGGTGACGCAGGTGCCGAGGACCAGGAAGGCTCCGAGCATCTGGTCGTACTTGAAGTGATGAATACCGAACAGGACGGTATTCACGGTCTGGTCCCGAACGTAGTACTTGAAATAGTAGATGAAGGTCGCGCTGCGGATCGCGATGCTCATGATCGTCGCGAGCGTCGTCACGGAGAGCACGATCCACGGGATGTTCGTCAACAGATCGGCAAAATCCCGTTTCATGTTGGTCTTCTGATGCGTGGGAGGGGAGACCCGCTCGCGGACCGCCAAAAAGCAGAGCACGAAGAAGGTGACTGCGACCAGCGCGTAGCAGACGAGGGTCAGCTGATAGCCGCGCGCTTCGTTGCCATGGCCGAACAGCTTGACGAAAAGTGGAGTCCCGAATTGCACGATGAGCCCCGCGCAGAA
>JAJXVO010000077.1 GCA_021782105.1 bacterium
AGCAGGTCGGTCGTGCCGTCCTCCGACACCGTGAACGAATTGTGCCCGGGTCCGAAGACGCCGTGTTCGCGGCAGGTTTGGAAGACAGGCCGCGGGGACTTCGTCCAGCTGCGAGGATCCAGAGGATTCGCATTCGCATCGCAATGAAGGAGCCCGACGCAGTAGTTCTCATCCGTGGCACTGGCCGAATACGAGAGGAAGATCCGGCCGCGGCGCACGAGGACGGCGGGGCCCTCGTTGACCGAAAAGCCGCGCGTCTCCCAGTCGAGCTCGGGAACCGACAGTCGCACGGCAGGCGTCGCCAGCGCCACGGGCGCCGCCAGCGGGGCGATGTAGAGGTTGGAGTTTCCCGGGATCGCCGGGTCCTTCTGCGCCCAGACGTAGTAAAGCACGCCGTTGTGGGTGAAGGTCGTGGCGTCCAGGCAGAAACTGTCCATGCCGGTCTCGATCCGCACCGGATCGGACCAGGGGCCGACGAGGGGATTGGCCGCCTCGCAACGGAGCGCGTAGACCCGGTGCTGAAACAGCCCGTCCAGGATCGCCCGCGAAGGAGCCGCAGCGAAGTAGATGAACCAGGCCCCCCGGTTGAAATGAATCTCCGGCGCCCAGATGAGCTCCGAGCTGGGACCCGCGGCGGGCTTGTGCCACACCGCCACGGGGGCCGCAGTGGCAAGGCCGGCCAGCGTCGCGGACCGCCGCACCTCGATGCGGTCGTATTCCGGAACGGAGGCGGTGAAGTAATAAAACCCGTCCGTGTGCCGCAGGATGAACGGATCGGCGCGCTGGAGGATGAGGGGCTTGAGAAGCGTCATGGCGAAGAGGGGGCGGGCTCAGCCGCAGAGCGATCCCGATCGACGGGGTGCGTGCGTCGCATCGTGTTGTAGTAGTCGTCCGTGATCCGGTACCGGAACATCAGCAGCCCCATCAGCACGTGAAACACGCCCGGGATGATCGAGAGCATCAGGGCGATGCCGTTGAGCGTGAAGGCGCTCTGGGCGTGATCGGGGACGTAGTGGTAATAGGTGAGCAGGACGCCGACGGTCCCCCCGGCGAGGCTCATCCCGGTTTTCTGAAAGAAGGAAATACCGCCAAAAGCGAGCCCGGCGACGCGCCTGCCCGTCTTGTGTTCGCCGTAGTCGACCGCCTCGGCGATGGCGGACCAGAATACCGGGGCGTGAAGATCCACCACGAAGCAGACTAGAAAGTAGAGGATGAAGGCGGGCACGACGTCCCCCGGCTTCACCGCAAAATACAGCAGCGCGCTGAGCACGCCGACCACCAGCTGGCTCCAGCGGAACAGCTTGATCTTGCAGAAGCGCTTCGTGATCCACGTCGACGCGACCATCGCGAGGATCGACGCCACCACGCCGGTCGTGAGGAACTCGGAGAGCAACGCCGCGTCTCCACCGAGATAATACTTGGCGTAGTAGGCCGCCACGGCCCCGCGGATCGTGTAACCGATCGTCCCGATCACACACACCGCGCCCAGGATCAGCCACTGGTCGTTTTTCATCAGGTGCCGCATCTGCTCAAGGAGCGGAATCGGCCGCACCGTGTGCTTCACGCGCTCGGTGGTCGTGAAAAAGCAGAACAGGAACAGCAGCGTGGCCATGCCGGCCATCAGGGCCATGGCGACCTGGTAGCCGCGCGCAATGTGACCCTGTCCCCAGCGCGACGCGAGCAGCGGCACGATGATCGTGACCATGAAGGCCGCGACCTTCGCGAAAAAAAGGCGGTAGCCATTGGCGGACAGTCGTTCCTGGGGGTCCTCGGTGAGCACACCGATCAGCGAAATATAGGGGATCGTGACCGCCGTGAAGCAGAGCATCATCACGATGTAGGCCCCGTAGGCCCAGGCCAGCTTGCCCGCGTACGGCAGATCCGGAGTGGTGAACACGCACATCACGGACAAACCGAACGGCACCGACATCAGGAGCAGGTACGGGCGGTACCGCCCCCACCGCGTCGTGTGCCGGTCGGTGATCACGCCCATGAACAGGTCGGCGAACGCATCGATGAGTCGGGGCAGGATCAGCAGCAGCGCGATGTCGGCGGGATGAAGCCCGAAGACGTCGGTGTAAAAGAACGTGATGATCAGAGCCATCGAGGACCACACGACGTTGACCGCCATGTCGCCGGTGCCGAACCCGACCTTTTCGAGAGTGGAGAGTTTTGGGGTGTTCATGGTTTGCTGTGCGCCGTCGGGCTCGGGTTCGCCGGCCGCCCGACGTGCTTGCTTCCGCAATACCGGGGGATTCGCCCGCCCATCGCGTCCCCCAGGGCGGGCGACGGGCGGGACTTCCCCCAGTTCATACTGGCAAGTTGGGGTTTAGAAACGGTAGCGCGCACCGAATTCGTAGGTGCGATCGTAGCTGCGCACGTCGCGCGGGAACATCTTCAGCCCGCCGAAGCTGTCGTGATACTTGCTCCCGAGGATGTTCGTCGCGTCGAAGGTGAGCGTCAGGTTTTTCACGATCTCATAGCCCAGCGAGAAATCGAGCTGGTTGGTCGGATCGACGTACACCGTCGTCGGCTGGAGGCCGCTCTGGTTGTACGCCGCGATGAAACGACCGCGCCAGTTGAAGGCGAGACGACTGGACAGCTTCCCGCGCTCGTAGATGAGGATGATGTTGTAATTATTCTTGGATACCTGGGCGATGTCCTGCTTCTCGTGGGTGAGCGGGTTGAGGGTCTGGCCCTTGATGTAGGTGTAGTTCGCCTGGAGACCGAAGCCCTTGAGCGCACCAGGGAGGAAGTCGAAAAACTGCTGGTAGCCGACCTCCATCCCTTCGAGGAACCCGTCGTTGGTATTGCGCGGGCGGGTCACCGTGTAGTTGCCGCCATTGATCACCTCGTTGGAGCCGTAGCTCTGCACGTAGCCGTCGAGCGTCTTGTAGAACCCGGCGATGGTCGCCTGACTTCCCTTGGCAAAGTAATACTCCAGCGAGAGGTCGTAGTTGACGGCCTTGATGGGATTGAGGTCCGGATTGCCGCCGGCGCCCTGGCCGGGGAGCGTGGGGCCGGGGGCCGTGAGCGTGGTCGCCGGGTTGAGATCGGCGAAGTTGGGCCGGGTGATCGTCTTCGTCACCGAGTAGCGGAAGAGCAGGTCGTTGGTCAGTTTGAGCCGCCCGTTGAGTGTCGGGAGCAGGTCCCAGCGGGTCTTGGTGACGGTGGTGCGCACATAATCGCCGCTCGTCGCGCCACCGAACGTAGCGCGCTGGTAACCGCTCAGGGACTGGTCGGTGTTGACCAGGCGCACACCGATCACGCCATCGAGCGGAACGCCGACGTTGGCGCGATAGTTTGCCAGGCCGTAGAAGGCGGCGTCCCTCTCGACGTCCCCGAAGATTCGGGACGGGTCGCCCGCAGGCAGGCCTAGCGGCTGCTGGAAGATCGTGCGGAGAGTGTCCGTGTGGGTCAGCAGGTAGCTCGAGTCGGCCGACCACCACTTGCGGATGTTGATTTGCGCGGGCGAGACGAAGAGGTCGAAATTCTCGACGCTGCCCAGGCCCGGATAGTCGGACGCGGCGACCGAGTTCCACGGATTCGGGTTCCAGATGCCACCTCCGTTCGCGGCCGTGTAGTTGACGCGGCGCGATGCATAACGCACGCCGAACTGCGCCGACTTCACGAAGGGCATTTCGAGCCGGAACAACGCGTCGGCACGGCCAGCCAGCTGGTCGCTGTAGCTGCGTTCCCATCGGTCAAAGAGCTGGGTCAGGTGGAAATTGTTGACGTTGGCATAGTCCACGCCGGACGCCTGCACCGTCGCCGCGTTGCCGTCGTTGTAGGTGATGGCGAGCGCCTGGGTCGGGGACGTGACGTCCGTGTCGAGGATGACGCTGCGCGTCTTGAAGGTGCTGACGTTGTAGGCGACCTCCGCCGAGAGCTTCATGGAGTCGCGGTCCCACTTCGCACCGAAGGCGCCCTGATAGCTGTCGGTGGTGTCGTGGTAGGCCTGCTTCGAGGTGAGCGTGACCGTGTCGTGAGCGACGAAACTCTTCACGAAACGGTCGGGAACGCCGTCGTGGTTGCCGTCGTTGTTCCATCCGTCATAACCCGCCGGGTAGAGCACGACGTTGTCGCGCCAGCCGCCCCAGCTGGGGATGCCGATGAAGAAGTTGGTCTCGTAGGTGTTGCGATAGCCGGTGAAGAGATTGTCGGAGTAGAACTCGACGCCCGACTTGGTCTTCCATTGCAGGGAGAGGTCGGCCGCGGGGCGGGTGCGGTCGCCGGGCTGGATCTGAATGCCGAAGTTGTCGGCGTAGAAGCCGGGGGTTCCGGCCGGATCGGTGGCGATGTCGAAGGTCTCCCCGTTGGCGCCGAAATGGACGTAATTGTCGATGATCTGGTCCTGGTAATAACGTTTCGAATACGAGACGTCGAGCATCACGCCGAAGTCCCCCAGCGGGGTCGACCAGCGGTTGCTGACCAGGCCGCTGAGGTTGTAGCTGTATTTTCCGGCCTGGTCCGAGTAGATGCTGCGCACATTCAACGCGGAAGCGAAGCCGTCGAAGTCGAAGGGGCGGCGAAGGCGGATGTCGATGAGGCCGGCCACTCCGCCATCGATCTTGTCAGGACCGACGGACTTGTAGGCGTCGACGCCCGCGATCAGCTCGGCGGGGATGTCCTGGAGCGACACGCCGCGGCCCGTGCCGGTGAAAACCTCGAAGCCGTTGATCGTGGTCTCGATATTGGGCAGCCCGCGGATGACCACCGTGTTGGCCTCGCCGGCGCTGCGGGATACCTGGATGCCGGAGATGCGCTGCAGCGCATCGGCGACGGTGTTGTCGGGCAGCTTGCCGATGTCCTGGGCGACGATCGAGTCGACCAGGTCCGAGGAGTTCATCTTGATCTCGTCAGCGCGGATCAGGCTGCCCCGCAGGCTGGTGACGACAAAGGTGTCGAGTTTTACGGTCTGGTCGTCCGTGGCGGCGGGATCGGCAGGCTTGTCCTGGGTTTGGGCTGCAAGGGGTCTGAGGAGCGAGGCAAGGGCGAACACGGAGCACAGGGCAAGGAGCGTGCGGCGTCCGGGATTCCTCCGTTGTGGGGACGAGAGGGTACTCACTTTCATGGTATTGTCCGGGTGGGGTTAGGGTTCCGAGTGGATTCAAAGGCGCCCTCGCTCGGTGACGGAGGCGCCCAACTCCACATGCGCCGTTCCACGACGAATCCCGACATCGACGGACTTAAATTACCCAAAAGCGCAACCGAGAATGATGCCGGCTCAGCTTCCAGGATATCCCAGATCGTGAGCCGCCTCGTTCAGAAGAATGCGGGCAAAGACCCAATCAAACCAAAACCCCTGCGTGGGGGAGCCGCGGTCGAGCCCCCCTTTGAGCTTGTCCCGGAGGATTGCTTTCCCCGCGGCCAGTTCCGCGCGAGCATCGGCGAGGTTTCCGACCCTCAGGCTGCTGAGGGCGAGCACGGCATGCGCCGCGGCGGAGCGTGGGGCGACCGCATCGGGATAGGCCAGGCATCGAAGCGCCCACTTCCGGGCCCGCCCGAAGTTTCCAGCCCTGTAGTCCCAGACCGACATCGACATCGAAATCCAGGCCGCCTGAAAGGCATCTTGGTTCGATTCGGCCGCGACGACCTGTTTGGCGCTGAGCGCGGCGAGTCCCGAGAGCGCCTGGCGCGTCTGGTCGTCGAGGGGAGCAAGCAGGCAGATCTTGATGACGCGGTCGGTGGCGGGTTGGGGATTGGCGAGATAAGTCTGGACGACCCCCTGGCGGAAACGTTCATAGCCGCTGAGGTCCCCCGCGCTGATCAGCGCCGGACCCAGGCGCAGGGCATCCAGGCTGCCCACGTCCCATCCGTCGAGTGCATCGAGTTGAAGCAGGGCGCGAAAACAACGGACGGCCTGGGGCCAGCGTTCGTTGATCGCATACCACTCACCCACGGCGCGGTAGGCGGCGGCCCCCTCGACGGACGGACGAGACAGCGAGAGCCCGGAGAGAATCTGCGCCGCATGCGCGTAATGGTTCTGATTCACGAGCAGGTTGACCTGGGTGATGCGCTCACGAACTTCAGCCTGGCGGCGAAGCATCGCTTGCTGCTGCTCGGCGGCGACCGCCCGCTGTCTGGCCTCGCGCTCGCGGAACAGGAGCCAGGTCGAGGTCCCCGTCCCCGCGATCAGCGCAAGACACACGGCACCTCCGGCCGCGAAGACGACGCGGTTGCGGCGCACCGTCTTCTGCAGCTTGTAGAACCAACTCGGTGGACGCGCGCTCACGGCCTCGAAATTCAGGTGCCGCTGGATGTCGAGCGCCAGAGCGTCGGCCGTCTCGTAACGTCGATGGCGCTCCTTCTCAAGCGCCTTCATGACGACCCAGTCGAGGTCTCCCTTCATCAGCGCGATGAGCTTGCCCGGCTCGGTCTGCCGTTCGGAGGCGATCTCGAGGAGTTCCTTCCGTTCGAGGCCAAGCAACCTGGCCGAAGGCCGCGGTGGCTCCCTGTCCCTGAGGATCCGGCGCATGCCCTCCACGCCCGTCGCCATGAGCTCCTTTGAGTCGAAGGGCGTGCATCCGGTCAGCAATTCATAGAACAACGCACCCAAGCTGAAGATGTCGCTGCGCGTATCGACATCCATCCAGCGCATCTCGGCCTGCTCGGGACTCATGTAGGCCGGGGTGCCGATAAGCTGGATGTACGCGGTCCCGGCGGCGTGATCGCCCAGACGGGCCTCCGTCGCTTTCGCGATCCCGAAGTCGATCACCTTGGGGACGGGATTCCCGTCCACCATGGCGACCATGATATTGGAGGGTTTGATGTCGCGGTGGATGACGCCCTTCTGATGCGCGTGCTGGATCGCGTGGCACACCTGCACGAACAGCCTGAGGCGCTCGGGAAGGCCCAGACGGTTGCGCGTGCAGTAGTCGGTAATCTTCTCGCCACGCACCAGCTCCATCACGAAATACGGACAGCTGCGATCCGTCTCACCTGCGTCGAACACCCGCGAGATATTGGGATGGTCCATCATCGCGAGCGCCTGGCGCTCGGCCTCGAAGCGGGCGATGATGCCCTTGGTCTCCATTCCCAGGCGAATGATCTTCAGGGCGACCTGACGATGAACGGGCTCCTGCTGCTCCGCAAGATAGACGGTGCCCCAGCCCCCTTCCCCGAGTTTCTCGATGAGCTTGTAGCGCCCGATTTGGGCGCCGATCGCCTTGCCGTCGGCATCGGCGCCGGTGCCCGCGCCCGTCCCGCAATCCGAATCGGTCAGCAGGACGTCGACCGCAGTGCGCCCTTCCTCGAAAAACCGCCGTCCGTCGCGATCCGCCGTCAGCAAGGCTTCGAGCGTGCTCCTCAAGTCCGCATCTTCTCCGCACTCCCGCTGCAGGAATGCCCGGCGCTCACGGTCGTCTGCGATCTGGCGCGCCTGCTCGAACAGGTCCTCCTCGCGCTGACTGCTCGGCGACATGGGAAGGACCTCCGCGCACCGACCCTAGGCCACGCCGGCTTCGGCCCGCTGCTGGTTGACAATGTATCCAAAAAGCCATGCACGCGAATAGGCCCACTGTCTTTCAACCGTCCGCTCCGTGACGCCCAGCACTTCGGCGGCCTCCAGATTGGAAAGACCGAGATAGAATTTGAGGACGACCACCCGACCTTTTTCGGGGTCGAGCTCCTTGAGCCGGTCCAGCGCCTCGTCGACCAGGAGGATCTTCTCGTCGGGCGTGGACACCGCCACATCGAGGCCCCCGAATTCGATGCGCACCCAGTCGCCGCCACGCTTGAGGCGCGCCTTCCGGCGGGCCTGCTCGATGAGGATTCGGCGCATGGCCTCCGCAGCGGCCCCGAAAAAGTGTCCGCGATTCTGCCAATGCCTCGCCTGCTCCCCACCCACGAGCCTCAGCCATGCCTCGTGCACCAGCGCGGTCGCCTGGAGCGTCTGCCCGGCGGGTTCACGCGCGATGCGCACCGCCGCGTGACGGCGGAGCTCCTGATAGACCAACGGCAAAAGTTCCTCGGAGGCGCGTTCGCCGTCCGTCTCCATCGCATGAAGAAGTTGCGTGATCTCGGGCATCAGCGTAGCGCTGCGCGGACGAAAAAGTTTTGGGGTGGGGTTAGGGGCGGCCCGAATGCCGGGCCGGTCTGATCGCTCTGAACCGAAGCGGAATCCCTCTCTTTGGGTGAGTCAAGAACCGGAGCCATGCGGGATGCCGCCGCGCTACTGGACGGTAATACGGAGGCGCAATTTTGCGCCAGCTCCGAGTATTCCTTCTTCTTCTGTCCCAAACGCCCGATGCGGCGCCAGCGCCGGGGCGCCGCTCTAGGAGACTCGATCGAAACACAATTTTCGTCGCACCAAGCAAACCCAGGTCAACAATGTGACCAACCGCACGCTTTGTATCCGGCCGGCCGGCCTTATTGGTTTCATCAGCTAATCTTTCTCGGCTCCCCTATAATTCAACGCGCATCCCTCCTCCCACGGTCCCCCTACAACCGCCGGGGTGCGCTCTCCAACCGTCTCAACCCCAAGCACTATGTCTACCACATCCCGACTGATCGGGGTGATGTCGTCTGCCTGCATCATCGCAGCCACCGCCGGCACCGCCCTCGCCCAAGCCACACCCAAGACCGCCTCAAATGACGACACGATCGTCATGCAGCCATTTCAGGTCTCCACCGTCCGAAGTAACGACTACATCGCCTCCGACTCCGTCACGGGCACCCGTGTCGTCAGCAAACTCCGCGACCTTCCCTTCCAGGTGAACGTCGTCACCGACTCCTTCATGAAGGACTTCGCGGCCTTCGAACTGCCCGACCAGCTGGGGTTCGTGAGCAACGTCTCACCCTCCGATTCGGAAGGCCAGCTCACCCTGCGCGGCTTCGCCACCACGCCCTTCGTCGACGGCTTCCGCCGACTCGGCAACGTGTCGATCGCCGATGTCGCGCGCGTCGAGATCATCAAGGGTCCCGCCGCGTCGATCTACGGCCAGGTGCTTCCCGGCGGCGTCGTGAACTTCATCACGAAACGCCCCTCCACCACACCCCACCAGTCCATCGACCTCACCGCCGGCTCCAACGATTTCCGCCGCTCCGCCATCGCCTCCACCGGCCCGCTCGGCCACAGCAAGAAATTCTTCTATCGCTTGGATTACTCGCAGCAGTACCGCCAGTACCAGGAACAGTACGCCAGCCGCCGCACCACCTACTTCGGAGCCCAGCTGCTGTGGAAACCCGATCGGAAGACCAACATCAACCTGAAGCTCGATTACACGAACACCTTCAACCACGACCCCTCCGCTGTTCCGTGGATCAAGTCGTCGACCAAGGGCGTTCTCACCAAACCCGACGGCACTCCCATTCAATACGGCTACGTCAGCGATCCCGTGAAAGGGACGATCAAATACACCAACGCCCCGTTCCCCCAGACCGTCATCCCCTACACCAACAATCCGAGCGATGTGGCCGCGTACCTCGCCTTCGCCGCAAATCCCGCTGCGACCAACTACACCTACGTCGCCAAATACGGGCAGCTCAACACCACCAATTCCTGGGACCGCCTCGGCACCAACCTCTCCTCCATCCGCGGTGACGGACCCAACGGCTACGCGCAGGCGTCCACCGACGGAGCAACCCTCACCGCCGACCGCAACGTAAGCGACCTCTATACGGTGCGCGCGACCCTCGATATGTACCGCCGGCCCTACGCGAAAAACTCCTCCAACAACAATCAGGCCTACTACACGGACCCAGGCTACCTCGACGGCGAACTCGGCGCGCCCACCCCCACGTACACGCTGACCCCGATGAAGGGAACGACCTTCCAGCTCGACAACCTCTTCTCCTTCAAGACGGGCAAGGTTGATCACAAGCTCCTCGTCACCTTCGACTTTTCCCAGCAGGACCAGAACAACTGGACCCGCTACGTGCTGGCCACCGGCAACGTCTGGAAGAACGCCTCGGGCCAGGTCTTCAAGAATGCCGACGGCTCGATCTACACCGGCTCCTCCAGCCCGGGCGCCGGTTACACCTCGGTCAGCATCAACGACAAATACCTGATCACAGACCCGATCAGCGGCCTGCAATACCCCGCGACGATTCCGCTCGGCCCCCGCTCGACCGGCGGCGAGATCCCCTATCCGCTCGACGTGAACAGCTACCTCTTCCCGCTCTTCAACCAGTATTCGACAAGCTATACGCAGACCCGCGCCAACAACCACGTGTACAACAACGACGCGGGCTTCTTCGTGAGCGAGCGCGCCACCTTCTTCAAGGGACGCCTCATCGCCCTGGTCGGCGGCCGCTACGACACCATGCAGAACGAGGCGCAGAACTACATGACGGCAGGCTCCGGCAAGGTGAGCTGGACCAACACCGCCTTCACCCACCAGTTCGGCCTCACCGCCTACCCCACCCGCGACATTGTGCTCTTCGCCAATCAAAGCACCACCTACAACCCGAACCCCCAGTATAAGCAGTCGGCCGACGGTTCCCTCACCCTCTTCCCCAACGAAAAGGGCAAGGGCTACGAGTACGGCGTGCGCTTTGATCTGTTCCAACAGCACCTCAACATCGGAATCAGCCGCTTCGTCATCGACCGTAGCAACAAGCTCGATACCTGGACCGACGAATTCGGCATCACCCAGTACATCGCCTCCGGCTCCCAGCGTTCCAAGGGCTGGGAAGTCGACATGAACTGGCAGATCAACGATTCGCTGCAGATCCTCGGCGGCTACGGCTACAATAACGCCAAGTACACCTACAGCTCTCTGCCCTATCTGATCGGCACGACGACGCCCCAGTCCGCCAAGGACAACCTCGGCCTCGCGCTCCGCTACCAGATCCGCAAAGGGCCCCTCAAGGGCCTCGCCTTCACCGCCGACGTGCGCGCCCTCAGCAAGTCCCTCGTCAACATCGGCAGCGGCAGCGTCTACACCACGAATCCCTTCGCGACGGGCAACTTCCGCAAGGCGATCTACAACGTGCCGCTGTACAGCGGCTCCCTGCCCTTCCCGACCCTGCCCAAGAACATCGCGGTCCTCAGCCTGAACTCCACCGTCAGCAAGGATCCGACGGGCCTCTCGAACCGCAATTCGGGCAAGGGCTACACCGCCGCCACCGTGCCTGCCGGCTGGGTGCAGTGGACCCCCGGCACCACGATGAATCCGGACACGCAGTACTACATCTTCGACGGCAACGGCCAGACCAGCGCGAGCTACCTGTACTCGGCCAGCACCGACGACGGCCGCATGAATGTATTCAATAATCCGTATACCATCTGGGGCTTCGGCCTGATCTACCGCTACAAGACCGGCGAACGCTTCTCCCACGCGATCCGCTTCAACATCAAGAACGCCTTCGACAAGTTCTACACGTACGGCAACGGCGCCCTCGGCGACGGCCGCCAGTACCTCGTCACCTATTCGCTCAGCTTCTGAGTCCTCCTCGGACTCTCCGATTCACAAGCCCGCGGCCCCGAGCCGCGGGCTTCTTTGCGCCCCGCGGAAACCCCGCCAAACCAAGCGGCGGAGGCGCTTGGGGACGTCGCCGGCTTTCCCAGGATCCGGCCTCCGCGCTCAGCCGACATCCCTGTCCCGCGCAATCGCAGAGTCGCCCAGTTCGAGAGGCACACACCGCGCCGCCTCACCAGGCAGCGCGAGCAGGCCGCGCGCACCCACGTCGCCGTCAAGCGCCTCCAACGCCGGCCTCAACCAGGCGCCGAGCGCCACCGGATGCCCCCGCTCGCCACCCGCCGTGGGCACCACGTGCGACCGGCACCCAAGTTCCAGAAACCGCCGCGCCACGGCCGCCGCGTGTTCCCGCCGCAGCCCCGGCAGGTCCGCCGGCGTCACCAAAAATCCAACACACCGCACGCCCGCGGCCCGCACGCCCTCCGACAGCGATGCTCCCATCCCTCCCGCGTGCCGCTCCGCCCACACCAGGCGCACCGGCAGCCCCCCCAGCGCCGCCTCGACGGCCCCGCTCTCGTGCCCCGTCACCACGATCACCTCGTCGAGCCCTGCCCCGCACAGTGCCTCTACCGCGATCCGCACCAGCGACTTTCCACCAGGCCCGGCGCTCAGAAGCTTGTTCCCGCCCGCATGCCGCCTGGAAAAACCCGCGGCCAGGACGATGCCCGTCAGATACGGTGAATAGGCGTCCGTCATCCTAGGTGCCGAAGTTGAAACACTGGGTAGGAATCATGAATCCCAGGTGCTCCTGGCGAACAGCCGGCAGGTGAGATATTTCTGTGCGGACTCATTTCTGCAACCACCTCCCCGTGATCTATGTGTCCGTGGTTCAAATACCACCGCGCTATTCAAGTTCGGCTTTCCCCGCGCGACGGACCAGCCCCGCGAGGATGCCGAGCGCGATCGAGGCCGCATCGGCACGCCCCAGCCGGACCCCCGCGGGTCCCTCGATGCGCGCCAGGCTGTCGGACGCGAGTCCCAGGCCGCGCAGCCGCTCCAGCCGCTCCCGATGGCTGCGCGCGCTGCCCAGCGCACCCAGATAGCCCACATCCGTGGACAACAGCGTACCCAGCGCCGCGTCGTCGATCTTCGGATCGTGCGTGAGCACGACGGCCGCGTCGCGCGGCCCGAGTCCGAGCTGTGGGATCGCCTCCTGCGGCCAGGCGTTCACGAGCGCTCCCGGCGCCTCCGCAAAGCGACGCCCGTCCGCGTAGTGCCGCCTCGGGTCGATCACGAGCGTTCGGTATCCGCAGCGGTGCGACATCGACACGAGGGCGTCCGCGATGTCCACCGCGCCGACGATGACCAGCCTCGGCGGCGGCGGGAGCATGCGCACAAAACACGCCCCCCGCTCGCCCGGCGCGACGACCGAGGACGCCTCACGCGCCAGACGCTCCGACGCGGCCTCGATCTCTCCCGCGGAAAATCCCGAGGGGTCGCCCGCCGCCCGACCGTCTTCTCCAACGGCATAATGCCGATCCCCGCGGGACAGCACCACGCCTCCCCCTCCCGCCGAGAGCCAGTCGAGCACGAGGTCTCCCACTGCACGGATCGCCGGCTCGGGACTGAGTCCCCACCAGGGTTCCAGCCGCACGCGTATCACACCGCCGCAGCTCAGGCCGTCGCGCCAGGCGGGCCCGCCCTCCGGTCCAAATTCAAACTCCCGCACCACGCGGTCCCGAACGACCCCGGGGGCCGCGTCGATAAGCTCGGCCTCCAGGCAGCCCGAACTCACCGAGCCGGCGAAACGTGTGCCGTCCGCCGAGACGACCAGGCACGCTCCGGGCGCACGCGGGTGACTGCCCTCCACGGACACCACCGTGGCGAGCGCAAACGGCAACTCCTGACGGGTCCACTCGGCGAGGGTCTTGGCAATCGCGCGCACCGGGTACGCCTAAACCTTGAACCCTTCCGATACGATGGGAAAGCGCCTGACGCGCCGCCCCGTCGCCGCGAAGATCGCGTTGCACACGGCGGGAGCCACCGGGGGAATCCCGGGTTCGCCCAGGCCCGTCGGCGGAAAGTCGCTTTGGATGAAGTGCACCTCGATCGCCGGCGCCTGCGGCATGCGAAGCAGGCCGTAGTCGCCGAAATTGGACTGTTCGATGTGCCCCTGCTTGAAGGTCAGCTCCTGCAGCCACATCGCGCTCAGGCCGTCGACGATCGCGCCCTGGACCTGGTTCTCCGCGCCGCTGAGGTTGACGATCGGGCCCACGTCGCAGGCGGCCACCACGCGGTGCACGGTGAGTTTGCCCGACGCGTCCACGCTCACCTCGGCCACCTCCGCCGCGTGTCCGCGGTGGCAGAAGTGGAAGGCGATGCCCATTCCGTGTCCGGGAGGAAGCGGTTTGCCCCAGCCGGCCTTTTCCGCCGCGAGCTTGATCACGCCCGCGGCCCGGCCCGTGTGCAGCGAGTCCTCGTTCTCCGGCGGCAGCCAGCGCGGCTTGCCAAGGATCTCCAGCAGAAATTCGACATGATCGCGGCCGCCCGCGGAGCTGAGCTCGTGCAGGAAGCTCTGAATGGCCCACGCGTAGGCCGAGGCTCCCGGCGCACGCCACGGCCCCGTGCGAAGGCCCAGCGGAAGAATCGTCTGCGAGAGCCTGAAATTCCGCGCCAATGGTCCCGGAAAAACGTCGGCCCCCAGGCCGGCGCCCGAGGCCGGTTTGCCGTGATAGCCAAAGGTCACGAAATGCTGCGTCCAGGTTTCAAGGAACCCCTTCGTGTTGACCGAACCCTTGAAATGATGGAATCCGCCCGGCCTCAGAAAATCGTGGGTGAGGTCCGACTCGCGGGTGTGAATCATCTTCACGGGCGCGTTCACGCGGCGGGCGATGGCGGCCGCCTCGACCATGTAATCGTTGCGCAGCCGCCGGCCGAAGCCGCCGCCCACGCGCAGCATGTGCACCACGACCTTGCTCGCGGGAAGATTCAAAAGCTTGCCCACTTCCTGCGCACCGCTGTCGGGATTCTGGCTGGGCGCCCAGATTTCCATGATTCCGTCGTGCCACCAGGCCGTGCAGTTCTGAACCTCCATCGTCGCGTGGAAGATGAACGGATACGAGTAAGACGCCTCGAGCACATGCGCCGCGGCTCCTAACGCACGGTCCGGATCACCGCGTTCGCCAAGAACCCGACCCTCCTTCGATCGCAGGGCGGCGGCCTGCGCGACGAATCCGTCCCAGGAATCCTTGGGCGACGCCGATTCGTCCCATTGAATCGAGGCGTTCTCGGCGGCGGAGAAAACCTCGTACGTCGAAGAACCCAGAATCGCCACGCCCGCGGCGAGATCGCCCCCATGACCGTCGATCACGAAAGCATCCTTCACGCCCGGGGCCTTGCGCAGCGC
>JAJXVO010000359.1 GCA_021782105.1 bacterium
CGGGCGCACTACGGCAGCATCCAGGTCGACGCGGTGTTCCCACTGCGCACGACGGAGGACCTCGTTTCGAGGGTGGGCGTTCGCGGGATGAACGGGTATTTGTTCGTCCAATACTTCGATGGCTGGGGCGAATCGATCCTCGACTACAACCGAAAACTGCACTCGCAGGTCCGCGCCGGCCTGATGCTTGTGCCCTGATTCGCGGGGGAGTCAGACATCCGGAATCTAGGGTCTGGGAGTTGGGAGGTGTTGGGATAGTCAGCAGCGGCGGGCTGGGGGGCGTTACAAGAAATCGTCGATCTCGCCTGCCAGGGCGTTTGACGCCCACGGGATTGCGCGTATCAATTTGATCCATGAGCGCAGCCACCAGCACTGTGCGTCGCGACACAGTCCTTTTCCTTGGCACCGGGTGCGGAGTTTCGCCCGACCTGGACGCCGTGTTGCGTGGCGACGGGGTCGACGTGGCCATTCTACGCATCGAGCAGGCCGAGGATTATCGTGCGGCCCTGGAACGGCGGGGATTTGACGTGATCGTTGCGGGTGACGACGTGCCCGGTCTGAGCGGGGCCAAGGCGAGGGAACTGGCTTGGCAGCGTTGTCCCGACGTGCCGGTGGTCCTCCTGGTTTCCGGCGCCACCGGGGACAAGCGTGCCGAGGCGAAGCTTGCGGGGGCGGTTGACCTGGTGGATTCGCTGAATAGGGATCATCTGGCTGCGGCGGTCGGTTGTGCGCTGGGCCAGTCGAAAATGACGGTGCGGCTCCGCCGGCGGGCCTGTCTGGTGCGTGCAATCCAGGACCTTTCGCTGGTACGGACGCTCGAGGAAATCCAGGTCGTTGTCCGCCGGGCCGCGCGCGAGCTCACGGGCGCCGACGGAGCGACCTTTGTGCTGAGGGACAACGGCTGCTGTTTTTACGCAGACGAGGATGCCATCAGCCCGCTGTGGAAGGGTAAGCGGTTCCCGATGTCGGTCTGTATCAGCGGGTGGACGATGCTCAACCGGCAGCCGGTGGCGATCGAGGACATCTATGCCGATTCGCGCATCCCGGCGGACGCGTACCGCCCGACCTTCGTGCAGAGCCTGTTGATGGTCCCCATCCGCACCGAGGCGCCGATCGGGGCGATTGGCAACTACTGGGCGTCGAGTCATCGCGCGACGGCGGAGGAGACCGAGCTGCTCCAAGCGCTTGCCAACACCACGTCAGTGGCGATGGAAAACGTACGCGTGTATCAGGAACTCGAGCAGCGGGTGCGCGACCGCACGGTCCAGCTCGAGGCGACGAACCGGGAGCTGGAGTCGTTTTCGTATTCGGTTTCGCATGACCTGCGGTCGCCGCTGACGATCGTAAAGGGCTATGCGGAGATGTTACTGGCCACGCAGGCGGAGGACGCCAAGCCCGAGGTCAGGCTGTACTTGGAGCGGCTCGTGTCGGGATCGAAGCACATGTGCGCAATCGTGGACGACCTGCTGAGGCTCGCGATGGTGGCGCGCAGCGAGCTGCGTCTCTGCGACGTGGACCTCGGTCTGGAGGCGGACTCCATCCTTTCCGCGCGGGCCGCCGCCGAGCCGGCGCGAAACGTCGACGTGCACATCGAGCCCGGGCTGGTCGCGCGCGCAGATCCCGGCCTGATGCGGGTTGTCCTGGAAAACCTGCTTTCGAACGCCTGGAAATACACGGCCAAGACTTCATCGGCGCGCATCGAGATGGGCGCGCATGCCCAATCCGACGGGCGCCGTGCGTTCGTGGTGCGCGACAACGGGGCGGGCTTCGACATGGCGAAGGCGGGGGCGCTTTTCTCGCCGTTCCAGCGCCTGCACTCGGATGCCGAGGTTGCAGGGACGGGGGTCGGCCTCGCCACCGTCCAGCGGGTGATCCACCGGCATGGCGGGCGGATCTGGGCGGAGGCCGCTCCGGGCAAGGGTGCGGCGTTTTTCTTCACCATTCCCTGATCTTTCCAGGGGGCGCCAGTTCAAGGGAATTTCGAGGTCTTGCAATTCGCTCGGCGGCGGGACGAGG
The DNA here is from genome assembly GCA_021782105.1 of bacterium. GTDB lineage: Bacteria > Verrucomicrobiota > Verrucomicrobiia > Opitutales > Opitutaceae > MWDT01. The sequence goes on from JAJXVO010000359.1 coordinate 2,017, forward strand.
CTTGCGGCGCACTTCGACCCATGCGCGTACGACGCCTGCCCCTTCTGTTGAGTCTTGTCCTGGCCGCCTGCCTGAATTGTACGGCGGCCGGGCTGCACTGGATCCGGGATCGAGTGGAGCTCGCGGTGGACAACACCGTGGATGTCGTGCATGCGAATTTTCCCTACCGCAACGACGGGCCGTCCCCGGTGCGTGTGCTCGTGGCGCGGCCGTCGTGCGATTGCCTGGTCGCGGGCCAGTCGGCGTTCACAGTGGCGCCGGGCGCTTCGGGCTCGCTGGAAGTCTCGCTGCGGATCCTGGGGCAGGTGGGGGCGCTCAGGAAGGAACTGTGGGTTGCCACGGATGCGCCCGGCGCCGTGCCCGAGCGGCTCGAACTCGACGTGACCGTGAGCGAGCGGGTCGCCGTGCGGCCGCGGATGCTGTTCTGGACGCGGGGGGAGACGTCGGAGCCGAAGCTCGTCTCGGTGAGCGTGTCGCCCGCGGGCGCGGCGCGGTTGATTGGGGTGCGCGGTCCGGCGTCGGGATTCGAGATCGCGACCCTGCCCGGCAAGGGACGCGGCACCTGGCAGCTGCGCATTCGTCCGTCGGATACGCGTGAGCGCAGGTCGGCGGTGGCGACGCTCGAGTTTGCGGGCGCAGACGGCGTGCCGTCGCACGTCGACGTGTACCTGGTCGTTCGATGATCCGGGGCGTCGTCATCCTCCTGCTGGCGGCGGTGCTGCCCGCGCTCGCCTCAGTGGCGTTGCGGTGGGAGCGCGTTCATGGCGCGGAGGCGCCGGTGGTCGGAATCACCTATCGCGAAGCCTCGCGGGGTGCGGTGCTCTGGCTGGACGCGAGGCCGGCGGAGGATTTCAGGAAGGGCCACGTGGCGGGGGCGATTTCGATCGCGGACGAAGGCTGGGACCGGACGCTCGCAGTGGTGGCGAGGCGTTGGACGCCCGGGACGAGGATCGTGGTTTATTGCGCCGCGGGGTGCGATCTCGCGCGCGAGGCGGCGCTGCGGCTGCGCGGGGACACGGGGCTTCCGGAGATCTACGAGATGGAGGGCGGCTGGGTCGCGGGGGCGGGGGAGGGAAAGCGATGAAGGCGCGGCGATGGTTCGAGGGCGTGGCCCTGGTGGCGCTCGGGGCGGTCTTTGGCGTGGCGG
>JAJXVO010000360.1 GCA_021782105.1 bacterium
GGCAGACCTACGACTACTACTTCGACACCAACGCCGCCTACTTCGGAGCCAAGAAGGGCTGCGAGCCCCTGCACGTGCAGTGGAATCCGCTCAACGATCACGTCGAGGTAGTCAACTACAGCGCCGGCAACCGCACCGGCCTCATGGTCAAGGCCCGCATCGTCAACCTCGACGGCTCGGTCCAATGGGCAAAATCCACAACGACTGACAGTCGGGAAGACAGCATCGTCGCACCTATCACGCTCGAGTTTCCGAAAACCGGCCTTTCGCCCGTGCACTTCGTCGAGCTGACCCTCGTCCAGGGAAGCAAGACGATCTCCCGCAACACCTACATGCGCAGTCTGAAAACCTACGAGATTCCCGGCTTCACCCGAGGCTCGTACCATGTCCCGACGTATCCGGAGTACGACTTCAGTGCGATCCGTTCGCTTCCAAAGGTCGCGCTGCGCGAATCGACCACTGTCGAGCGCAAGGGCGACCACTGGACGCTCGTGACGACGGTCGAGAATGCGACTCATACTCCCGCCCTGCTGGTGCGCCTGAAGGCCGTCGGAGCCAACAGCGGCCAGGAGATCCTGCCCGCCTTCTACAGCGACAATTATCTGACGCTGCTCCCGGGTGAGGTCCGGATCATCCACACCACGCTGAACCAAGCCGACACCCGCGGCGAACCGCCGCGCATCGACGTCAGTGGTTTCAACGTGGCTCCGCACTAGCCCCGCGGTCCCCACGCGTTTTCCAGGCCGCGCCGGTCCCACCGGCGCGGCCTTTTCGCGTCCGCCTCCAGTCCACCTCTCGTGTCCTTAATCTTGCCTTAACCCTCCCCATCGTAAGCTCTGTCACTGTGCACCCTTTCGACCCATGAGAATTCTCCTCGTGGAAGATGAGCCCGACCTCGCCGCGGGCATTGCAAGGGCTCTGCGCACCGGCGGCTACTCCGTCGACGTCGCTCCAGACGGCGAGGAAGGCCTGTTCAAGGCCCGGTCCACCGACTACGACGCTATCCTCCTGGACGTCATGCTCCCGCTGCGCGACGGCTGGTCGGTCCTCGAAGCCCTCCGTCGCTCCAAGCGCACCCCCGTCCTGATGCTCACCGCGCGCGACAAGGCCGTCGATCGCGTCCGAGGGCTCGACACCGGCGCGGACGATTATTTGGTGAAACCATTCGATCTGTCCGAGCTGCTCGCGCGCGTCCGAGCCCTAATCCGTCGCAGCGCTCAGCACCCGGATCCCGCGATCGTGGTCGGCGCCGTGCACATCGACCAGGCCGCACGCAGGGTCACGCGCGGCGGCGAACCCGTCGGCGTCACGGCAAAAGAGTACGCAATTCTCGAATACCTCGCACTCCACCGCGGCCGTTTGGTCACCCGCAGCGACCTTTACGAACACGTCTTCGACGAGACCGACGACAGCTTCTCCAACCTGATCGACGTCCACATCTCCAACCTCCGCAGAAAACTCGGCCACGATCTGATCGCGACAAGGCGCGGCCTCGGCTACTTCATAGAATGAAGCGCTTTCGCTCGATGCGATGGAGGCTGCAATTCTGGCACGGGCTTCTGCTCGCGCTGGTCCTGATCGTCGCGGGGGTAACAGCCTTCGAGTACGCGCGAAGCGCCGTGATCAGCTCCACCGACGCGGAACTCGAGCGCCGCGCAGGATTCTTCGACCAGATGATGCGGGGCAGGCCCCCCCCGCCGCCGATCGCCCCGGGCGCGCCTCTGCCGGCCAATCCTCCGCCCCTCCGGGGAGGGCCGCAGTTTCGGGTCAGCTTGGAGCGCGTGCTGGGCTCGCTCCCGCCGGGCGAACAGGCCGCCTACGCACCCGAATCGTCCTCCGGTTGGTACTACGTCATCTGGCTCCACACGGAGGCCGCGCCCATCCGCTCTGCCAATGCACCCGCGGATGTGCCCAAGCCGCAGCGCTTCGCACCCAGGGATCACGGACTCCACCACCGCGCACGAGGCGACCTCCGCGAGACCTTCATCTTTCTTCCCCAGGGCGGTATTGCGCTTGTCGGACACGATATGACGTCGGAATACCGAAGCCTCCGCCGATTCGCCTGGTTTCTCGCGGCGGGCGGCGCGGGAATCCTCGCCCTCGGACTGCTCGTGGGACGTTGGCTCGTGATCCGGGCTCTCCGGCCAATCCAGGATATCAGCAACGCCGCCGTCAAAATCGCCGAGGGAGATCTCAAGGAGCGTATCCGGACCCGCGACACAGACAGCGAGCTCGGCCAGCTCACCGAGGTGCTCAACACCACCTTCGCCCGCCTCGAGTCATCGTTCGCCCAACAGGCCCGCTTCACCGCGGACGCCGCCCACGAGCTGCGCACGCCCGTCTCCATCGTTCTCACTCACACCCAGTCCGCCCTCCAGACGCCCGGCGGACTCGAGGAGCACCGCGAGTCGTTTGCCGCCTGCCAGAGAGCCGCACAGCGCATGCGCGCCCTCATCGAATCACTCCTCCAGCTCGCCCGCCTCGATTCGGGCGAACGATCGATGAAACCCGCCCACCTCGATCTGGCCGAACGAACCGCGGACTGCGTTGACCTGCTCAGGCCAATCGCCGACGCCCGCGGCATCACCCTGCACCTGGATCTGCGCGCCACCCCCATCCAGGGCGACGCAGGGGAGATCGACCAGATCGTCACAAATCTCGTCGCCAACGCGATCCACCACAACGTCGACCAGGGCGAGGTCCGCGTCGCCACCCGCGTCGAACCCGACGCCGCCGTCCTTGAAGTGTCCGACAAGGGGCCCGGTATCGCCGCCCAGCATCTGCCCCACCTCTTCGACCGCTTTTATCGCGCCGACGCCTCGCGCAGCCGCGCATCCGGCGGCGCAGGGCTCGGTCTTGCAATCGTGAAAGCCGCCGTCGTCGCGCACCACGGCACTCTCAGCGTTCAAAGCGAACTCGGACACGGTTCGGCCTTCACCGTCCGCTTCCCGCTCAAGCCAGGCCAGATCCGGTAGGCACAGATCCCGCCCACCGGATCCGCTCCGCAGCCGGCCTTCCGTCCGGAGGAGATTTCCAGGAGCTCGCCTCCTTCATCATGGCTTAACCTGGATTCGTGTAGGCTGGGCTCACGATGACCGCTGCTGTCTCCCTTTCCCGAGGCGCGCGGTCCACAAAACATTCAATCAAGGTTCATCATGAA
>JAJXVO010000078.1 GCA_021782105.1 bacterium
GGACGCGAACGCGATGTCGCGCACAGTCTGTCCGCTCTCGCATCCGAGGCCCACCACCTGAACCTGCTCATCAAGGTCATCACCGAAAACTGCTACCTGTCCGAGCCGCAGATGCTCCTCGCCCTCAGGTTGTGCGAAGACGCGGGCGTTGACTTCATCAAAACCTCCACCGGCTTCGGCAGCGCCGGCGCCACAGTCGAACACGTCGCCCTCTGGGCCCGCACCCGCACAACCCCCATCCGTATCAAGGCCGCAGGAGGCATCCGCACCCTCTCCGACGCCACGGCTCTGCTCGCCGCCGGAGCTGCGCGCCTGGGCACTTCCAACGCCGCCTCCCTCGTCTCCAAAGCACGCGACCTGTCCGCTACCTCCGCGTCCACTGGCGTGTATTGACCCGGCATACACCCGCGCCGACGCTCAGCCGCGTAGCACGTCCTGAATCGACCGGCTCAGATCCCCAATCCGGTAGGGCTTTGGAACCATGCCCTGGAATCCATAGGCCCGATGATCCCCCATCACCGGATCGCTCGAATAGCCGCTCGTGACAATCGCCTTCACCGAAGGATCGCGCTTCCGCAGCTCCTGCAGCGCCGAAAGCCCCCCCATGCCTCCGGCAACCGTGAGATCGAGCATCACCAGATCGAAGGGGCGCCCGCGCTCACGCGCCGCCTCGTACTCACGCAGAACGTCCTCTCCATCCTTAACGACCTTCGCCTCATAGCCCAGGCTCTGTAGCAGCGCCTGCCCAAGCCGTCGGATCGGCTCCTCGTCATCCATAAACAGGATCCGTCCTGTCAAGGAGACCGCCCTTATGGGCTCGGGACGAGCCTGCACCGGCCCGGATTTCGCCGCAGGCAGCCAGATGTGAAAGGCCGTCCCCACCCCCACCTGCGACTCCACGTCGATGTGCCCGCGATGTTTGCAGACAATCGAATAGACGGTGGCCAGCCCAAGCCCGCTCCCCTGCGGCTTCGTCGTAAAATAGGGATCGAATATCTTCAGTAAATGCTCGGGACCGATGCCCATTCCCGTGTCCGTGATCGATAGCTTCAGATAGCGCCCCGCACGCAGGGGCCCTCCCCCGCCTTCCTCGATCACTGTATTGACAAGATTGATGCGCAGCAGCCCGCCCTCGGGCATCGCCTGGTTCGCGTTGATCACGATATTCTGCACCACCTGGCCAATCTGCCCCTTGTCCACTTCGGCCGCCCACAATCCCGGCCCAAATTGGAATATGCACCTCGTCCTCGAACCATGCAGCGCGAATTCCGCGGTGTCCTTGACAAAGTCCGCAAGCGCCACAGCCGTGCGCGCGGGTTCGCCGCCCTTCGCAAAGGTCAGCAATTGCTGCGTCAGGTCCCTCGCGCGCACCACGCCTTTCTCGGCCTCCTTCAGCCACTGCCCGGCCGCATGCATCGCCTGAGAATCCAGCATCGTCAGCGTGAGATTTCCCATCACGACCGTCAGCAGGTTGTTGAAATCATGCGCAATCCCCCCCGCCAGCACGCCGAGCGATTCGAGCTTAGACGAACGGAGCTGCTCCGCCTCAAGTCTGGCGCGCTCGGTCATGTCGCGAATCACGAGCACCGCGCCCAAAGCGCCGCCGTCGGCCCCCTGCAGCGACGCCAGCCTGCCCTCCACCACGCACGATCCGCCCGTCCGCCCCACCAGCACCGTCTGCGCAGGAATGTCCGCCTCGCGCAACTGCACCAGCGTCTCCATGTCGGGCAAACTCACTGGCGCCGCGGTGCGCTCGTGCACCAACACACAAATCTCGCTCAACGGCCTCCCCACGCACTGCTCGCTCGCACAACCGAGCAACTGCTCCGCCGCCAGGTTCAAGTACTGCACCCGACCCAAGGTGTCAGTCGTGACCACTCCTTCCGACATCGAGCGCAACGTCACACTCAGCCGCTCCCTTTCCGCGGCCAGCGCAGCCTCCGCACGCATGATGTCGCTCAAATCCACCAAAACCAGCTGCGCCCGCTGAAGATTCGGCGTGCCTCCCACCCGGGGCACCCACCAATGATACACGGCTCGCACCTTGGCCCCCCACAGCGTCCGAAAATTCACCTCACCCTCGATGTAGTAACGCCCGCTCCACATCGCCTGGACGATCTGCCCGCGCAGCGGCGCAAGGTCCGAGGCGCATAACTCTCCAAAATGCTGCGAGACCTCCTCCTTGGACGCCGCCCGCATCAGCGATACCGCCGCCGCATTCATCTCGCGCAGCAGCCCGCCAGGCTGCGCGTCGAACTTCTCCGCAATGTCGCCTCGCTCCAGATGCGCCCCAATGTCCGTCACCCCCTCGGCGCGCAACCCTTCCAGCCACGCCCCCATCCGGGCCATGTCCATCTCAAGGATGGCGATCGGCGAATGCTCCACCAATTGACGGTAACGCGCCTCGCTCAGACGAAGCGCCTCTTCCGCCTGCAGGCGCGAAGTCACATCCATCACCACCCCCACGAGCATCCACTCGTCCGATCCCAGCGGCGTGATGTCCACACGCTCCGAAACATGCAGGCCGCCCTGCGGCGTCACGACCCGGAATTCACTTCGGTACCCAGATTCTCCCGATAAGATCGCCGCCTTGCTCCGGTCGTTGATCTCGGCGATGTCCGGCACCATCCCCTCTCCCCAAAGCTCCGGCTCGTCATCCCTTCCGTCCCTGCCAAACAGCTGCCTGTGCAGGCCCGAGGCCGGCACATGGAAATGCCAGCTCAAGGATCCACCCTCCCGCCGCACCTTCGCCTGCCACAACATGCAACCCGCATGCCGGATAATCTGGCGCAGCCGCCCCTCGCTCTCGCGCAGCGCCTCTTCACCCGCCTTCCTGTCCGTGATGTCCGCATGCGCTCCCAGCATCCTCGCCGGTTTCCCGTTGTGATCGAAAAGTGCGCGCCCCCGCGAGAAGACCCAGCGGTAGCTCCCGTCCTTGCAACGCAAGCGGTGCTCCGATTCGTAGTGCGAAAGCTCCCCTCGCAGGTGCGCCTGCAGGCTCCCGTCAACCTTCGGACGATCCTCCGGATGCACCCGGTCGAGCCATTCCTCGCGCCTATTCCCAATCTCATGCACATCGTACCCGAGCATCGCCTTCCAACGCTCCGAGTAATAGGACTCGCCCGTCTCGTAGTTGTATTCCCAGATGCCGACGTTGAACCCCTGAAGCGCAAGCCGGGGACGTTCCTCGCTAATCTTCAACTGCTGTTCGATCTGGCGCAGTTCCGTGAGATCTGAAAACACGAGCACGCCGTGGCGCGAGTCCCGCCATCCCTCGATGCACGGCGCCGTCCAATGCAGGAGCATGTGCCCCGTAAATCCGTCGCCTCTGCGATGGCTGAGCATGCAGGTCATCGATCCCTGCCCCTGCCATAACGCCTCCACCTCCCTCCTGAAAACCTCGGCGAGCGAACTCTTCTCAATTTGGGCCCACCCGCCCTCGCCTTCCGCCAGGCAAAGAAGGGGGAATTTCTGAAGCGCCATGCGATTGGCCGACACCACCCTCACCCGTCCAAACTGCTCCGCAAGCTCGCCCGGATGGACGGCAAGGTGCGCGCTCAAATCCGTCACCCCCGACGCCCGCAAGCCTTCCAGCCACGCGGCCAGCTCGGTATAGTCCTTCTCCACGACCGCCACCGGAACGCCATCCACCAGCGCGCGGTAGCGCGCCTCCGATTCCCGCAACCCCTGCTCCACCGCGATCCCGGGCCGAAGATCCCTCAAAATCACCAGCACCAGTTTGCGTCCCGACACGTCCATCGGCGCGGTGCTGACCTCGACGGGGATCTCCTCTCCATGGCTCGATCGCAACAGCATCTTCGCCTTCTCCGTGCGCCCCAACCCCGACGACGTTATCATCGGCCTGATCCTCGCCTGCGCCTCCGCAGAATAGAGGCTGCTGTGACTCCCTCCAGCAGCAAGATGCCCACGCGTTCCCGCCAGATCTGCCGCCGCCTGATTCGCCATCAGCAATAAATCCCCGGCCCCGTCCACCACCATCGCCGCCTCGGGAATAACATCGATCATCCCGCGCAGAAATCCCCAGCCTCCCGCAGACGAGGCCGCCTTCGCTCGTCGAGAACGCCGCCGCACCAACGCCCACGCCGCCCCCCCCCCGATACCCATCGCGCCTCCCATCGCAATCGAAAGCCGTTCCAACCACCCCACAGTCCCAGACGCACGCCCGTCCCCCAAGGCGCGTTGGCAAAGGCTAGCGATCCGATGCCAGTCGATCGGCATAATTTGCGGCGGAGGGAAGCGAAGGACCCCAGTCTTGTCGAGGAACAAGAAAATTGAAACGTTTGCGCCATGCCCTCGATTCCGAACCTGATCGTCCGCCCAGCACGACCGGCGGATCTCGACCTGATCCTCTCGTTCATCCGAGGCCTCGCCGCTTACGAACGCCTCTCTCATCAGGTGTCCGCAACGCCCTCGGTCCTCAGGGCCGCGCTCTTCCCCAAAGGACGGCGCCCAGCAGTCGAATGCCTGCTCGCTTTCGTCGAAAAATCCCCTGCCGGCTTCGCCGTTTTTTACCCGAATTTCTCAACCTTCCTCGGACGCCCAGGCCTGTTCCTCGAGGACATTTTCGTCCGTCCCGAATTCCGGCGTCGCGGTGTCGGCCGCGCTTTGTGGACGGCCGTCGCCGCGACCGCAGCCCAGCGCGATTGCCAGCGCATGGATTGGCTCGTCCTCAGCTGGAATAAGAAGGCGCAGCGCTTCTACCGCACGCTCGGCGCCCGCCACCATCCGACCTGGACTCTCTGCCGCATCGACGGCGCATCCCTCGCCCGCTATGCGCCAACACCACCATCAGGCACCGCAACACCACGCAAACTCAGGCGCACCGGAACGCAACGCCCCAATGTTCCGTTGAAGTAGAGAGCACCATGAACCTTCCCTTTCATTGGATCGACGCATTCACGAGCTCCATCGGCCACGGCAACCCCGCCGGAGTCGTCCCACTCGAGCAATGGCTCGACGACCACACGCTCCAGGCAATCGCGTTCGAAAACGGCCTGTCCGAAACCGCCTTCTTCGTGCCCAGCGGACCTGCTCGCCATCACTTGCGCTGGTTCACACCCACCACCGAGGTGAACCTCTGCGGCCACGCCACCCTCGCCACGGCCTTCGTGCTGTTCAAAATCCTCGGCACCGCCTCCGACTCCCTCGTCTTCGACTCCCGCAGCGGCCCGCTCTCCGCCCGCCAGGTCCACGACAATCGTTTCGAGCTCGATTTCCCGGCTGTCTTGCCTCGGACCACCACGCCACCGCCCGGCCTCTCCCAGGCCCTCGGCACCACTCCGCTCGAAACCCACTCCGTCGGCGACAATGTCCTCTGCGTCCTTGCCTCCGCCGACCATGTGCGCGCTCTCAAGCCCGATTTTGCCCTCCTCACTCAAATCGCGCCGGCCCGTTTCATCGTCACAGCCCCCGGAGACGGCAGCTGCGATTTCGTCTCCCGCTTCTTCGCCCCTGGAGTCGGCGTCCCCGAAGACCCTGTCACAGGATCGGCGCATTGCGCGCTCATGCCGTACTGGTCCGCACGCCTGGGCCGGTCTTCGCTGTTCGCCAGACAAGTGTCCCCCCGCGGCGGCGAATTGTGGTGCTCCCTCGACGGACCGCGCGTGCGCATCTCCGGACACGCAGTCCGCTACCTGTCAGGACAGATCATCTGCCCTTGAACGACGCCCCTTCACTTCAGGGACGCACTAGACCGTAGTGGATACAGTATCGCGTAAGACTCGCCACATCGCGAACACCCGTCTTGTCCATGATGTTCGCGCGATGCTTCTCCACCGTTCTCACGCTCAATCCAAGCTTGTCGGCAATCTCCTTGGACGCATTGCCCTCCGCCACCATCTTGGCGACTTCGATCTCGCGCGGCGAAAGGGGATCAGCCCCAGGAACCACCGGAAGATTCGGCGCCGGACCATGCTCGGGTTGATGCAGCGGCTCCGGCGCAACCCCTTTCGCGGCAAAATAGATTCCGCCCCCCGCCACTTCCCGGATCGCTTCCAGCAGGGTCGGCAGCGGCTTGGTCTTGTCGACGTACCCCTGCACTCCCAGCGCCGCAATCTGAGCGGGTAGCGTCGCGTCCGAGCGACTCGTCAACACGAGGATCCTCACCGCCGGTTGCTTTTCCCGGAGCGCCTTGATCACGTCGAACCCATGCATGCCGGGCAGGCTCAGATCGCAGATCAACAGCGTCGGTGGCTTGTTGAGGCAAAAATCGAGTCCCTCCCGGCCATCGCCAAACTCAGCCGTCACTTTCATCCCGGTGGACGCTTGGTCGACGGCTATGCGCAACATGTGGCGCACAACGGTCTCGTCTTCGATTAGCACGATTGATTTCGCAGGCATGGAGGGGCTGGGCTGGGCGGCCACAATCGGGAGCAAAGCCACTTTCGGACGCGGCGCAAGTCCAGGCTTTTACATTTCACCTCTCGAGGCAAACCGAACACCATTTAAGGGCAAATAAACTTCTGCCGAGGCTCGCGCGGACCTCTCGAACTCGACGTAGTGAAACACCCATCACAGCTTGGGATCAGAACCGACGCGAGTCCCGCCAGCACCTACATCCGCGCTTGAGATGCCGATACCAGCGATATGCCTTCATATTCGGCAGCGGCGAGAAGCCGGAGGCCCCCCGACAATGCGCCCAAACCATCCCAGCCCCGCGAGTGCCGCCGTAACAGCGGGGGCCGTCTGCTGCCCACCGTCCGTCAGAGCCCGGAACCTGGAATCACGTATCGTTCATGAATACGTGTCACCGTTTTATCGTTACCCCTATCCAGCACGCGTCGTCCCGTGCTGTTGCGACGACGCCCCGGCCCCTCAGCAGGAGGCAACGGTACATGTTGCGGATCACAGGCACCACGTCGCCGCACTGCATCGCGATCGCGACGGCACCGGTCCAGCCCCCCGACCGGACTGCTACCGCCGAACTTCCAACGCAGGATGCCGCCCAATACGCTCGAGCGCCTTCGAAAGCAGGGAAAGCCCCGGCTCCATCCTGTGCCACGGCGAAGCCCCGGACGGATGCGGAAGAGGAATGCAGTCCATCTCGTGTCCCGCGTGATCAATCCGAAACTCCCTGCCGATGGTGTCGTTCAACATGCGGTCACCCAAAAACCGCGTGATCGCCAGTTTGCCCACCGGAATCACCAGCCTGGGACGCAACAACTGCACCTCCGCCTCAAGCCACGACGCACAGGCCTCCACCTCTTCATCGCTGGGGACTCGATCCCCTCCCGCCGGTTTTTTCCCGGGAAAACAGCGGCAAACGGCTGCAAAATAGATCCTGGTTCGCGTTTGCTCTTCGCTCCAGCCCACAGCCCGTTCGAACCAACCGAACAGCGTTCGCCCTGCTGTCCAGGCAAACGGCCTTCCCATTACCGGCTCTTTGTCCCCCGGCGCCTGACCGACCAAAAGCACCCGGCTCGGCACAGCCCGCCCAACCACAACCGGGGTGTGCATCTTCGGACAACGACGGCAGGCTCTCAACGCCTCAAGGTGGGTCTGCACTTGCTCAAGGGTAGCCATTGTGGTTCGCCACTCAAACGGTGCCGCCGAATGCACGCAAATCGGTTCATCTCCCCTCCCCGCTCTTTCTCCAATATGAAAAAGGCGGAGTCCCGATGAGGACTCCGCCTGAAAATCGATATTGCGGGATGCTTATCCGCGACGATCGTCACGATCGCCAAAACCACGGCGTTCCGAACGGAAGCCGCCGCCGCCGCCACGACGCTCAGGGCGGAAACCGCCGCCACCACCGCCGCCGCCAGCAGGACGCTCTTCCTTCGGGCGAGCCTCGTTCACCGTCAGTTGACGGCCGCCGAGCTCAACGCCGTTGCTCTTTTCAGCAGCATTCTTCGCCTCTTCCGCCGTGCTCATCGTGACGAACGCAAAACCGCGCGGGCGGCCCGTCATCCGATCAAGAGCGATAAAAACATCGGCAACGTTTCCGTACTGGCCGAAGTGATCGCGAAGCTCGTCGGCCGTTGTCTTGAAAGACAGGTTTCCGACGTAGAGTTTGGAACTTTCCATAGGATGATCTCGTAGACTCCCGTATGCTGCCAGTCCGTTCCCGACTACCGGGTTTCGAAATCATCACTGAACCCCGCGGCTCACCTGACGACTCACCAGAAGCTGCCAACGAAACTAGACTCTAACGAACCTCGGGAGGAGGGCAGAGCCGGGGGTTTATGGCAAGTTTATTCGCCCCTTTTCCCACTCGTGAATCAACGCCTTTTCAAACGCCACGCCACGCCCGTTTTCAGCTCGTAACAGCCCGCCCGCTCAACCATATCGTGCTCATGATCGTCTTGGCTTCCGCTTCGATCGACAAACTCAGGCAGGTCCCGATGTCGTTCTGGATCAATGTCGGAATCATCATCGTCGGCTTCACCGGCGGCGTCTGGGTCCTCCGCAAGATCCGCGAGATGAACAAAATCGTCCTCCTGATCATCGTCGCACTTTTCCTGTCGTTCGTGGGCTTCCGCTGGATCTACCAGCGCAACGAACCCAGCTTCCTCACCCCGGTCATCGATCACATCGCCCCGTTTTTCCCCTCGAAAGGAAAACATTGAGGTCGTTTGACAGGATTGGAATATGGATGCGTGTGAACCTAGCGAAGGTTCCCATCACCCTGCACCCAGTAAACGATCCATAACCAATACGTACTCATGCCCAAGCCTCGCTCTGACATAGGCCTGATCGGCCTCGCCGTGATGGGCCAAAATCTGGCCCTCAACATCGCCGATCACGGATTCCAAATTTCCGTCTTTAACCGGACAACCGAAAAGACGGACAAATTCGTCGCCGAAAACCCCTCCACTCCCGGAGGTGTCGTCGGCACCCATACCCTTGAGGAGTTCGTCCGTTCTCTGGCCAAACCCCGCAAGATCGTCATCCTCGTCCAGGCCGGCACCGCCACCGACGCCGTGATCGACGGGCTGGTGCCCCTGCTTGAAAAAGGCGACATCATCGTCGATGGAGGCAACGCCAAGTGGACCGACACCATTCGCCGCGAAAAGGCCCTCAAGGAAAAGGGCCTCCGATTCATCGGCAGCGGCGTCTCCGGCGGCGAGGTCGGCGCGCGTTTTGGCCCGTCCCTCATGCCCGGCGGCGCATCCGATGCCTACGCCGAACTCAAACCCATCTGGGAAGCCATCTCCGCCAAGGTCGATGCCAAGACCGGCAAGCCCATCCTGGGCGCGCTGCCAGGGAAACCCGTCACCGGAGGAGTCCCCTGCACCACACACATCGGCACCGACGGCGCCGGCCACTATGTGAAGATGGTCCACAACGGCATCGAATACGGCGACATGCAGATGATCTGCGAGGCCTACGATCTGATGCGCGGACTGCTGGGCATGAAAGCCGAGGAGATCGGACAAGTCGTGGCATCGTGGAACACCGGCGTGCTCGACTCCTACCTGATCGAAATCAGCGCCGATATCCTCCAGCAAAAGGATCCCGCCACCAAGCGGAAGGCCTTCGTCGATGTCGTGCTCGACACCGCCGGCCAAAAGGGCACCGGGAAGTGGACCTCCGTCAACGCACTCGACATGGGCGTGCCCGCACCCACCGTCGCGGAAGCCGTTTTCTCCCGCTGCATCTCCGCCGTGAAGGACGAACGCGTCGCCGCATCCAAGATCCTCAAGGGCCCCGGCAAGAAGGCCTACAAGGGATCCAAGAAGGTCCTAATCCAGGCAATCCACGACGCCCTCTACTGCTCCAAGATCTGCTCGTACGCCCAGGGCTTCCAGCTCATGCGCGAAGCCCAGAAGGAGTACAACTGGACGCTCAACTTCGGCTCCATCGCCCAAATCTGGCGCGGCGGCTGCATCATCCGCGCCGCCTTCCTCCAGAAGATCACCGAGGCCTACGCCCGCAACCCCGGCCTGGCCAACCTCCTCCTCGATCCGTACTTCAACCGCACGATCAGGGGCGCCCAGGAAAACTGGCGCAAGGTTGTCTCGCTCGCCGCCGAATTCGGCGTGCCCGCCCCGACCTTCGCCTCAGCGCTGTCCTACTACGACAGCTACCGCGCCCCGCGCCTGCCCGCCAATCTGCTCCAGGCCCAGCGCGATTACTTCGGTGCCCACACCTACGAGCGCGTCGACCAGCCGCGCGGAAAGTTCTTCCACGTCGACTGGCCCGACCCCAAGCGCCCGCAGCTGCCGGCCTGATCCGCACACCTTCAAACGCCGCGATCGCATCGCGGCGTTTTTTTGCCCGCTCCCCCCGGCGGCCGGATTTGTCTTTTCCCCATTTTCCCCCTTCTTGCTCCTACCATGTCCTTCCGCATCGTATCCTGGAACGTCAACGGCCTGCGCTCGGCGATCGAAAAGGGCTTCCTCGACTACATGGCACGCTCGGAGGCCGATGTGCTCTGTCTCCAGGAGACGAAATGCACGCCGGGCGATGTCCAGCACGTCACCTGGCCCTCTGGCTTCGTCCCCGTCTGGAACAGCGCGCAGAAAAAGGGCTACAGTGGAACCGCAATCTTCTCCAGGCGCCCTCCGCTGGCCAGCACGACCGGCATCGGTATCCCCGAACATGATACCGAGGGCCGCGTCATCACCGCGGAATTCGACTCCTTCTTTCTCGTCAACGTCTACGTCCCCAACGCCCAGCCCGAACTCGCCCGCATCGCCTACCGGCAAAAATGGGACCGCGACTTTCTCCGCTACCTGCTCCGCCTTCAGAATTCCAAGCCCGTCATCTTCTGCGGCGACCTCAACGTCGCACACGAGGAAATCGACCTCGCCCGCCCGAAGGAAAACGTCGGCAATCCCGGCTTCTCCGACCAGGAGCGCGACGGCTTTCGCGCCTGCCTGAAAGCCGGGTTCGTCGACACGTTTCGCGAATTCACCAAGGGCCCGGGACACTACTCCTGGTGGAGCTTCCGCTCCGCCGCGCGACAGCGCAACATCGGCTGGAGAATCGACTACGTCATGACCTCCGAGTCCCTCCGCCCACGCCTCTCCAAGGCGTGGATCTCACCCGAGATCACCGGCAGCGACCACTGCCCCGTCGGCCTCGAGCTGAAGTGACCGGGCCTCTCCCTGCTCAGGGGAACAGCCACTCCTGCCGCCACGCGGCCCCTTCCCGCGTGAATCGCTGGCGGTCGTGATGACGAAACGGCCGCTGCTGCCAGAATTCGATCAGGTCCGGCACGACGCGAAAACCCGACCAATAGGGAGGCCTCGGCACCGTTCCGACGGGAAACTTCAACGCCACCGCCGCCACGGCCTGCTCCAGCACGAATCGCCCCGCGATCGGGCGCGATTGACGCGACGCCCATGCCCCCAGTTGGCTGAGCCTCGGCCGCGTCGAAAAATAGCCGTCCGCCTCCTCCGCCGTCACAGGCTCCACCGAGCCCTCTACCCTCACCTGCCGCTCCAGCACCGGCCAGTGAAAACACAAGGCCGCACGCGGCCGCGCCTTGAGATGCTCCGATTTAGGGCTCTCCAGGTTCGTGTAAAATACGAACCCGGCCGTGTCGGCATGCTTGAGAAGCACCATCCGGACCGACGGATTCCCCGACGCATCACTTGTGGCAAGCGCCATCGCAGTCGGATCCGACTTCTCGGCCGACTTCGCGTCGGCAAACCATTCCTCAAAAAACACCAGGGGATCTTTCGAAGCCATTTGCCGGCCACTGTGCCCCGGCACCGAATGGAAATCACCATCAAAAGAGACCCCCGCCTCTCTCAGCGGCGCACCGCAGTGAGCGATTGGAATCGCTCCGCCTTTTGCTGGAATATCGTCGCAAAATCAAAACCCCATGGAGCATCAAGCGAGCAGTTCCAGTGGGAGTCCGCCTCCAGCGTCTCCACGACTTCCTCGAAATAGGGCGCGTAATCGGTGCGGAAATGAAGAAGCATGCCCGGGGTCGAGCGCCGCGCAATCGCATCGAGAAATGGCCCGCGCATGATCCGATTCTTGTGATGCCGCTTCTTGGGCCACGGATCCGGAAAGAGTACGAATACCTCGGAACACCCGATCCGCTCAGGCAGCACCTCGAGAAAAAACAGCGCCTCAGCCCGGATGAAATGCAGGTTGGGCAGACGCGCCCGCTGCCGCTTTTTCTCACCGCGGCGCACACGCTCGATGTTGATGTCGATTCCAATGCAAGTGCGGTCGGGATGGGCCTGGGCGTACGCCGTGAGAAAATGCCCATGGCCACAGCCCACTTCCAATACGATGCGCGCTGTCTCCGGAAGAAACCCCGCCAGCTCTGCCCGAAGCGACTCCCGTAACACCGCCATTCTCGCCGCATGTTCGGGCCGGACCACGGGATGCCCCTGGCCGTGGCCGACAGATTTGTCTGGAATTTCGGATGTGTGAGTCGAAAGGCTCATGAAAAATTGGGGAATGCGGCTTTCGCCGATCAAGATCCACGTTGTCCGACCAGCCTTTAGGGAATGCTGATCACGATTTTCCCATATTGATCGCCACGCTCCATCAGCCCGAAGGCCTTCTCGATTTGCTCCAGGGGAAACTCCTCGCTGAGGACCGGCTTGATCCGGTGCTCGGATACAAAGCGAAGCATGTCCTCGAACTCCCCGGGCGAACCCATCGTGGTGCCCAACAGCGAAATTTGGCGCCAAAAGAGTTTTCTCAGTGGCAGCTCCGGAGGATTTCCACGCGTCGCGCCATAGTTCACGATGCGCGCTCCGGGAGCGCAGAGATCGAGCAGCGCCAGCAGCCCGGCACCACCAGCCCCGTCGACGATGACGTCAAAGCGCGAAGGCACCGCCATCGCCGCATTCTCTCCCCAGCCAGCCAGCGTGTAGTTGAATCCTCCCGACGCTCCGAGTTTTGTCGCGCGCGCTATCTTGGAATCGCTGCTCGAGGTCACCCACGGATCCGCTCCGGCCGCCGCGGCGAAGGACAGCGCATACAGCGCAACACCACCGCCAATTCCGGTGATCAGGATGCGTTCTCCCGCCGTGAGCCTCGCCCGCGTGAACACCGCCCGCCACGCCGTCAGCCCCGCCAGCGGGAGCGCCGCAGATTCGAGAAACGTCAACTTGGCAGGTTTCGGCGCCAGCTGCAGGACCGGTACCACAACCTGTTCCGCCAAGGTGCCGCTGCGGGGCGACCCCAAAATCGAAAAACGATCCGACTGGGCGGCCTTCGAAGGGCCCCATTCGAACGACGGATTGATCACCACTTCCCGCCCCAACCAAGAGGAATCCACTCCTCTCCCTACTTCCGTGACGATCCCCGCCCCATCCGAACCCGGTGTCAGCGGATAGTTCACCCCTGCATATTTCCCCTGCTTGATCCAAAGATCCCGATGGTTCAAAGCCGCCGCTTTCAGTGTGACAATAACCTCTCCCGACGCAGCTTGGGGAGCGGGGATGTCGGCCACTTCGAGCCGACCGGGCGAAACGAGGAGCACAGCGCGCATGATGCTCTGGTGATCGTGAAAACTTGGGCTCAGGTCAAAACCTCAACAGCCCACACGCAGGAAATCCGGAAATTTACAGCGGGCGGGTCCGAAGCCTCACCGGTACGTGGTCCCCCGTTCGCGATTTGATCTCCGAGGGCGAATCTGGTTCGGTGCCCTCATCGGACAACCTCACGAATTTTCCCCGTGCTGATCGCCCTCAACAAACCCTACGGCGTCATTTCCCAATTCTCCCCAGAACCTGGCTCTCGCTGGCAGACGCTCGGTACGCTAGAACTTCCGCCCCAAGTGTATCCCATTGGCAGGCTCGACGCAGACAGCGAAGGGCTGTTGCTCCTGTCCGACGAGGCGCCTTTGGTGGATCGGATCCTTCATCCCAAACGAAAGTTGGGGAAGGAATATTGGGTGCAGGTGGAGCGCATCCCAGAGCAATCTGCCCTCGATCGTCTGGCAAAGGGTGTGATGCTCGGGAATCTGCTTACCCGTCCGGCTCGGGTTCATCGGCTCGTGCCCGAGCCTGAAGTGCCGCCTCGGGATCCGCCCATTCGATACAGGAAAAACGTACCCGACTGTTGGATCAGCCTGCAGATCGAAGAAGGAAGGAACCGGCAGGTCCGACGCATGACCGCCGCTGTGGGGCATCCGACCCTGCGTTTGATCCGCGCGGCCATCGGCTCATTGGTATTGAGCGAACTCGAACTCGCTCCAGGCACTTGGCGGGCACTCAATGCCCAGGAACGCCAATCGATCCTCACGGGATCCGTATAAAAAAAGAGGCCCGAACGACTCTCGTCGTTCGGGCCATAAACCTGGCAACAACCTACTCTCGCGGGACCTAACGTCCTACTACCATTGGCTGCTCGGGGCTTAACGGCCGTGTTCGGGATGGGAACGGGTGGGACCCCCGGCATCTGGTCACCAGGAAAGTGACATCCCTCAAAGAGGGAAAACCAGTAAGATTAGCCTAAATCGTAAGTTGGTATTATAAACGCCTAAGAATACTGAGCGTTTTGTGTGCATAAAACCTTCAAGGTCATTAGTAACAGTAAACTACACGTGTTACCACGATTACATTTCTGTCCTATCAACCAGGTGGTCTACCTGGACCTTGCTTCGTATTGCTACGAAATGAGACCTTATCTTGGGACGAGCTTGGCGCTTAGATGCTTTCAGCGCTTATCTCTTCCGGACATAGCTACCCGGCGCTGCGGCTGACGCCACAACCGGAACACCAGCGGTCCGTCATTCTCGGTCCTCTCGTACTAGAGAATGAAC
>JAJXVO010000079.1 GCA_021782105.1 bacterium
GATTCCGGGCCGGCTGCCAGCATAGACCAACCGCCCTCCCTCGCGCCCCCCGCCCGGGCCCAGGTCCAGCAGCCAGTCGGCCAGGTTGATCACGTCCAGGTTGTGCTCGATGATGAGCACCGTGTTCCCCGCATCGCGCAGGCGGAAGAGCAGGTCCATGAGCCGCTGGATGTCGGTCCAGTGGAGTCCCGTCGTGGGCTCGTCGAGTATGTAAAGCGTGTCGCCCTGCTGGCGCTTGCTCAGTTCGAGCGAGAGCTTCAGGCGCTGCGCCTCGCCGCCCGACAGCGTCGTCGCCGACTGGCCAAGCGTGAGGTAGCCGAGCCCCACCGCGTCGAGGGTGTTCAGCTTGTCCATGATGCGGGGGATGTTCCTGAACAGGTCGCGTGCCTCCCTCACCGTCAGGTCGAGCACGTCGGCGATGGAGCGTCCGTGAAAGAGCACTTCGAGCGTCTCACGGTTGAAGCGCCGGCCGCCGCAGCTCGTACACGGCGCATAGGCGTCGGCCATGAACTGCATGTCGAGCTTGATGACGCCGTCGCCCTGGCAGCGCTCGCAGCGCCCGCCGCGCACGTTGAACGAAAAGCGGCTGGCCTTGTACCCGCGCACCTTGGCGAGCGGCACCTGCGCAAAGAGGTCGCGGAGCAGTTCGAGCAACCCGACGTAGGTCGCGGGATTCGAGCGCGGACTCCTCCCGATGGGCTCCTGGTCGACAAGCACCAGGCGCGAAAAATGGTCGAGTCCCTCGATGGCCCGGTGCCGGCCCGGCAACCCGCGGGCTCCGTTGAGTTTGCGCGCCGCGGCGACCGCGAGGATGTCGTTGACCAGCGTGCTCTTTCCCGACCCGCTCACGCCCGTGATGCAGGTGAGCAATCCGACCGGAAACGCCGCGTCGACCGCCTTCAGATTGTACTGGTTCGCGCTGAGCACCTTCAGCCAGCCTTCGCCCGGAGTCTTCGTCAGCGCATCCTTGGACACCGAAAGTTTTCGCGCGAGGTAGGGGCCGGTGCGCGAGATTTTCGCCGGAAGCCGGCAGCAGGCCTCGACGGTGCCCTGAAACAGGAGTTCTCCGCCGTCCGTGCCCGCCTCGGGTCCGAGTTCGATAATCTCATCCGCCGCGAACATCGTGTCCTCGTCGTGCTCCACCACGAGGACGGTGTTGCCGCGATCGCGCAGCGCGCACAGCAGATGCAGCAGGCGTTCGTTGTCCGAGGGATGCAGCCCGACGCTCGGCTCGTCGAGCACGTAGATCACTCCCATGAGTCCCATGCCGAGCTGCGTCGCCAGGCGCACGCGCTGCGCCTCGCCTCCCGAAAGGGTGTCATAGTCGCGGTCCAGCGTGAGGTAGCCAAGCCCCGTCTCCAAGAGGAACCCCAGGCGCTGCTCGATGCCACCGATCACCTCGCGGAGCGCCTCGCGGTCGGCGTAGTGCGTCACCCACGACTGTGCGAGCCCGTGCGCCGTGGCCACGTCCATCGCCATGAAATCCGGAAAGCCTAGGTTTGCCGTGCGCGATCCTCCGTCCTCGCCCGCGCCCGCCGGGGCGCTCTGAGGCGAGCCGTGGACGGTGACATGGCTCGAGCGCGGGTTGAGCCGCGCCCCCCGGCACTCGGCGCATTCGCCGCTCACCATATAGGTGCTCAGCCGCGCCCGAAACCCCTCGCTGTCCGTGTGCCGGAAGCTCTCGTCGAGGTCCGCAATCACGCCTTCGAAGTGCGTCGACCTGGGTTCGCGCATGCGGCGCAGTTTGAATGCAAACATCCGCTCGCCAGCCCCGTGCAGGATCGCCTCGCGCGTCGCCTCGGGAAGTTTGTTCCAAGGCACGTCGGGGTCGAAGGGAAGCTGCTCGGCCAGCTGCTTGAGCAGGGCGTTGTGTTTGATGATGAGATTTTTTCCGCCGATGCGCCACGGCTTGATGGCGCCCTCGCGCACCGATTTCTCCGGGTCGGGTATCACCAGCTCCGGCACGAAGCGCAAGGTCCTCCCCAAGCCTCCGCAGCTCGGGCAGGCGCCCTCCGCGTGATTGAAGGAGAAGTTCCGCGGCGTGAGCCGCTCGTGTACGTCGCCGCAGATCTCGCAGGCGAGGTGCTGGCTGAGCACGAGTTCCCGCCAGGGCGCGTCCGGACCGGCCTGTGCTAGCACCAGCGCACGGTCCTTGCCTTCGCGAAACGCGAGTTCCAACGAGTCCGCCAGCCGCGAGCGCTGCTCGTGCGTCGCCACCAGGCGGTCCACCACCAGGTCGACCTGGATTTCCCTGGCACCCTGACCGAGCGGAACGAGCTGCGGATCGTCGAGCGACTTCACCTCGTCCCCGATGCGCACGCGTTGAAACCCCCGCTGGCGCAGCCGCGGAAGTTCCTCGCGCAGCACACTCGCCTTTGCCCGCATCAACGGAGCCAGCAACATGATTCGCTGCCCCGGGCAGTGGGCGAGCACGTGGGCGATATTGTCGTCGAGCGAACGTTGCACGATGCGCCCGCCGTCCTTCGGACAGCGCGCCTCTCCCGCCAGCGCCCACAACAGCCGCGCGTAATCCGCGATCTCCGTCACCGTCGCGATCGTGTTCCGCGGCGAGCCTCCTCCCGTGCGCTGCTCGATCGCGAGCACCGGGGAGAGCCCATGAATGAAATCGACGTCCGGCCGCTTCAACTGGTCGAGCACCTGCCGCGCCTGCGTCGACAGGCTTTCCATGTACTTGCGGTAGCCCTCTGCATACAGGGTGTCGAACGCCAGCGAGGATTTGCCCGATCCGCTGGGGCCCGTGATCACCACGAGCTTCCCGCGCGGAATCCTCAACTCGAGGTTCTTCAAGTTGTGCTCGCGTGCTCCCTTGATGTGGATGTGCGTCGCCGCCTGCATAGGGTCAAAGCGTTTACTCAGCACCCAAAGCCCCCCGAACGCAACCGATCCCCTTCGCTTCGTCCGCCCCTAACCACGGCGCTCCCAAGCCCCGCTTCTAACGAAAATCACTTTCATAATCCGCGCTTGATCCAATGGCTTCATCGCGTTTCTTGAGTGCACGACCTAAGTTTAGAACAGGCATCACCCCTTCCCGCCCGTTCACCCCGCAACCTGGGTCGATCTGTCTACCCCAATGTCTGCCTCGCTCCTCGTCCGCCCGGACTCGCTCCGGGCGAAGTTCGCAGGTCTCGCGCCCGCGTTATGTCTGCTCCTGCCCCTCACCGTCCATGCCTTCCGGTTTTCGAAGGGCGAGGTGAAGGGCAGTTTTGACACCACGATCTCGGTCGGTCTTCTCGATCGCCTCCAAAACCCCAATCCCGCCTACTACGGCACGAGTTCCGTCTTCGACGGCGTCCACGGCCTGCATGACTCGGTCAACGCCGACGACGGCAACCTGAATTTTCCCAAGGGCATCGCCTCCGAACTGGCCAAGGTGAACCACGATTTCGAGCTGGAGTACCGCGACTCCGGCTTCCTCGCCAGCGGTCGCTATTTCTACGACGCCAAGGTCATGGACCACTGGGACGGACGCACGCCGCTGTCCGACGCCGCCATCGGCGTGGGCATCTGGCTGTTCTCCGACCTGAAATTCCAGGCAGATATGGGCATCCTCCTGATGTTCATGTTCCTCATGAACATGCTCGGCGCGATCCTCCTGCTGCCCGCCCTCGCACGCTGGCTCTACCGCCATCACACGCGCAGCGCGCATAACTCGCCTCTGCGACACTGAACTCGGAATAAGCAGCGAACAGTGGGCGGCGAAGCGGGTTCGAGTGTACCGCGTCGGTGGATACGGTGGATAATCCGATCCCTAAGTATAAAATCCCGGGCCTGCCAACCCCGACGCGCTCCACCTCCCGCCGCTTCGCTGCCTTCTGTTCCCACCATTCCACCGCCGAATTCAGGCTGAAGGCTGCTTTCGCCCGACAGCCGGAACATGGTCCGGCTCAGGCTCCCTCGAAATGTTCGAGCAGGAGCTCCTGCAGGCTCGCGAGAAAGATGTAGGCAGTCAGCGCCGGCCTCAGGCCTTCGGGCATCTGATCGGGACCCGCGATCCCCGCCTCAAGCGTCTCGTCAGACACGCTCCGCAGTTCGTTCGCCCGCAGGTGCAGGCGAAACGCCGAGCAGGCGCGCAGGATCCCTTCGGCCACCGGTTCGTCGATGCGGATCACCCCGCTCGACAGAAACTCGTCGTCGAAAAGCGCCAGCAACGCCATCACTTCTCCCCGCTGGTCGGTGACGAGTTCCTCCGTCCACGCCTCCCGGAAATCCGAATCGATGTCTTCGATCTGCAGGGGCGACGCCAGCGAGTCCGACAGCGCATCCGACGCCCGACGCAGCACGTCCAACAGCGGCGCCACCACCGGAAGGTTCAGTTTCACGTCAATGCGTTTCATCAGACTCGAGGGTGACCGTAAGATGCCACTGTTGCAGCGAATACGCGTAGGCCTCCGCCTTCTCCCGAAGCCCCGTCCACACGACCGAGCGCCCCTGCTCGTGAACCTCGAGCATGTGCTTGCGGGCCTTCGTCTCGTCAAAACCAAGCACACGTTTAAACACCATCACAACGTACGACATGAGATTCACCGGGTCGTTGAGCACAACCACACGCCAGCGGGGCGCCAGTTCGAGCTGCGTCGAACTTTCATGACTTGGCAGACCGTGATGGAGGGGTTCAGGCACGTGGAGATCGGGGTGCGTTTTGCGCAGTGGACTGATGCAAGAACCCCCCACGCCCGCAAGGCCGAACTCCGTCCCATTCCGGAGTGTCCAAGGCCTCAATCATTCTCAAGGCCCTCCCCGACAGGCACCTCCATTCCGATGCCGAGTGGGGTCCGGGCAGCCCGCGCAATTTCAGCGCCTGCGGACCGCGGCGCGTCCGTCCTGGGCGAATTTTCGGAGATATTTCAGCGCCACCTCGAACTCCTGCGGCAGCGGAGCCGAGAGCGTCGTGCACTCATGCGTGACCGGATGGGTGAACTCCAGCGAACTCGCATGAAGCGCCATGCGGCGGATCAGGGGCTTCTCGTCCCGCCGTCCCTTGTATCCGCGTTTCAAATCCGAGAGCCGCAATTGGATCTCCGGATCACCATAAAAGGGGTCACCAAGGATCGGCGCCCCCGCGACGGCCAGGTGCACGCGAATCTGGTGAGTCCGCCCGGTCTGGGGCCGGCATTCCACCCAGGCCAGCGAACCGAAGCGCTCGAGCGTCCTGAAGTCGGTGACGCTGGGCTTTCCCCCATGGCGCCTAATGGCCCGCATGCGCCCGGGCGAAGTCGGATCCTGGTCGAGCGCCATCTCCACGGTGAAGGTGTCGGGAAGCCGCCCCTGTTCGTCACGGATCGGCGCCATCACCTTCATCGCACGGTCCGCCGGAAGCACGGCCACCAGGGCGTGGTAGGTCTTGTGGACGGTCTTCGATTGAAATTGGCCGCTCAGAATGTCCAGGGCGGCTTTGGTCTTCGCACATAGGATCAGGCCGCTGGTGTCCGCATCGAGCCGGTGCACGTTGGCCACATGCCGGCCAATCCGCTCATGAACCATGCCCATGAGATTCACCCGCGTCTTGTCCCAGCGATCCGGAGCCACAAGCAGCCCGCTGGGCTTGTCAAAGGCGATCACCGCGTCGTCCTCGAACACCACCTCGGGCAGCCGCGCAGGCGCAGCGTCAGGACCGCGCAAGGGCGCAGCCGTCGGATCGGTCCGTGAAGCATCGTGACTCATCCCCGCATCCATAGGGCCCCCCCGGCTCACCGCAAGTCGCAGATCGTGACTTCCACCAGCCCCTCACCCCCGGCACCCGCCCAATGGCCGCCTTTTGACCGGATTTTATAAGTCCTCACCCTTGCGTGCGGGGAAGCCGGCTGCAAGCGTGTCACATCCAGCCGCCATGTCCCCCCTCTTAAGCTTCGTGAGCGATCTCTCGGAAGGCCTCGCCCTGCGGTGGCGGTACTTCCGATTGGATGGCGAAGACGCGGTTCGGAAAAGCCAGGAGATGCAATGGAAGGACTTGTTGCAGGCCCTGTCTTCCACGGAGTTCGGACGGTCTCGTCGGCTCAGCCCGTCCATGACTTGGCGCAGCTTCCAAGCGGCACTTCCCGTGTGCGGCCCGCTCGGGTCCTCGGCCAGGCGTCTCGTGGCCTCAACTGCGCCCGACTCACGCTGGCCATTTCCCGTACAGGGTTTCGTCCGCGCAACCCCTCCGGTCAACCAAGGCGATTGGGCCATGCCTATATCCGCCGAGTTCGAACGCCATCTGCGACGCTCCTGGCGCGAGGCCGTGCTGATGCTGTCCAATCGCGAAACCACCAGCGCCTGTCTCCACGCTCCCATCGGACTCTTCGAATCGGCCGCCAATTTCGAAGACTCCGTCGAGTCTCTTTCCCATTTGCTCCAGCGGCTCGTCGGAAAGTCCGAGGGCCACGGCTCGGCCTGCCTCGCCATCCTGAGCGAATCCGAAAAACTCGACCCGGGCATCGCCACCGACACACCTCTGCGCTGGCTCGTGTCGCTGGCCCCGCTGTTCAAGACGGACCTGCCCCGCCTCGCACAACGCTTCGGAGCCCATTGCTGCGTGCACGAGGTCGCGGCCACGCCCGCCGGAATCTTCGCCGTCCAGGACCGACTCCGGCCCGCCGAGGGACTCAGGCTGCTGGTCGACGGAGGGCTGTTCTTCGAGCTGCTGCCGTTGTCCGAATACTCGCCCGAGGGACTCTCCCGCCTGGGACCCAAAACCCTCCGCCTCGACGAATGGACGCCCGACACGGACGCAGTCCTCTTTCTCACAGGGCCCTCCGGCGCCTGCCGCTACGACACCGGCGAAGTTGTCCGCCTCCTCAGCGCCTCCCCGCCACGTATCCAACGCATGGGCCGCGTGGACTCCGTGCTTCCCCTCGCCGGGGAGCGAATGACCGAGCGCACCCTTTCGGACGCGCTCGCCAATGTCTGCGCGCGCCAGAGTTGGGAGGTCGTCCACCTGCATGTCGCCCCCCACGGCCACGCCTCTCTGACCGGCCAGTGCCGCGGCGCCCACGAGTGGTGGATCGAGCTGCGCCCGGGTTCGCGACAGACCCCGACGGGGCCGATGCTCGCCGAGATGATCGATTCCGAACTCTCCCGCCAGAACCCCGGCTACGCCGAGCGCCGCCGCTCGGGCAAAATTCAGGAGCCCCTC
Source organism: bacterium (assembly GCA_021782105.1). GTDB lineage: Bacteria > Verrucomicrobiota > Verrucomicrobiia > Opitutales > Opitutaceae > MWDT01. Next base: position 7,133 of record JAJXVO010000079.1, read on the forward strand.
GTGCGTCTGCTCATTCCCGGGCTCTTCGACGCCTGGCGCGAGCGCTCGCTGGCCGACTCCGGGCGCGCCCGCCTCCCTGTGAGCCTCCCCGACCGCCGCATCGCCGACGTGCTCGCCCAGTTCGCGCGGTTTCACGATTCGTGAGGCGCCTGGGGTTGCGACTGCACCCTCGACTTTCCAGCAAGCTCCCGCCGAAGCCTCAACTGGCATCTGGCATCTGGCATCTGTCCTCTGGCATCTGGCGTCCGCAGGTGGGGCTCCACCCCATGGCTTCGAACGCTCTTCTGGCCTACGCTCACCCGCAATCCATTCCGCTGTGAACGCCTCACCCTCATCGTTAAAACATCATGCCCAAATCTTCTTCTCTTCCCAACTCCGCGATTTCCCGCGACCAAATGATCCAGTTTCTGAACGACGATCTGGCGGGCGAATACCAGGCGATCATCGCGTACACAGTGTACAGCCAGGTCCTGAAGGGCGCCGCTTACATGGATATTGCGCAGGAATTGGAGCTGCACGCGGCCGAGGAACTGCAGCACGCCATCAAGATCGCTAAACAGATAGACTATCTGGGCGGCATGCCGGCCGTGACTCCCAAACCCGTCAAAACCTCCAGCGACCCGGTCGAGATGCTTCGCGCCGATCTGGAAAACGAGAGGGAAACCATCGTGCGCTACCGCGAGCGGATCCGTCAGGCCGAGGCCATGGGGGAATTCGCTCTGAGCGAAACCCTGCGCGGCATCATCGCCCAGGAGCAGGATCACGAAATCGATTTGAGCTCCGCGCTCGGAATCACCGTGCCTCTCTCCAAGGAAACGAACGCCTAAGGAATCGGCGAGAACACAGGATACTTCGATTGAACCTCATTTGAACCGATTGACTTCCGGGCCGGCCAGGCCCCCTCCCCTGCAAATCCCGGGTGCACTCCCCGGGATTTTTAGTGCCCAATCCAAAGGCCGGCCGGCTGGTCAGCGAACGTTCAATTCAACCGCATGCTCCGCTCTGTCGTCCGCGAGCGGAAAAGTCATTCATGAGATTCTTCGTCCGTCGACAGCGATCCAATTCGCTTCGCCTGAATCGGCAGGGAGTCGGCTGATGGTGATGTGATAAACCGTCTGCCGGTAGTGATAGTGGATTTTGTAGCTGTTCCACGCCTTGGGCAGGCGCGGCTCCAGCCTCAGGCGATCGCCCTCCCGGTGCACGCCCAACAGCGTCTCGATCAACAGGCGATACATCCAGCCGGCCGATCCGGTGTACCAGGTCCAACCACCCCGCCCGACATGCGGAGCGACGGCATAGACATCCGCGGCAACGACGTAAGGCTCGACTTTGTATGCGGCGATCCGCTCCGCCGTATCGCCGTGATGCACGGGATTGAGCAGCGCAAACAGTTCCCACGCGCGCTCATCCTCGCCCATCAGCGCAAAGGCCATGGCCGTCCAAATCGCCGCATGCGTGTACTGGCCTCCATTCTCCCGGGCGCCGGGGATGTAACCTTTGATGTAACCCGGGCTTGGTAGCGAGGTATCGAAGGGTGGATCGAACAGCTGGATCAATCCGGCATCGCGACGCACCAGGCGTTCGTCGACAGACTCCATCGCCTGCCGCGAGCGCTGACGCTCCCCTGCGCCGCTGATCACCGACCAGCTTTGGGGCAGGGAATCGATCTGACATTCGAGGTTACCCGCCGAACCGATCGGTTCGCCATTGTCGAAGGTGGCGCGGCGATACCAGCGGCCATCCCATGCGTACTTTTCGATGTTCCCCTGGAGTATCCGAGCCTCGGCGACGCACCGATTCGCAAAGGTGAGGTCGGCCCGACCGCGCGCCAATCCCTCAAACTGCATGAGCACGTCGTAGAGGAAGAACGCCAGCCAAACGCTCTCTCCACGTCCGTCCTTTCCCACCAGGTTCATGCCGTCGTTCCAATCGCCGCCGCCGATCTTCGGCAGGCCGTGTTCCCCAAAGTTCAACCCCCGCTCGATCGCCCGCACACAGTGCTGGTAGAGGGTCGCCGACTCCTCGGAGCGATTTGGCAGATCATAGTAGGCCTCCTCCTCCACCTTCACCGGCCGGCTCTCGATAAAAACGATCTTTTCGTCGAGCACTCCGGTGTCCTCCACGCACCTCACGTAGCGACACGTCACGTAGGGCAGCCATAGGAAGTCGTCGGAGAAATGCGTTCGCACTCCGCGCCCCGCAGGCGGATGCCACCAGTGCTGCACATCGCCTTCGCGGAACTGATGCGCGGCGGCCCGGAGCAGGTGCTCACGGGTCAGCGCCGGCTCCGCATGCACCAACGCCATCACGTCCTGCAGCTGGTCGCGGAATCCATAGGCTCCACCCGACTGGTAAAATCCCGTGCGTCCCCAAAGCCTGCAGCCGAGCGTCTGGTACAGAAGCCAGCCGTTCGCCAACACGTTCACCGCAGGATCCGGTGTATCCACATTCACCGTTCCAAGCGTGCGGTTCCAGTAGGCCCAGACTCCTTCGAGCGCACCGCTCCTCGCATCTGCCCGGCGAAATCGCTGGATCAGGCTCTGCACCTCGGCCGGACTGCGGCCGACTCCTAGGCGAAAACTCGTCTCGTGCTGCTCTCCGCTCGCCAGTTCGAACGCCACCTGCACCGCTCCGCAGGGATCGAGTCCCGCACCCACTTTGCCCGAAAGCCTCGTCCGCCTCATCGCGGCGGGCCGCCGCAGGGTTCCGTTGCGTCCGATGAATTCCCTGCGGTCGCCCGTGATCGTGCGGCCTGCTTCGTTGACGTCGAGGTACGCAATACGCCCGGGAAATTCGGTGTTGTAGGGATTGCGCGCCAGCAACGCGCCGCTCTTCGGATCCAGCTCCGTCTGCACGTGCAGCAGCGTCTTTTGCCTGAGGTCGCCCAACACCCACTCCCAGTAGCCGGTCACCGACACACGCCGGGGCCGCCCCGAGACATTGCGGAGCGTGATCACGGCAAACTTAACCGGCGCGTCCATCGCCACGTAGATCCACAGTTCGGATACGATGCCATTCTCACTGTGCTCAAATACCGTGTACCCAAATCCGTGCCGGATCACATACGGGGTCGCCCCGCGCGCCGGTCCGGGCGTCGGCGACCAATACTGCCCAGTCTGTTCATCGCGGATGTAGAACGCCTCTCCCGGCGTGTCTTCAACGGGATCGTCATTCCACGGCGTCAGGCGAAACTCATGGGAATTCTCCATCCAGGTGTAGGCCGATCCGCTCTCCGATATCAGCGTGCCAAACTGCGCATTCGCCAACACGTTCACCCACGGTGCCGGTGTCGTCTGACCGGGTTCCAGGGTGATGACATACTCGTGGCCGTCGCGCGTGAAGCCTCCCACGCCATTCGGAAATATCAGCTCTCGCCCGGCAAGCGGCGAGGGCTCTTCGGGCCGGGCGGAACGCGTCGGCGTGAGCAGGGGCACCAGCGCCTCCGGCACACTCCGCCGTTCCAGTTGCTCCGCCAGGCTTCCCTTCTCGTCGTCGAGCACGATTCGTGCGGCCGCCTCCAGCAAGACACGATCGTCGTTCGGGATCTGCTCGAGTCGCCGAACGAAAATGCCGCCCGCCTTGTCGATCATCTGCGCCTCGATCCCCGACGCGATCAGGCTCGTGATCTGGTCGTGCAACGACTGCCGATAGACCGAAACATCCTCGTTGAGAATCACGAGCTCCACCGTCAGCCCTTTCATCCGCCAATAGGCATGCGCCTGAACCAGCTGCCGCACGATCTCGATCTTCTCCGCTTCGCTGATGCGAAGCAGCACGAGCGGCGAGTCGCCTGAAATGCCATAACTCCAAAGGCCGCTCTGCCCTCGCCGGTTCGCGGCCAACACGCTCGGTCCCGCACGGCGGACCGGGTCGGCATAAATCAACGCATTGGCCAGCCGGCCGTAGAGCTGAGCCTCCGCCTCCGTCGCATTGAGATGACGCAGGGTCACCTGACTGTGAGTCCACGCCAGGTCGAAGGCACGGTCCGTCATGCGTGCGCTCTGATACTTTTCCACCAGCGCCAGCACTGCCGGCCGGCTTTCGGCGACGCCCAGGATAAAGTCGATCGTCGCCGTCTCGTGGGGCGGCAACGACACCGTGCGCCGCAGCGAGACGATCGGATCGAGCACTGAACCCACCGTTCCCGACAGGGACGCATTGGCTTGCATCGCCGCCGGATTCACCAGCGTGCCGCCACGTCCGACGAAACGGTTGCGATCCGTTTCGCACGAGAGCGTCCCCTGCTCTCCCCCCTGACCCACCATCACATGCAGCAGCCATGGCTGCTTCTCCGTCTCCGACCGCGGCCGCCGAGTGCAGAGAATCGACGACGATTCCGATGAAAATTCCGTCTGCACGAAGAGATTGCTGAAGGCGGGATGCGCCAGGTCCGCCGCCTGCTGCGCCAAAACCACTTCCGCGTAACTGGTCAGTTCGATGATACGCGTCACGCGGGTGGTGTTGGTGATGCTCACGCGCCGCAACTCGACGTCGTCCTCCGGTGAGACGCTGATTTCCGTGTGGATCTCAAACCCTGCCTGCCGCTGCCTGAACTCCGCTCGGGCCTGGGTGAAAATGGCTTCGTATCCGGTCGTGGCATGCAGGGTCGGTTGCAGGGCCGTCGACCAGAAATCTCCCGTTCCGACGTCGCGCAAGTAGATGAACGTGCCCCAGCCATCCTGCGTCGAATCCTCACGCCAGCGGGTGACGGCAAGGTCGCGCCATCGGCTGTATCCGCCACCGGCGCTGCTGATGGCCAGATGGTACCGGCCGTTGGAGAGAAGATGGACTTCAGGGGCCGGTAAACTGGGATTCCTAAAGCTGCGGGTCACACTTTCGCTTTCGCCCTGAAACGTGCGCGTATCCTCCAGCTTCAAATCCTCGGATAACACGCTTGCGGAGGCCTTCGGCACACGTTCCTGCAGCAGCAGGTCCGCCGCCTTGAGCAGCGGGCAGGCCATGAACCGCCGCTGCATCGGGTAGTCGTGCAGGATGTTCACAAACGCCAGCAGGCTCATTCCCTGGTGATGCGCCATGTACGAACGAATCGTCGCGCTGGTCTCGTCCGGCCGCAGACGCGTCGCCGTGTAGTCGACCGCCTCATAGAATCCGTAGACGCCCAATCTCCGGTCTGTCGCCAGCCGTTCCAGGTTTTCACAGGATTCCTGGGGCGCAATCATCAGCGCCATCGCCGTGGCGTAGGGAGCGACGACCAGGTCCTCCGCCAAACCCCGCTTGAATCCCAGGCCCGGCACGCCAAACGCGCGGTATTGGTAATTCAGATGCACGTCGGTCCGGTTATAACCCGATTCCGAGATTCCCCAGGGCACTCCGCGGGCATCGCCATAGTCGATCTGCTGCCGCACCGCCGCCCTGCAGGTGTGGTCGATCAGCGTGTTCTCATAATTGGGCATCACCAGCAGCGGCATCAGGTACTCGAACATCGAGCCGCTCCACGACACCAGGATCGGTTCACCCCGCGGCGCCACCAACAGGCGGCCCATCGAAAACCAGTGATCCTGCGGCACCTGGCCCAGCGCGATCGCAACGTAACTGCACAAGCGCGCCTCCGAGGCCAGCAGGTCGTAGAAACCCGAGTCGCACCGGCGTTCGCTCACGTTGTAACCCGTGCAAAACAGATCCCGGGCATCGTTGAACAGGAATCCAAAATCCATGGCCGCCAACTCATCGCTCTGCTTCGCCAGCGCCTCAAGAAGCAGCAGGCGCTCCCGGGCGTGGGCACTGCCTTCGCACACGCTGCGCCAAAGTCCGACATCGTCCGTTCCCGCACCAATCTGCGGATCGAGCGCCAGATCCCAAGTCGAGAGTCCCCGCAAGGTCGGCGCGGCGCCGACCGGACCCATTTTTTCCCTGAGTCGGTCGCTTCCGTTTTGCACGGGCAATCCCAGCCACGGCGCCAGCTCCAGCGCCTCCCGCCTGTGCGCCTCGCAGGTGCGCTTCAGGATTTCCGACCACCTTTTCAGGTCTCCCTCTTCGTTGGCCAGAGACACGGCAATCGCCGTCGCCTGCGCCGTCACCTTTTCCAACAGCATAAACGACCCGTGCAGGTCGGCGGGCGCATGCTCCAGCTCGTCTGCCAGTCGAACGAGCTCGGCATCCATCGGGGCGCAGTCCAGCAGCACGTTCACCGTGTCGCGCAATCCCGAAAAGACCTGCACCGGGAAAATCGATTCGTCCGCCTGTTCCCTCAGTCCCGCACCCAGGGTCAGCAGGTGTCCCGCCAGATTGCCACTGTCCACACTCGACACATAGAGCGGATGCAGGGGCTCGAGCGTTCGGGTCTCATACCAATTGTAAAAATGTCCGCGATGGCGTTCCAGACCTTGCATCGTGACGAGAGCGTCCTGGGTGCGACGAATCACAGCTCCGCCTGAAAGGTAACCGAGGTCACGCGCAGCCAGATTGGCGAGCAACGCGAGGCCCATGTTCGTCGGCGATGTGCGCGAAGCGATCACCGGAGCGGGCACCTCCTGAAAATTGTCGGGAGGCAGCCAGTTCTCCCGCGCCGTCACAAAGGTCTCGAAGAAATGCCAGGTTTTGCGCGCCGCACACCCCAGAAACCGACGTTGCTCGGGCGTCAAATCGGGAACCGCGGACTCGATCGGCTGGCTGATCCACCAGGCAACCCACGGAGCCGCCAGCCACAGTCCGAGAAACGGCAGCGCCCCGGCCACCTGCGCCGGCCGAACCTCGGCAAGCAGAAAGCCCCCCAGCAACGCGAGCGCCGGCGCGATCCACATCGTGGAATAGAAGTCGAGGAGTCCGGCGCTCGCCGCCCGTTCGGAGTCGCTCGAGGTCTGCCATTCCAGCAGCCGTCGGTGGGTCACCAACAGGCGCAACAGGGTCCGTCCGATCGCATCGAGGCTGACGTAGGTGTCGTACGGCAAAAAGGCCACGGTGAGAAAGGTCTGGCCAAGTTGCCGGCCAAACGATGCCGCCAGTCCGCGCAGGTGCCGGGTCCAAACCAGTTCTTCCGGCTTGCTCACCAGGTTGGCTGCCATCGCCAGCAATCCCGGCAGGGACACGATCGCCAGGACCAGCCACGCCCCGTGACCTCGGAGTTCAGGCAACAGCAGCCACGCTCCCACCAACAACATCAACAGTGCAGCCGGCACCAGACTGCGCCGCAGGTTGTCGAAGATCTTCCACCGGGAGAGCACGGACAGCGGATTGGCAATGCGCCTCGCATCCGAGCCCGGCACCCGCGGCAACAGCCACTGCGTGATCTGCCAGTCGCCTCGGATCCAGCGGTGCCGCCGATCCACGTCTACGTTGTACCGCGACGGATGCTCCTCGAAAAATTCCACATCGCTCACCAGGGCGGAGCGCGCGTGACATGCTTCCAACAGGTCGTGACTGAGCACCGCGTTTTCCGGGAACCGGTCCTTCAGCGCCCGCTGGAACGCGTCCACATCGTAAATTCCCTTCCCGATGAACGAACCCTCCCGGAACACATCCTGATAC
>JAJXVO010000361.1 GCA_021782105.1 bacterium
TTGCGAACACAAGAAAATCGGGGAACCTTTTTGCCCCGGACCCGTCTTACGGCGACTCAGGCCAGCTCCTAAAAAACCCACCCATAATGATTGAAGTCATTGACTTGGTTAAGACCTACGGAACAAAGCGAGCAGTCGACAAGATCTCCTTTTCCGTGGGTCGCGGTGACATACTGGGCTTTCTTGGCCCCAACGGCGCAGGCAAATCGACGACCATGAAGCTGATCACGGGGTTTCTCACCCCGGACAGCGGAACGGTGATCGTGGGCGGACACGACGTGCGCAGGGACCCGCTCGCGGTAAAACGGAAAATTGGATACCTGCCCGAAAGCGCCCCCTCGTATCCGGAAATGAACGTCGAGGAATTCCTTGGCTTCGTCGCGGAAACCCGCGGCTTCAGCCGCGCCGGCGACCGCGCCTCCATCGTCGACAGGGCGATCTCAAGGACGCACCTCGCGCCCGTGCGCCACCAGACGATCGAGACGCTCTCCAAGGGGTACAAGCAACGCGTCGGCCTCGCCCAGGCGCTGCTCCACGATCCTCCCATCCTCGTGCTCGACGAGCCGACCGACGGACTCGATCCGAACCAGAAAAACGAGGTGAGAAACCTGATCCGCAGCATGGCGACCGAAAAGGCGGTGATCCTGTCGACCCACATTCTCGAGGAGGTCGAAGCCGTGTGCAACCGGATCATCCTGCTGTCGGCCGGGCGCATCGTCGTCGACGAGACCCCTGGGTCCTTCCAGAGCCGCAAGCCCGGCGCGCGCCTCGACACGATCTTCCGCTCACTCACCCAATCCGACATCTGAGCCCGCGTCGGACCCAACCTACTTTTCGCAAGCCATGTCCCGCGTCGTACCGATTTTCAAGCGCGAGTTCGGAGGCTATTTTCGCACTCCCGTCGCCTACGTCTTCCTCGTCGTCTTCCTCATGCTGAGCGTCGGCCTGGCGTTCTTTGTCGGGCAGTTCTTCGATTCCAACGTCGCCTCGCTCGAAAGCTACTTCACCTTCCACCCCTGGCTGTTCGTGTTCTTCGGCGGCGCCGCCGGCATGCGCCTGTGGGCCGAGGAAAGAAAGAACGGCACCATCGAACTGCTTTTCACCCTGCCCATCACGCCGCTCGACGCGGTACTCGGGAAATTCCTGGCCGCCTGGGCCTTCCTCACCATCGCGATCCTGCTTAGCTTCCCTATGGCCATCACCGTTGGCTTCCTCGGCTCTCCCGACTGGGGTGTGATCGCCACGAGCTATTTCGGAAGCATCCTGATGGCCGGCTCCTTCCTCGCGGTGGCGTCGCTCACCTCGGCATTCACCCGCAATCAGGTCATCAGCTTCGTCATAAGCGTCTGCGTCAACCTCGTCCTCGTGCTGATGGGCTGGAGCGTTTTCAACGGTGCGATGGAGCGAGTCATGCCCCAGTGGATGGTCGATACGGTCGCGAACTTCAGTTACATGCCCCACTTCGAACCCTTCTTGAAAGGCATGGTGGACCTCAAGGACGTGGCGTTTTTCCTCTCGCTGACGGTTTTCTGCCTCTTCCTGAACGTGCTGGCGCTCGAGCGCTGAACGGCAACGCCAACCCATTCCATCGATGAAATTCGGTCGCAAAGCACTTTCCGCCGTCCTGCTCTTCGTCGCCCTCGTCCTCGCCAACTATATCGCGGCAAACCTGCCCCTGCGCCTCGACGCGACGGCCAACCACATCTACACGCTTTCCAAGGGCACCAAGTCGATCCTGTCCAAGATCGAGGATCCGGTGACGCTCGACTTTTACTTCACGCGCAACGCCCGGGGCCTGCCCACGATGTACCAGGATTACGCGGCCCGCGTGGAGGCGATGCTCAGGCTCTATTCCCGCGCCGCCAATGGGCGCATCGTGCTCAATGTCATCAATCCCGAGCCCGACTCGAACGCCGAGGAGGCCGCGACGACCGCAGGCCTCCAGGAACAGACGATGCCCTCGGGCGACAAGTTCATCCTCGGCCTGGTGGCGACCCAGGCCGACCAGCAGAAGGTGATCAAGGCCTTCGACCCCAGGCGTGAATCGTTTCTCGAGTACGACCTCTCCCAGCTGATCTTCGACGTGCAGCAGATCGACAAGAAGAAGCTGGGGCTCATCTCCAGCCTGCCCCTGAAGGCGAAGCTCGACTACATGGCGATGCAGAACGGCCAGATACCCCAGAACCAGTACGTGCTCACGGCCTGGGAAAAACACTTCGACGTGGACTCGATCGCCCCGACCGCCGACAGCCTGCCCAAGGACCTCGACGTGCTCGCCATCGTCCAGCCCCGCAATCTGTCGCCGAAACTCCAATACGCGATCGACCAGTACATCCTCTCCGGCAAGCCCGTCTTCATCGCCGTCGATCCCTCCTGCCAGTATTTTAAGCAGCAGACGGGCGCCTCGATGTACGGCCAGCCCGACGCCTCCAGCGACCTGCCCGGCCTCTTCAAGGCCTACGGGATCCAGTACACCCCGTCGATGGTGGTGGCCGACGAGACGAACGCCTCCAAGGTGCAATCGCCCGACGGCGGGGTCGCCACCTATCCGACCTGGCTGAGCCTGACCCGGAAAAACCTGGACCCTAACTTCATCGGCACCTCGCAGCTGAGCTCGCTGCTCTTCGTGGAGCCCGGCGCGCTGTCCCTCGCCCCCGGTGCAGGGCTGAAAATGACGTCGCTCGTGCAGAGCTCGGCCCACTCGGGCCTGCTTGCCACGATGGCGCTGCAATTCACGCAGCCCGACGATCTCGAGCGCCAGCTCAAGGTCGACGGGAAGAAAACGATCGCGGCGCTGTTCACCGGTCCTCTGAAGACCGCCTTTCCAAACGGCGAACCCGCCTCGCCTCCCGCTCCCGGCAAACCCGCGCAGTCCGCCGCTTCCCCCTCCGGCCTGAAGGTGTCGAAGGGCTCCGCCACGCTGCTCGTGGTTGCCGACGCCGACTGGCTGATGGATGACTTCAGCGTGCGGCAGATCAATTTTCTCGGCTCGCAGATGGTCGAACCGCTCAACGACAACCTCTACTTTGCCGAGAATTGCCTGGATTACCTGGGCGGACCCAAGGATCTGCTCTCGATCCGCGGCAAGGGCAGCTCAGCTCGACCCTTCACCGTGGTGATG
>JAJXVO010000362.1 GCA_021782105.1 bacterium
GTTCACCAGACGGATGAGTCGACGGGTCGCCGTCCCCAGCTCGCCGACCAATTCCCGGCGGGTGGCTTCGTCCGCCGAACCCAATCGCTCCACCGTCCCCGAGAGGACGGCCAGGGGCGTCTTCAATTCGTGGGATACGCCGTCGAGAAGAGCCCGGTGGAGACGATCGGATTCCGCCACCAGTTTTCCGCGCTCGCCTGCAGCCCTCAGCCGGTCCCGTTCGACGAACATGGCCAACTGCGCGGCGATCCCCTCGGCCAGGTCGCGCTGTGCAAGCGAAAGCTCTCCATTTCCCGTGACCCTGACACAGAGGACACCCAGCACCGACTCGCTGCGCAGCAGTGGTGTGGCAAACGCGGTCGAGGATGCGAAGGTGCCCGTGAACCGCCCGGCAGGTCTCTGATTCCTCACCGTCCATTCGGCCACGGTTCTCTCCAACTCCGCCGGCTCGAATCCACTCGAGGGGTGAAGGATGAGCGCGCCGGTCGCGTCGTCGACGAGCAGAAGCGCCGTGTGGGCCCCAAACAATTCGTCGCACAGCGCAAGGGCCTGCCCCATGGCTTCGTTGGGGCCAGGCGCGTCCGACAATGCAAGCGTCAGTCGATACAGGGCCGTCGCCCTCAGCTCCCGGCTGCGTTCGTTCTGCTCGTTGTTTCGAATCCGCGCCGTCAGCTCGGCGGTGACGAGCGTGACGACAAAATACGCCGAAAACATGGCCAGGTCCTCGGTATGCCCGATGTGCAACGAGAATACGGGTGGAATGAACAGGAAATCCCAGACCAGCGCGCTGAGCACGCCCGCCATCATCACGGGGCCGCGTCCCACCCTCAGGCTGAGCAGCACGATGGCCATGAGATAACCGAGCCCGACCGCGTTCAGGCCAACCTGCCCGACCACCAACACCCCCAGCAGGGAAACGCCGGCGAGGACCAGCAGGGCCAGAATGTATTCGTTGTACGGCGACAGCGCCCGCTCGGATGACGTCTCGTGCGACCCCTCGTCGCCGCCGGCCGGGCCGCGGGGGGCCACGTGAATGGCGAACTCCGCCCCCATGCGCAGAAGCCGGTCGGCCGTGCTCCCTCCGTTGAGCCGGTCCAGCCACCTTGGGTTGTGGGAACGACCGGTTAGGATCTGCGTCGCGCCATGCTGTCGCGCCGTCCGCACGAGGGCATTGGCCACGTCGTCGTCCTGGGTCACGGCAATCTCCGCACCGAGCTCCCGCGCGAGCGCAAGATTCTCGTCGATCCGCCGGCGCGCGCGTTGTGAGAGCAGGCGCGGCGACTCGACGCTCACCGCGAGCCAGGGGATGCCCTGCCCCGCCGCGAGCCTGCGCGCCCGGCGCACGAGGTGGGCCGAGGACGGACTCGGGCCGACGGCGACCAGAAGCCGCTCGGTCGATTGCCAGGCCTGCGACGCCGCGGACTGGGCCCGCATTTCCCGCAACCGCCGGTCCATGCGCTCGGCCACATACCGCAGGACAAGCTCGCGGAGCGCCGTCAGCTGGCATTCGTCGAAATGCGCCTCGGGAAGTCGGTCCGCGGAGGCTCCCATCACGGCTTTGATCTCCCGCCGGCGATCCGCAAACAGGGCGGCGGGCGCATCGACCAGAATGAGTTCATCGGCCCCGTCCAGCACGGAGTCGGGCACGGTTGCACCCGGAGCACGGTCCATGATCCGCGCAGCGGCGTCGGCTCGGCTCTCAATCTCAGCCACGTCGACCGTCGCATGCACGTCGATGCCCGCGGCCAGAAGCTCCAGCACGTCATGGTAACGCTTCGCATGCCGCGACGCAGGGGGATTATCCAGCGCGATATCGTCAACCAGCACGAGCCTGGGCCGGCGCGTGAGCAGGCCGGACAGATCCAGCGAAACCGCCCCGGGTGTCGACCGTGCCATGCCGGCGACCTCCCGGGCGAGCGTTTCAGTCGGCGGGCGCCCTCGCGTGGCAATCACCCCGACCTCGACGACGGTGCCATTTTCACATTCCGCGCGCGCGGACCGAAGCATGACGAAGGTTTTCCCGGAACCGGGGCACATGCCCAGAAACACCACGAACCGACCGCGGGATTTCACAGGCTTTCCAGTTCCGTCGACCGGACTCGGGAGGACCTCAGCGGGAGTTGGCTCCGGGTTCACGCGGGAATGTCTCTCGCAGGGTCATCACGCCAGGTCAAACCGGCCCTCGAAATGGATCCGTCCGATCCGGGGCCTCAATGGCCACCGTGGCGGCTGAAGTACCAGAACATCAGGCCAAACAACGCGAGCTGCAGGAACACGAACGCGAGGATGAGCGGGAGCATTCGGAAGCGTCCCTTCCAGGGCCGCGGCGCCTGGAGCCGCTGGAAACGATTCGTGAGCGGAACGCGTTCGTAGTCGTCCAGCTCAGCCTTCATGGCAGCCGCGCTCTCGTAACGCTCGTCAGGATTGCGCGCCAGCGCGTGCAGGACGATCTCCTCGACCACCGGCGTGAGCTTGGGGTTGAGTCCGCGGAGGGCCACCGGATCTCCCGTGGTGCGCATGTTCATCGTGACGTACGGACTCTCGCCCTCGAACGGCACCTGGCCGGTGAGCATCTCGTACAGGATAGCCCCGAGGCTGTAGATGTCCGTCCTCAGGTCTCCGCGCCGGCCATTCACCTGCTCGGGAGCCATGTAGTCGGGCGTGCCCATCGCCGGAGAAAAACCCACGAAGGTGAGCCGGCGCAGCTGCGACGCCTTCGCGATGCCGAAATCGAGGATGCGGATGGACCCGTCGTCGCAGATCATGATGTTCTGCGGCTTGAGGTCCCGGTGGACGATGCCGCGCTGGTGCATGTGGTCGAGCGCGTCGCAGATCCGGCTGGCGATCGACACGGCGGCCTTCTCCGCCATGGGGCGCTGTTCCTCCATCAACTTGTCGAGAGTCCGCCCCTGGAGGAACTCCATCGCCAGGTAGGGCCGGCTCTTGGGCTGGTCCACCGGCACCATCTTGAGAATGTACGGGTGGTCCATCTGGCGACCGATCTCCTCCTCACGCTGGAAGCGGTTGAACGTGTTGATGTCGCTTTCGAACTGGATCAGCGGCACCTTCACGGCGACAAGGTCGCCCGTCTTCAGGTCGCGCGCCTTGAAGATGGAC
>JAJXVO010000363.1 GCA_021782105.1 bacterium
CCCATCCGGATCGAACTCAAGGACGTGGCCATTCAGTCGCTGTCCGACACGATCGCGGTCGCGACGAGCTTCTTTTCGATCCACCTGCCTATCGAAGACCACGTGCTGTCTCGGGAGACCGCCCGCCTGGTGCTGATTTTCCGCAAGGAATCCGCCGGCTGGAAAATCGCCCACAGCAGCATTTCCATTCCCTACCACTTGGTCCGGGAAGGCGAAGTCTACCCGCTGAAGGAACTCTCGGATCGCAATCTCAAGCAGGAAAAACTCATTGCCGAACGCACGGAGCAACTGTCCGAGCTCAACACCAGCCTGCGCCAGGCGAACGACGCTCTGCAGAGAAGTGAGGAACGTTATAAGTCCATCCTCAATGCCTCTCCCGACGACATCACCATTACCGATCGCGAGGGTCGAATCGTCATGGTGTCGCCCATGGCCAAGCTCCTATTCCGACATTCAGGGGAGGAGGACTTCGTGGGCCGGCCGGTCATCGACTATCTCGTACCCGAGGATCGAGCGCGTGCCATGGCTCAGGTCGCCCTGAAATTCCAGGGCCTCGTTACCGGCCCGAGCGAATACCGGGGCCTGCGTACCGATGGGACCACCTTTGACATCGAAGTGAACACCGAACTCATCCGGGACACAAACGGGTCTCCCGTCGGCATGGTCATCATCGCGCGCGACATCACCGAGCGCAAACAGGCTGCCGCGCGGCAAGAGAGACTGGAGGCGCAAAACCGCCAACTGCAGAAGGCTGAAAGTCTGGGCCGCATGGCCAAGGCTATCGCCCATCATTTCAACAACCAACTCCAGGCGGTGATGCTGAGCCTGGAATTCGCGATGAACAGCCAGGCCGAAAACGGCGAAGCCTTGGAGGGGTTGTCCGAGGCCATGCGTTCGGCCCAAAAGGCAGCGGAAGTCAGCACCTTGATGCTGACCTACCTCGGGCAGCCGCAGGGCAAACGTGAACCGCTGGACCTTTCCGCAATCTGCCAGGAAAGTCTGTCCCTGCTACGAGCCGCCATGCCACATGGCACCGTTTTGGAGACCCACTTGCCCTCACCCGGTCCAATCGTCACCACCAACCCGGACCAGCTTCAGCAGGTTTTGACGAATCTGGTCACCAACGCATGGGAGGCCAGCATCGACGCTCGGCGCACCATTCGCCTGGGCATCAAGACGGTCTGGGCCGATGCGATTCCTGCCACGCGACGTTTTCCCATCGACTACCAAACTCAGGACACGGCCTACGCCTGCCTGGAAGTGGCGGATGCGGGCTGCGGAATCAGCGCTCCCGACATCGATAGGCTTTTCGATCCGTTCTACTCCACCAAGTTCACCGGCCGAGGCATGGGTCTGGCCGTGGTTCTCGGTATTGCACGGTCGCACAACTGGGTTGTCACCGTGGAAAGCGAACCTGGCCGCGGAAGCACGTTCCGGGTCTTTGCCCCGGTGACGACCGAGACCGCGCCCTGACGCCGCCTCGCGCCAGCGCAGACGTTGCCCCGCCAAAGGCTCAGCCATAGGCGTAAATTTCCTTCACGGAAGAAGGTGTGGCGTCGGCGCCCCTGATCGGACGCCACCAGGATTAAATCGATTGCGTGGCGTGCGCTTCGATCGCGCCAAGTATGAACGGCTTGGATACCTCGCGGCGCTGCCAAAATCGGGCCAGTCCTCCGGGCCATGCTGGCCAATGGCCTCCAGCGAGGTCCACGTCATGGTTCGCGACCTTCCCAAACATCCCCACGCCATGCTCCACAGACCCCATGGCCCGCAGACGCACGTCGAGTCCATCAACCGAATGGTGCCGCCCCCGAAGAGGCGGACCCCTCCGCCTTCGGCGATCCCCTAGCGGGTCAGCGTGGGCCAGCCCTTGGCGTCGAAATACAGGTCGGCAATGCGCAGCGTCGGAGATCCTTGGTTCTCCGCATCGTAGGCGTGGCGCACCAGCACCCAGGAAGAACCTATCTGCTTCACGTCCTGTCCGCCCGGTCCTTTCCATCGCGGCCCTCCCTGTTCGAGAATCGTCCCGCCCCCGTTCATCATATCCACGCCGCTCTCGTCCACATAGGGCCCGGTAATGTTCGTCGCGCGGCCAAAGCTGATCTTGTAGGTGCTCGCCGCGCCCTGGCAGCAACGGTCGATGGACGTGAAAAGGTAGTAGTAGGCGCCCCGGTGCACGATCGTCGAGCCCTCGATCCCGTGCTCGCGGTACGCGATGTTCCTGGGTGCGCCCGCGGGCTTCATGGTGGAGGGGTCCAGCGGGACAATATAGATGCCCGAGAACCACGAACCGAAGGAGAGCCAGGGCCTGCCGTCGCAATCGACCGTGAGATCCGGGTCCAGCGCGTTATAGGTATCGGTGCCGCTTTTCGAACTGATGACCATGCCGTCGTCGCGCCAGTCGCCGAGGGCGAGGCTGCTGCAGGACATCAGGCCGATGGCCGAATTGTTTTCCCCGAATTCGGAAACGCAGTAATAGAGCCAGTAGCGACTGCCGAATTGGTGGATATCCGGAGCCCAGACATCGACTTTGCCCATGTGAGGCGCGTAGGTCCGCCACCACGACAATTCCTTGGAGAAAAGAGGCGCCCTAAGCGTCCAGGCACGGCCGTCCGGGGAGGTCTTGGAGGGCAGTCCCGCGCCCGTGTAGAAGCACCACCAAGAGTTCCCCTCCTTGATCAGCGAGGGATCGTGAGCGATGAGGGAGCCGGTGAGCGCCCATTCGTCGGCCCTGGCGGTGCCGGCGAGGCAGGACGCTCCCAGGAGGGATAACGCAAAAACCAGACGTGAACGAAATTTCATGAAAAGAGGAGTCGTACCGGCCCGGAGCGCTTCAGTCGTCGACCGACGGCCGGCCAAAAACAGGCATGCCGTCGGCATCCCAGCGGAGGCGCTTCACGAAGGTGTGCCGGTTGGGATCCCAAAGCGGGTCGCCAACGATGTCCTTGTACGTGCGTGCGTGATACACCAGCAGGTCGGTCGTGCCGTCCTCCGACACCGTGAACGAATTGTGCCCGGGTCCGAAGACGCCGTGTTCGCGGCAGGTTTGGAAGACAGGCCGCGGGGACTTCGTCCAGCTGCGAGGATCCAGAGGAAGATCG
>JAJXVO010000080.1 GCA_021782105.1 bacterium
CGACGATGTGGACTATGCCCTGCTTGCCGGTGGAGCGCTCGAAGAAGGTGATGCCGAACTCCTGACAGTTCTGACGCAGCGCCCTGATCATCGCATCAGCGAGCGGATCGGCATACGGTTCCTCGAATTTGTCGGTTGGCACGATGTGATCGACCGTGGCGAAGGTGCGATGAGGCATCAGCACCGGAAGCTTGAGGTCGCGGAGCATGCCAAAGGCCTGAGGACTGGTGACCTCATGAATGAGGTGGGTGCCGATGAGCAGCTGCGTCTGGCCATTGGCCAGGCGGCGAACCGAATGGGCGTCCCATACTTTCTCGAAGAGCGTTTTTGCCATAGGAAGTGAGGTAGGAGCCCGCCGATAAGGCGGCGGGCGAACCAAGAACGACGAATCTACCAGACGGTTGCCTTGCCGTAAATTACTTGTTTCGTACGCTGTGATGCCCCGAGAGTATCAATACCCCTTCGAACTCCGTCACCTTGTCTATTTCCGGGAGGTGGCGCGGGAGCTGCATTTCCGGCGGGCCGCCGAGGCACTGGCGATCGCCCAACCCGCGCTCAGCCGTCAGATTGCCCAACTCGAGAAGGCGCTTGGCACCCCGCTGTTCACGCGCTCCCGACGCAAGGTGGAGCTGACGCCGGCTGGCCAGGTGCTCTACGACCGACTCGAGCCGCTGCTGCGGGCCCTGTCGAATGTGCCGGCCGAGATGAAGGCCTTGTCGGACGGGCAGGTCGGGCACATTCGGGTAGCCTTCACGGGCCTGGCGATGGCCACGGTGCTGCCGGGGATCCTGCGGGAGTTCATCCGCAAGCACCCTGGGATTCGTCTTGAGCTCAACGAATCGCCGACCTCGGCGCAGCTGGCTGCGCTCAGGGCCGGTGAGATCGCGTGCGGTTTTTTCCACCCTGACGCGCCACACGCGGGAATCCGGACCCGCGTCCTGCTGCGCGAAAAAAACGGCGTCCTGCTTCCCGCGGACCACCCGCTGGCGGACCGGCAGCGCCTGCATTTGAAGCAGCTGGCGAACACTCCGTTCGTGCTCTTCCCGCGCCAGCATAATCCCGGTTTTTACGATCGCATCCTGGCTGCCTTCGCGCAAGCGGGGGTGGCTCCGCGGATCGAGGAGGAGGTGTGGCCCCGGTCGAACGGCATCGGGTTGGTTCGCGCGGGGCTCGGGGCCACCTTCATGTCTCCGTCGGAGGCCAAACAACTTCCGCCTGAAGTGCGGTTTCGCACCCTCGCCGGGCCCGCTCCCGAAAGCCGGCTGGTGGTGGGTTGGGCCGAGAAACCCGAGCCGAGCCGCGCCCTGGCGGCTTTTCTATCCGTCGCCGGCGGGTTGTGATCCGCGATCGGGAGGGGCTACAAAAGAGGGGCGCCCGCGGGCACCCCTCTCCTTCCCAGCCTTACCCAAATTGAATTCGGGGCCTACATGGGCGGCTTGGCCTCGACCACAGGCGCCCCTGCGTTTGGATTGAACCTGAACGTCTGCGACGCGCGCACCAGCACCGGTTCTCCATGCCGCGTGGGCGGCTCAAACCGCCACTGGGAGATCGCTTCCAACGCGAGATCCGCCAGATCCATGTTCGATGCGTCTTGGATCGACGGCATCCGGACCCTTCCTTGCTCGTCGATGTAGAACACGACCACCACTTCGCCCTGCACTCCCTTTTTGGCGAGCGCCAGGGGATACCGGGGAGAAATGACGTTGATCGGCATTGGAATCCGATCGATCTCCTTGAGGCCGCAAGGTGCGAATTCGTACTTCTCGCGGAGCAGCGGATTCAGGACGTGTTCGAAGCTGTCCATGATGCTCAGGCTCACGACCACGCCCGTCGCCTGAAACTGGAAGTCGAGTTCGGTGACCACCGAGATCGGCTTCCCATCCAGACTCGCCGGAATGTACTTCCACTGTTTGAGCACCCGCATCGCTTCGTCGGCGAATTCCTTGCGGGTGTAGCTTAGAACCAGGCTGTCCACCAGCTGGCCTTCGGAATTGACGTTGATTGCGATCACGGTCCGGCCGGTCGACGTCACAGGGGTGGCCCGATCGGGAAACACAGGCTCGACGGTGCGTATGATTTGGAGCGACTTGTGGGTGATGGTACCGGGTTCCACTCCAGCGAAACAGCCCAGCGCCCCCACCGACATCGCGATCACCGATAGAAACTTGGTGTAGGTCTTCATGATGTTTTCTCCCACGCGGGATCAACACCATGGGCCATGGATTCCCTTCAATCCGAATGCCGGCAATGGTGTGCGCAAAAAAAGCGCGGACACCGCAGGAGCGTCCGCGCCTCACCGGGGACACAGGTCGTCCCCTTGGAAATTCAGGCTGTCTCAGGCCAGTTTCCGCTGCGATGGGAATAGATCGCGAAGCGACTGACTGAGGCGGTTCTGCAGTTCCTGGAGCTTGCGATAATGCGCCACCCGCTTCCTGTCGGGAGTGCAGCGGGTGGACTCGTCAAGGGCCACGATCCCGTCCGTGAAATCCGTGATCTTGGCCTTGGACCGGCCGGCCACGCGGGCCTGGCACCAGGCGGCCTGGAGGGCGCCACCGAGCGCAGCCCCCTCGTCCTCGACCATCGCGACGACGGGCACGCCGAAGATGTCGGCCATGATCTGACGCCAGACCGCGGACTTCGCGCCGCCGCCGGTCACGCGGATCTCCCTGGCCCTGACGCCGAGCGTTGCGAGACGCTGCAGGCCATAGTTCATGCCGAGGGTGACGCCCTCGAGGGAGGCGCGCGCCACATTCGCGGGTTGGATCGTCTTCGCGTTGAGGCCGAGGAACACGCCGGATCCCTCGGGCACGCTGGGGGTGCGTTCGCCTTCGAGGTAGGGCAGCAGCAGCAGCCCGCCCGCACCGGCCGGGGCCTGCGCAGCCAGCTCGTCGAAGGAGCGCACGTCGCGGTCGAGCAGACGCCGGAAATGCTCCGTCACGGTAGTGACATTCATGGTACACAGCAGCGGCATCCAGCCGCCCGTCGACGAGCAAAATGCGGCGATCTCGCCCTCGGGGTCGACCACGGGAGCCTTCGCGAACGCGTAAATCGTGCCGCTGGTGCCGAAGCTCGCGGTGACCACGCCCGGCTGCACGTTGCCCGTGCCGATCGCGCCCATCATGTTGTCGCCGCCGCCCGCGCTGACGACGACGTCGGTGCCCAGGCCGTAGCGCGTCGCAATCTCCGAGCGAAGGGTGCCCGCCGGCATGCTCGAGTCGGACAGCGGCGGCAGCCAGTCGGCCAGATGCGGATCGATGGCGTTGAGTGCGGCCTTGGACCAGACGCGCCGGCGCACATCCATGAGCGCGGTGCCCGAGGCATCGCCATGCTCCATGAAGTAATTTCCGGTCAGGTGAAAATTAAGGTAGTCGTGCGGGAGCAACACATGGCGGAGGCGGCGGAAATTGCGCGGCTCGTGCTTCTTGAGCCAGAGGATCTTGGGCGCCGTGAATCCCGGAAGGAAACGCAACCCGATCTGCCGCAGCACGGCCTTGTCCCCTCCCAGCTTGCGCGTCAGCGCGGCGCATTCGGCCACGGTGCTCGTGTCGCACCACAGCTTCGCCGGGCGGATGACCTCGCCCTTTTCGTCGAGCGGCACGAACCCGTGCTGCTGGCCCGAGATGCCGATGCCCTTGATTCGCGAGCGGTCGACCTTTGAGACAACTTCGAGGATCACGCTGTCGAGCGCGACGGCCCATTCCTGGGGATGTTGCTCCATGTGCCCGGAGGGGAGACCGGAGATGAGCCGGTGAGGCGCGCGCGCCTCGGCGACCACCTTCCTGGATTCAAGGTCGAGAACGACCGCCTTCGTGCTTTGTGTGCCGGAGTCTATGCCGATGAACAGGGACATAAGATGTTGGATTTTGCGGGTGCCTTGGGGAGCGTCCATCGCTGCAAATTTTGCCGCGACACGCAAGCGGGGACGCGCATGGGGCTTGCGACGTCAGAGCCACAACGCCATTGACTTTGGCTTTCAATGATTGGACTCCGCGACGACTCCGAGCTCAGCGCCCCTCCGCCGCTGCCCAGCCATGCGCGCACGCTGACGGCACGGGCGTTCGCGGAGGGCGGCTGGCTTCAGGAACTCCTCGGCCTGGAGCACCGGCCCGAGCAGGAGGCGATGGCGCGCGCCCTGGCCTCGTCGTTCACCGACGACGAGCCGATCCTGTTCGAGGCAGGAACCGGTGTCGGCAAGTCCCTCGCCTACCTGATTCCCGGAATCATTCACGCCTGCGACCAGAAACGTCAGCTCATCGTGTCGACCCACACGATCGCGCTGCAGGAGCAGCTCGAGCAAAAGGACTTGCCGTTGTGCCGGCGCGTGTTTCGGAGTTCGCCGGAACTGGCCTCCTACGTCGACTTCAAGAGCGCGATCCTCCTTGGAAAGGGCAACTACCTGTGCACGACGCGGCTGGCTGCCGCGCTCGCCGGACGCAACGAACTGTTCAGCACCCCCGAGTTCGAGGAATTGAAACGCATCGCTGCCTGGGCGGAAAAGACCGAGACCGGATTGCGCCACGAGCTCAACCCGCCGCCCGATCCGGAGGTTTGGGAGCACGTCAACTCCGACTCCTCCTCCTGCTCGCGCAAGCATTGCGACTGCGAACGCTGCTTCTACCAGCGGGCCAAGGGCCGCATCCGCCTGGCGCAGGTGGTGATCGTCAACCACTCTCTGCTGTTCGCGCTGCTCAACGCGGGCGGCGCCCGTGAAAAGGGGTCGGGGCGGGGCGTGTTGTTTCCCGAGGATCTGGTGGTCCTTGACGAGGCGCATACCGTGCCCGAGGTCGCCACGGACCATTTTGGTCTTCGCGTGAGCAGCTACGGCGTCGAGCGAATGCTGCGCCATCTCTACAACCCGCGCACCAAGCGCGGCCTACTGGTGCGGCACGGCGAGCCGCATCAACGGCAATTGGTCGTCGATGCGCTTGAGGCGTCGACACAGTTCTTCGGTTTTCTCGCCGACACCCTCCTGGCAAAGCATCCTGTGGTGCGTGTGAGGGAAAGCGATGTCGCGGAACCGTATCTCAGCGGGCCGCTCCAAGCCCTGGCCAAGGCGCTCGACTCGATCGCCACGCGGCTCGATCAGGGCAAGGAGCACGACGATTTCATCGAACAGAAGGGGCGCGTCGACGCCTGCCGAACCTCGGTGGAGCGCTGGCTCAAGGTGGCGGACGAGGAACACGTTTACTGGGCCGAGCGCGGCGGGCGCAGGGCACAGATCGTCACCCTTCGCACGGCCCCCGTTGACGTCTCACCGGAACTTCGCGAGGCCCTCTTCTCGCGCGGTGTGGCGGTGGTGTGCACCAGCGCCACCCTCGCGATCGGAGGCGAAATCGGCGTGTTCCAGGCGCGCATGGGAGCCGAGGTCGCCCGGACCGGGCTTGTGAAGTCGCCCTTCGACTACGAGCGGAGAATGCGCGTGTATGTGGCCGCCGACATGCCCCTGCCCTCCCCGGGAGCCGCAAAACTCGCGATCGATGCCCTGGCCGACTGGGTGCGTTTCTGCTGCCTGCGCTGCTCGGGAGGCACCCTCGTGCTGTTCACCGCGTACTCCGACATGCGGGCCGTGGCCGAAATCGTGGAGCCTGCCCTCGTCGAGGCAGGACGCCCTTTTCTTCTCCAGGGAAGCGTTCGCTCCCGGACCGAACTCACCAAGGCGATGAGGTCGTACGGAAACGCGGTTCTCTTCGGCACCGAAAGTTTCTGGACCGGAGTGGACGTGCCCGGCGACGCCCTCGCGCAGGTCGTCATCACGCGCCTCCCCTTCGAGATCCCCACCCACCCCATTCAAGAGGCGCGTGCGGAACGCATCCGGGCCGACGGAGGGAATCCGTTCAACGAGCTCACGCTGCCCGACGCCGTTGTGAAATTCCGCCAAGGTGCCGGACGCCTGATCCGCACTGCGAGCGACCGGGGAGTAGTGACCATCCTCGACTCGCGCATCCTCGCCAAAAGTTACGGACAACTCTTCCTCGCGGCCCTGCCCAGGCAGGTCCACGAACGTCTTACGAAGAGCGATCGAGAAGCCCGCTTCCGGCCCTTTGTATAGACCGGCGCGCCTGCGCGGCACGAGGACCCCAAACCCGGCGCTCGCCGCTTGCGCCCCCGCCAGGTCGGCACATCATCCGATTTCAGATGCATCACCGCGCTGCAGCCCTCAGCGACATCGGCCTCCACCGCCGCGAAAACGAGGATCGGTATCTCTGCGACAATCATCGCGGACTGTTTGGGGTGGCCGATGGAATAGGCGGGCTGCCCCACGGGGCGCTTGCCGCCGAGACCGCGATCGAGGCAGTGGGGCGCCTCGTCGCCCACACCGCCGCGCAACGTGTCAATCAGAACCTCGAGTTGATCATCTCGAGCGCGAACAACGAGGTGCTCCAGCTGGGGCGTCAGATGAGCCCCCTGTTCGGCATCGGAACCACCCTCACCTTCGGCCTGCTCGCAGGAGACAGTCTGCGGCTGGCCCACGTCGGAGATTCCCGCTGCTACCTGCTGTCCAAGGATCGTCTCACGCGCCTGACGACGGACCACAACGTCGAGAACGAACACCGCCACCGCCGCGAGCGGGGTGAGACCGTGGACGAATCCATCCGCAACCGCGCCGCACTCACACGGTGCATCGGTCAATGGACGACGCCCATCGCCGACCTTTCGGTTCACGCGCTGGAGCCCGGTGATCGCTGCCTTTTTTGCACCGACGGACTCACCCGCGCCGTCGAAGATGCCGAACTCGCCGAGGCCCTGTCCGGCACCGGCGAACCCGAACGGATCCTGCGCGACCTGGTCCAACTCGCCAACCGACGCGGCGGCTTCGACAACGCCACGGCCGTGCTGCTCCTCACCGAGTGAGCCGCGCCGCGTGAGGGCATAAAAAAGCGCCGCAGTCCCGGGAGAACGCGGCGCACGCGGAACGATATCGGTCTCGCTCAGAGTTTGGCTTCCAGCTTGGATTTCAGCGCGGCCTTGGGAAGCATGCCCACGAATTGTTCCGCGACCTGGCCCCCCTTGAACAGGAGCATGGTCGGGATGGCTCGGATGCCATACTCGGCGGCCAGCGCATCGTTCTCGTCGACATTGACCTTCACGATGCGAAGCTTTCCGTCGAGTTCGACCGCGAGTTCCTCGAGGATCGGGGCGATGGCCTTGCACGGGCCACACCAGGGAGCCCAAAAATCGACGAGGACGGGGGTGGTGGCCCCAGTGACCGCCGACTTGAAATTTTCAGTGGTGAGATTGACGATTTTTTCGGACATAGAGGTGATTGAAGGAAAGGAAATGCCGTTAGCCGCAAAATGGCAAACGCCGTTCAACGCGGGGTCGATTTGTGAATGATTTCCGCCAGTTCCCGCCGGTCGACGGTGTCGAGGTCCTTGTCGCGGCGTTTCAGCTCCTCGAAAGTCTTCAGAGTCGTCTCGGTCATGCGGCCGTGGGTCTCCTCGGAGCCTCCAACGAGCACGAAGCGTTCACCGCGGGTGATCCGTTTGTGACCATCCGTGTTGTCCAAACCCACCCCGAGTATCCCGCCTTTTCCCCTGCCTTTCTTCTTGCTCACAATTCAACGGTGGCCGGGGCAGCCGGCGTTTCAAGTGGGATTTCCTCCACCGTATCGATCGCAATGTCCGCAAAGGGCTCAGCCTGCGACAGTCGCAGCCGCTTTAACCGGGTGAGTTCGAGCACGGCCAGAAACGTCGCCACAAGCATCCGTATGGTAACCTTTTCCGGGATCAGACTGGTGAACAAAAACCGTTTCTCCGTCTGGCAGCGTTTGAGGATCTCCTCCATCTGGTCCGCCACGGTCACCTGCTCGTCCTTGATCTCGCCAACCACGAGTTTCTCGGCGAGGCGGCGCAGGATGATGTTGAACGTGTTCCAAAGATCGATGCGCCCTACGCCCAGCAGAGGACGTTCGTCGAGCTTCAGGACGACCTCCTCGACGTAGCGTTCCATCAGGTCCTGGCGCTGGCGGCCGAGCTCGTCGAGTTTGGCGGCCGCCTCCTTGAACTTCTTGTATTGGATGAGCTGATGCACCAGCTCCCAGCGCGGATCGACCTCCTCGTCATCGGCGTTGGGATCAACGGCCGCGACGCCGCGCGGGAGGAGCATGCGGCTCTTGATCTCCATCAGGGTCGCGGCCATCACGAAAAACTCCCCCGCCACCGCCAGATCCAGCTCCCGCATCGCATGCAGGGCGTCGATGTACTGGCGAGTGACCGACTCGATCGGAATGTCGTAGATGTCGATCTCGTTCTTCCGGATAAGGAACAGCAGCAGGTCCAGCGGGCCTTCGAAGACCTGCAGTTTGATGCGATACTCGTTTTCTGGAAGCACGGCGGCCACGGCGCGATGCTTGGGCGCAAGGAAGCCTCGGCAAGGAAAAACCCGCTCCCCTTCCCCTCCCCGGGCGAGAGTCCGAGCCAGCGGCGACCCTCAGGCCGGCGAACGCACGAATTGGGCGACAAAATAACCGTCGCTGTCGTGCCGCGCGGGATCGATGGTCATCCATCCCGGTCCGGCTTCGAATCCGAACGTGCGGGCGGGCGCAACCGCCTTGAATTCGGTGCGCGCCGCCAGGAACGCCTCGGCCACGCCTTCGTTTTCGCTCCGGCAAAGCGAACAGGTTGCGTACACGAGGCGTCCACCGGGCCTCACACGCTCCGCAAATTCCCTGAGGAGCGCCGACTGCCGTCGGGCGCAGCGCTGGACCCAGGCTGGCGTCGAGGTCCACTTCAAATGCGGGGCGCGCCGCCAGGTGCCGCTTCCACTGCAGGGTGCGTCCACGAGCACCCCGTCGTAGCCGGAGCCCATGGCTCCGAGCGAGATCCTGGCCCCCGCCGAGCGCCCCTCCTCCCCCTCGAGATCCGGCGGCTCGAGACCCGGACCTTCCACGTCAAAGCCGGCTCGGCGCGCGCGCCGCGCCAGTTCGGCCAATGCGTCAGGACGGACGTCGCTCGCGTCGATCGTCCCTTCATTGCCCAGCAAATCCCCAAGCTGTAGCGTCTTTCCCCCGGCCCCCGCACAGGCGTCAAGCCAGCGCCCCCCGGACCCGAGCCCGAGTGCCGCCAGGATCATCTGCGAGCCGAGGTCCTGCACCTCCACCCACCCCGCCGAATAGGACTCGGTCCGCGTGACGTCCACCTGCGCGTCCACACGCAGCGCACCGTCGAGCACGTCACTCACCCGGCAGGGCCACCCCATTCGCTCGAACTCGCCAAGCACGCGCGCCTGAGCGCCCGGCCTCACCCGCAGCCACAGGGGCGGACGCGTCTCGAGCACGTCGGCGAGGGGCGGCTCGAAGGCGCGCGGACACTCGTCGTGAAACCAACCAGGCAGCAGGAGCGCGCGATCCAGCACGGTCACCAGCGCGGGCTGCGCGAAGGCTGCCTTGAATGCGGAACTCGACGGAGTCTCCGCCGCCAGAGCAGCCACGATGCCCGCCAGGCGCATGTCGTCGGCTCCCTCTACCCAGGGGAGATGGCGGACGGCCGTGTAGAGGAGTTCCCGATACAGGCGGCGGTCGCGAGATCCGATTCCACGTTCCCGGCGCAGGACGGCCTCGATGCGCGCGGACAGGCCCGGATCTCGGCGGAAATGGGCCTCCAGGCTCCGGTACAGCCTCAGAAAAGTCCGAAGCTGGCTGTGCGCGATGCTCATCGGTGCGGTGGCGGGCCTGTGCCCCCGGGCTCAGAAGCGGCGGGCCTCGACCTCCACGCTCAGTCCCAGGTGCCCCTCGCGGCGCGGCCCGGAATAGATGCTTACGGCATACCGGATGGACCACGCGTCGGCGATCGTCTGCTCGATGCCGTAGGTCTGCTCATCCATGCGCGAGAGGCGCGCATCGTAGCGGAGCCGCATGAAACTCGAGTAGACCTCGTTGATGCGGCGACTCACGTCGAACGCGTACTCGGAGATCTGCCCGATCAGGTAGTGCGTCGCCACGCGCGCGGTCCACTCGTCGCCGTCGTGCACGGTGAGCCCCGTGTTCAGCTCCTGGATAGAGAAATCCTGGGGCGCCAGGCGCTCGTAAACCTCCAGCCGCATCCACCGCGCAGGCATGAGCGCGAGATCGATGTGAGTCTCGGACACCTTGCGCTCCCCGGTCTGCCGGTCGAAGCGAAAATCGTTGGCGAGCGTCAGGCTGGCCAGATCGCGCGAGCCATACTTGGGATCGCGGGTCTGAAGGACGTTTTCCAGGGAAAGGCGCATCGTGTTCATCGCCTGGAGCTGGTCGATCGACCGCGTGTCGCCCAGGCCGAGTTCCGGCAGGTACGTGTCGAACGACATTCGATCGATGGGAGGAATGTACGCCTGTCCCTTCTGCGCCTCGGGAATGTAGCGATACGACAGCTTGGGGATTATGAGGTGGCGCAGTCCGTCGATGCCCCAGCGCTTGTTCTTGTAGTCGAAAGTGCCGCTGGCCAGTAGATGGGCGTCGAACCCCACCTCCCCGAGCGTGCGGGTATAGGGGTCGCCCCCGCCCGCAGACAGGGTGTCGCGATAATGCGTGATGCGCCCGCCCGCCACGGCCGTGAATCCAAGCCAGGGCTTGGGCGCAAAGGTCCGCGTGAGCCCATAATAGAGGTCCGCACGATCCGTTCTCAGTGTCGTTTGCCCCGGCGTCACCGCGTCGTCGGTGAGCCGCGCGAAGCTCAGCTGCATGCGCTCGTAGACCCCCAGCGCCACCGGGATCGGAAGGAGATCCACCCGGAACTCGGGCGAGCGCTGTTGCACCTCGTAAAAATGGTTGGGCTGAAAGCGGCCGAAGAGCGAGATCTGCACGTTGTCGGTGCTGAACATCGATTCGACATACGAGTCGGGCTCCTGGACCGGATAGAACTGGCGCGGGTTGTAGTCGCGCATCACCTCCGAATCGCTCCAGTAGTTGAACGAGCCGTCGAGCGTGAGGCCGGGATAGACGACCTGATGGTGCACCCAGGTGAGGTAACTGCGGTTCGTCGGGACCGGCGCGCCAAGAATGTCGGTCTCGGCAGGGCCGTGATCGCTGATGTATCCGCTGCGCAGGGAGCCGATGATTTCGTGATCCCCGCCGACGTCGGAGGAGTAGTCGGCGGCGGGACCGACCATGATGCCGCGCTTGGTGAACAAGCCCACGTTGCCCCCGAGGCTCAGTCCGGGAAGGATCGGAAGCCGGAGCCCGGCGTCGGCGAATGCGCCGACCTGCCCCCGGTATCCGGCCATCAATGACATTTGGGAACGCAGGGACACCGCGGCGCTCTGCTGGATGGACGGCACCGGAAACGGCTTGAAAATTCCGAGGCCCAACCGAACTCCCGTGGCCTGTGCATCGCCGCCATCCGTGAGGCTGTAGCGGATCTGATCCGCGGCGAGCGACGGAGTCCACTTGCCCGGCTCGCCGTAGCTGACGACCGCGTCGTCGAGCGTGACGGTCTGCCGGTTGCCCTCGGCCTTTTTGCCATGAATGAAGAGCGGAAACTTCCCCAGTTTCGGGTTCACGAGCGAATAGGTGCCGTCCTTGAGATGATACGTGATCTGGTCGGCAAGGACGCGACGCGCACCAAAGTTGAGCACGACGTGTCCCTTGGCGACGGCCGTCGCGGTCGGCACGTCGTAGTCGATCTCATCGGCGTGGAGCTCCATGTCGCCGTACACGATCGTCGCATGGCCACGCATGACCGTGCGGCCCGTGGCGAGATTGTAGTCGTGGACGTCCGCGGAAAATACGGGACGCAACGCAGGCTTCGCCAACAAGGGCGCGGCGGCGGCCAGTAGGAGGAAGAGCAGGCTGCGACGGAGATTCACGGCGCGGAGCAAAGAAGCGCGTCGCGGCTCAAGCAAGCCTTGTCGCGACCGCCTGCGGATCGGTCTTTGGGAAACAAATGCGCGACACCGCCTCGTCGAAATCGGAGGCTCCGCGGATGATTTCGATCTCGAGCCGCAGGTAATAGATCGGAAGCGGCCAGACGCGCCTGGGATCGATGCGCACCGCGTCCTTCTCGGTCGTCACGACGCACCCGGCCCCCGCTTTCGCCGACGCCGTGATGACCTCCTCGAGGTCGTCGTCGGTGAAGCGGTAGTGGTCGACGAAGCGCTCGCGCACGAGAATCGAGGCGCCCAGGTCGTTGAGAAATTTCTCGAAACTCTCGGGAGTCGCTATGCCGCTGAAGGCGCCAATTTTCCGCCCCTTGAGGAATTCGAGCGGGAGGCGGCCCTCGGGATCATCGGGTTTGCCGCCAACCGTGCACAGAAAGCGCGGACGATGGGCGCATTCGATGATGTCCGCGGTCGGGTTGTGGCCCTTGATAAAGGATTCCAGCTCCGGATCGCGCATGCCGTTGGACTTCGTGAGAAAGACGTAGCTTGCCCGTCGGAGGTGCTTGATCGGCTCGCGCAGGACGCCGCGGGGAAGGAGGTGCCCGTTGCCGAAGGGGTTGTTCTTGTCCACGAGCAGCAGATTCATCGAGCCCTTGAGCGGCAGGTAGGTCATGCCGTCATCGAGCACGAGGGTGTCGCAGCCAAAGCGTTTGATCGCATAGGCCCCGGACTTCAGGCGGTTCTTGTCGACGAGCACAACGACGCCGGGAAGGTTTCGGGCGAGCATATACGGCTCGTCGCCCGCCTGCTCGCTATCGAGGAAGATCGAACGCCCGTCGGAAACCACACGCGGCGGCGGCTCCTCGGTGTGGCTGATGGCATACCACCACTTCTTCCACATGGGCGGCGCCTTGCTCTTGTAGCCCCGGCTGAGGATTGCCACGTGCCGCCCCTGATCGCGCAGAGCCCGCGCAAATTTCTCCACCACGGGAGTCTTCCCCGTGCCGCCCCAGGTAAGGTTGCCCACCACCACCACCAGGCACCCAAGCGGCCGGTCAGGCAGGATGCGCTTACGGTATAAAAAGAAACGGACCTGCACGTAGGTGCTCACCAAGTACGAGCAGACCTGCAAAAATGAGCCGTAAAGCACTGCACCGGTGTCCTCTCGCCGTCCATAGATCACATCCGCGCTGTAAAGCTCGAAGTCGTGGAGGCGCTTCTTGATGGTGGCGACGAGTGACATCGATAGGGATTGTGTGTTGACGCACGATAAGACTCCGGCTTCGTAAACATTTTCCCGGCAAACTGCCAAGCATCCTCCTCCCTCCATGAGCTACAAACTCTATATTCCCGGCCCGATCGCCGTATCCGAGAAGACGCTCCGCGCCATGGCCCAGCCGATGATCGGCCATCGCAGCACCGACTTCGTGGCGCTCTACCAGTCCCTGCAGGCAGACCTGCAGACCCTGGCCTATACCAAGGATCCGGTGTACCTCTCCACCAGCAGCGCCTGGGGCATGATGGAAGCCTCCATCCGCAACCTCGTGAAAAAGAAGGTGCTTAACTGCATGAATGGCGCCTTCTCCGACAAGTGGCTCGACGTTTCCCAACGCTGCGGCAAGCAGGCCACCGGCCTGAAGTTCGAATGGGGCCAACCCGTCGATCCCGAGGCGGTTCGCAAGGAACTCGCCACCGGCACCTACGACGCCATCACCATCATCCACAACGAGACCTCCTGCGGCTGCATGAGCGACATCGCCGCCATCATGGCCGTTATCCGCGAATTCCCCGAAGTGCTCTCGATCGTCGACACCGTCAGCTCTTTCAGTGCCGTCCCGATCAAGAAGGACGAACTCGGCATCGACGTCCTCATCACCGGCTCCCAGAAGGCCCTCGCCCTCCCCCCCGGCCTCGCCCTGTGCTCCGTCTCGAAGCGCGCCCTCGAGCGCGCCGCCACCATGACGGATCGCGGCTACTACTTCGACTTCGTGGAGTTCCAGAAAAATCACGAAAACGGCATGACGCCCAGCACCCCCGTCATCCCCCTGATCTACGCCCTCAAGTCCAAGCTCGAGGATATCAAGGCCGAAGGCATCGAAACCCGCTACGCCCGCCACCTCCGTCTCAACAAAAAGGTCCGTGATTGGGCCTTCGGTAAGGGCTTCAAACTCTTCCCCAAGGAGGGCTTCGGGTCCGTCACCTTGAACTGCTTCGCCAACACTCTGAACATCGACCTGCCCGCCTTCAACAAGGTGCTCAAATCGAAGCACAAGCTCGTGATCGACGGAGGCTACGGGAAGCTCAAGGGCAAGACCTTCCGCATCTCCAACATGGGCGATGAAACCGACGAGACCATCGCCGCGCTCATCACCTCCCTCGACAGCGCCTTCGCCGAGACGCCCAAGCTTCAAGCCTGATCGTCCTCCGTTACTTCGCTCGGCCCACGAGCTGACTCCGGCGGAGAGATCTGCCGGAGTTTTTTATTTTCGCCAAATTCTATTGTCCTATCGGGTTTTTTATCCAGCTTGGGCGAAATTGTTTGCGTCCTCCCTGGGAAACTACCCGCAAACTAAGCCTTGAAATCTCCTCCGCGGCTCCCTATCCGCCTGCCACTTCATGAAGTCTCTGGTAATAGCCGAGAAACCCAGCGTTGCAGCCGACCTCGCTCGGGCACTCGGTAAAGTTCCTA
>JAJXVO010000081.1 GCA_021782105.1 bacterium
TCGTCGAACCCCTCTTCGCGGGTCCTCATCCCTGGGCTGGAGATCGTCAGCGTTCTGACCTCCGACTTCTGACTTCTGCCGTTCTGGCTCTGGGGCGACCAACGGGATTCGAACCCGCGACCCTCAGATCCACAATCTGATGCTCTAACCAGCTGAGCTATGGTCGCCGTAATCCAGAAGAGCGGGCGAAAATCACGAGCCCTCGCGCCCCTGTCAATCCCTTCTTCTCCCCCTCATCCGCATCCCTCGATCTCCCCCGACTTTCCCTTTGCCTCCCGTTCCCTCCCCGCCAAGGTCGCGGCATGGCATTCTGGCTCAAGAAATTTGTGAGTTTCTTCCTCATGCCCCTGCCCCTCGTCCTCGTCGCGCTGGCAGCCGGCCTCTGGTTCCTCATTGCACGCCCTTCCAGCCGCTGGGGACGACGCCTCGTCGCCTGCGCCCTCCTGCTGCTGCTCACCCTGTCCCATCCCATCCTCAGCCGTTGGCTCATCGCCCCCCTGGAGTCCGCCTACCCGCCCATCCCCGAAATCCAAACCGGCCAGGCGCTTCCCGCTCCCCTCAACGCCTGCCGCTACATCGTCGTCCTCGGCTCCGGCAACGCCGACACTCCAGGCATGTCAGCCTTGTGCCAGCTCAGCACCGCCGGGCTGGGACGCATCACCGAGGCCGTCCGCCTCTCCCGCCTCCTCCCGCACGCACGCCTCATCCTCTCCGGCCCCTCCGACGGCGGACGTCGCCCCCACGCCGAGGTGCTCCGCAACGCCGCCCGCTCCCTCGGTGTCGACCCCACCCGCATCCAACTCATCGAATCGGCCCACGACACCGATGACGAGGCCCACGCCGTCAAGGCAATCGTCGGCACCGCCCCTGTCGCCCTCGTCACTTCAGCCTGGCATATGCCTCGCGCCGCCAGCCTCTTCCATAAGCAACAGGTGACCATCGTTCCCTGCCCCACCGATTACCTCGGGAAAACCCCAGCCCGGTTCAATTGGCATGAACTCTCCTGGGATGCCGAGAGTTTTCAGCGCAGCACCTTCGCCATCCACGAATACCTTGGCCTCCTTTGGACCTGGCTCCGCGATCAGCGCTGAATTGGACAAGAAACGCGCAGGAAATCAGCCAGTTTCGTATTTCCTCCCGCCCCTCGGTTGCTAGCTCTTAGTAACCTATGTTCTCCCTGAAGAAACTCTTCGGCAAAGAGGGCCGGTTCTACGATCTGCTCGAGGCCAGCGCGACCGAGGCCAAAACCAGCATCGATCTGCTGTCCAAATACCTTCATACCCCCGATCGCGACTCCGCGACGGCCCATCTGGACGATTTCATCCAAAGCCGCCGCAAGGACAAGCGGATCACCCAGGAGATCAGCGAAGCGCTCGCTCGCACCTTTGTCACTCCGCTTGAACGCGAGGACATCGAGGCGCTCTCGTTCTCACTCTATCGCATTCCCAAGTCGGTCGAAAAAATCGTCGAGCGACTCTCGATTTATCACGGGCGGCTCCCCTCCGATGGCATGCTGCGACAGATCCAGCTGATGCAGAAGGCCGCCGAAACCGTGGAGTATATGGTCAAGCAACTCCGCCACGGCACCGATATCGACAAGATCCGCGAACCGCAGGAACGCCTCCAGTGGGCGGAGGGCGAGGCCGACAAGGTCATGCTCGCGCTCATCAAGGACCTCTACAACGGCCCCTACGACGCCAAGGAGCTGGTCATCCTTCAGGACCTTTATGAGATGATCGAGAAGGTGATCGATCGCTGCCGCGACGCCGGCAACGTCGTCATCCAAATCGTCTTCAAACACTCTTAAGCCGGAGCAAGCCCTCCATGCTGCTCTTCATCCTGGTCCTGCTGACGGCCTACCTATTCGAATACATCAACGGCTTTCACGATACGGCCAACGCCATCGCCACGGTCGTCTCGACAAAGGTGCTCACTCCGCGCCAGGCCGTAGTCTGGGCCGCATTCTGGAATCTCGTGGGCGCTCTCGCAGGCACCGCCGTCGCAACCACCATCGGCAAAGGCCTCGTCGACACTTCCGTCGTCACTCTTCCCACCGTCCTCGCCGCCTTGATCGGGGCGGTCATCTGGAACGTGCTCACCTGGTGGCTCGGCCTGCCTTCCAGCTCCAGTCACGCCCTGATTGGCGGTCTCTGCGGTGCAGCCCTCGCCACCGCACACGGACGTTGGAGCGTCCTTACCTGGTCCATAGTCTCCACCAAGGGACATTCGGGCGGCCTCTGGCCCCTGGTCGTTTTGCCGATGATCACGTCTCCGGTTTTCGGATTCATCATCGGCGCGATCCTGATGTTCCTGCTCCTCCTTCTGCTGCGCCCCCTCCGCCCTCGGCTCGTCAACGTCATCTTCGGCAAGGCCCAGCTCATCAGCTCCGGGTTCATGGGTTACGGGCATGGCAACAATGATGCGCAAAAGACGATGGGCATCATCACCCTCACGCTCTTCACGGGTACCAAAGCGGGCCTTTTCGACCATGTGCCGGGCTGGCTTTCCTTCCTCCGAATTCCCACTTTCGAGGTGCCCTTCTGGGTCATCCTCTCCTGCGCCCTTACCATGGCCGCCGGCACAGCCGCAGGCGGTTGGCGGATCATCCGCACCATGGGCCACAAGATGGTCAAGCTGCAACCCATCGACGGCTTTGCCGCGGAAACGACCGCGGGGCTCATCATCCATGTCGCAACGATCTTCGGCATCCCCATCTCCACAACCCACGTGATCTCAGCCGCCATCATGGGCGTCGGCGCCACCAAACGCTTCAGCGCCGTCAAATGGGGCATCGTCGAACGCATCGTCTGGGCCTGGGTCTTCACCCTCCCCATCACCGCAGTCCTGGGCTACCTGAGCTTCAAACTCATCACCCTCGTCGGCTAGCCTCTCCCCCTGCAAAGGCAAAAAGGCCCGCCTCCACAGGCGGGCCTTTTCGTCAAAATTCGATTCTGTATCCGCTACAGCATCACTGAACGGTCACCGGAATCGTGATCGTTCCGTCGCCGAATCCCTTGAGATAAAGATTTCCGGATCCAGGGCGTCCGCCCTGCACGTTCACCGTAACCGATGCCTGCCCGGCAGGCACGACCACCTCGGGCATGATCACGCTCTCAGGCACGTCCGTCGTGACGTCCAGAAGCTGGCCGCCATCCGCCGCAGGATACGAAAGCGTGAAGGTAAGGGGCTGGCTCTGCCCCGAGCTCAGGCTCAGGGAGCTCGGCGAAACCGTAACCGATGCGCCGTCCACCCGGAATGCGCCCACAGGCGAGGTCCCCGCCGAATTCGACACCGAGATGTTGTAGTTGCGGCCGGCCGTCACCGCCGGAACGAAAAAGCTCAGCGAGGTCGACGAATCAAACACCGTTCGCGCGGGCACATTGCCAACCATCACCACGTCCTGCGGAGTGAAGCCCCGGCCGAGGACCGCGATGCGCGAACCGACCGGACCACGGGTCACTTCCAACGACAGCACGTAGCGGGTCGCGATCGTCGTCGTCTGCAGCCCCGTATAGGTTTGCATGTTACGAATGTAACCGCCCGCCAGCGTCTTGTAGTCGACGAGGAAGTAATACGTCATCTTGTCCTGCCCCGCCGGCAGTTGGTAGTCGCACTCGAAGAGATCCTCGCCCAGCCGGCTCTTGTGCATCTGGAAATTCTGCCCGTTCACCACAAGCGAGGCGCGTATCGAATTTTCCTGCACCGCGCCGGCAAACCGCCGTGCCCGCAGCGTGATCGTGTAGATCTGCGACGGATTTTCCGGCAGCGTCGATGGGGTGAGGTTCGTCAGTGTGACATCATCGCAGCCCGCCAGCGCCAGCAGGGCGAAGACGGCAAAGAGTCCGACAACGAATTTTCTCGCGAGGGTGAGAGGCTTGGTGTGCATTGCGAATTTTACAGAAAGGCCGGGTGGAGTTTGAGCGACCTAGTAATGAGTCACGGCGTCCTAGCGCAAGACAAAGCTAACCGTCCGACAGCGACCGGACTCTACGTCCATGTGCCCTTTTGCGCACGCACCTGCGACTACTGCGCATTCTACCAAAGCGCTCCCGATGCCGCCGCCGTACGCCAGTACCTCGAAGGCATCGCCCGCGAAGCCGACCTCGTGTCCTGGCCCGACTCCATAGACACGGTGTTTTGGGGCGGCGGCACTCCCGGCATTCTCTCCCCCCGCGATCTCGCGCTGCTCGGTTCCACCCTGCGCGCCAGAATGCGCGGCACCCCCGTGGAATGGACGATCGAGATGACGCCCCTCTCGGTCACTGAAGCCCGTCTCGATGCCCTGCGGGAAATCGGTGTGACGCGGATCTCCCTGGGAGTCCAAAGCTTCCAACCCGCGCTGCTCGACGCGCTCGGTCGCCAGCATACGCCCGAACAGGCGTTTCGCGCCGCCGAGCGCGTCCGCGCCGCAGGCTTCGCAAGCGTGAATTTCGACCTCATGTTCGCCCTTCCCGGCCAGGTCGACACCGACTGGGAGGCCGATCTCCGACAGGCAATCGCCCTCGCCCCGGATCATCTCTCGACCTACTGCCTCACGTTTGAGGAGGACACCAAGCTGTGGCTCAAGCTCTCGCAGGGGAAAGTGCGTCGCGACGTCGAGGCCGAGGCCCGCCTCTATGCGTTCACCTGGGATTTCCTGGAGGCCGCTGGCTATGCCCAGTATGAGATTTCCAACTTCGCGCGCCCGGGACACCGCTGTCTCCACAATCTCAACACCTGGCGGATGACCCGCTGGATCGGACTCGGTCCGTCCGCGGCATCCCAATACGCCGGGTGGCGCTGCTCCAACGTCGCCGACCTTCAACGCTGGCTCGAATTGCTCTCCGAGGACCGCCGCGCCACCGAGGACCGCTCCGAACTGTCCCCTGCGCTGCTCGCAGAGGACACACTCATCTTCGGCCTTCGCATGAACGACGGCGTCGAGCCCGCCGCCCTGCGTCCGCTCGCCCTACTCGCCGACTGGCCTCTCGTCGACGCTCTGTTCGACGCGCTTCTCGCGGACGGTTTGCTCGAACGCAGCGGGCCCGCTGTGCGCCTCACGCGCCGCGGCCGCATGGTCGCTGATTCGGTCGGAGCGGAATTGACGGGCCTATTGACCGGGAACGCTTGACCCGCCGGTCTGCGGCGGGAAGCGTCTGCGCTTCTTTTCGCCGCGCTGCATGAAAGTCCGTATCCTCCTCGTTTTCGCGCTGCTCGTCTCGGTCCTTCGCGCCGAACGCCTGCAGTTTTCCTGGCCCGTCCCCTCACCCACTCTTCCGGGCGTCCATTCCGAAGACGATTTTCTCCAGGCCACCGCGGCCGGTGATGCCCCCTCGGGAGGCTTCGGCTGCGTTCGCACCCACGGCTTTCAGTATCACGAAGGCCTCGACATCAAACCCGTCAAACGCAACGCCCGCGGCGAGCCCGAGGACAACGTGCGCGCAGCCATCGACGGGATCGTCCGCCACATCAGCGCCTTCGCCGGTAACAGCAATTACGGGCGCTATATCGTCCTCGAGCACCCCGACGCCGTCCCCGAAATCTACACGCTGTACGCCCATCTCGCGCGTATCGCCCCCGGCCTCCACGTGGGCGAACACGTCCAACGCGGACAGATCATCGGCCTGATGGGACACTCCGCCGGCGGCTACTACATCCCCCTCTCCCGCGCCCATCTCCATTTTGAAATAGGGCTCCGCATCTCGGACACCTTCGATTCCTGGTACAAATGGAAGCGTTTCGGAGGCGTCAATGAGCACGGAAATTTCAACGGAATGAATCTCATGGGCTTCGACCCCTGGGCCTTCGTCCAGGCTCTCCAACACCACGAAGTCAACGAACCGGTCGAATACCTCTCCCGTCAACCCATCGCCGTTCGCTTCCGCATCGCCACCACGCGCCGGCCTTTCTTCGTCAGACAGTATCCCTCCCTCGTGGCCCGCAACCCGCGTGCCGAATTGCTGGGAGGCTGGGAGGTTTGGTGCACCTTCACCGGTCTTCCAGTCCACTGGATCCCGCTCTCGCCGGCCGACGTCGTCGGCATGCGCCCCGATCAGGTCGTCATCACCGGCTACAACGAGGACATTCTCAAACACCATCAATGTCGGCGCCTCGTGGCGCGACACTTCGGCCGGCTCGTCCCCGGACGCGACCTCGCCGACATGATCCAATTGGTCTTCGGCGTCCGTTGATCCGCCGCGCAGCGCACACTGCGCCATTGAGCCTCGCGAGCCTCTCGCCCATCGTCCCCCTTCCATGACCTCCCGCGAACGCTTCCTCGCAGCCTGCGCCTGCCGCCTCCTTGAACGGCCTCCCCTCTGGATCATGCGCCAGGCCGGACGTTACCTTCCGGAATACCGCGCCCTCAAATCGTCCCACTCCTTCTTGGAGATGGTCCGCACTCCGGAACTCGCCGCGGAGGTCACCCTCCAGCCTTTGCGCCGCTTCGCCCTCGACGCCGCCATCCTGTTTTCCGACATCCTCGTGATTCCCGAAGCACTCGGGCAGCCCTATCGCTTTCGCGAGGAAGGTGGCATCGCGATGGAATATCGCCTCGACTCACGCGCCCGCATCGAGGCGCTCGCGCCAGCCGCCGAGGTTCCCGCACGTCTGTCGTACGTCTCCGACACCCTCGCCTTGCTCCGCCGCGAACTCGCAGGAAAGCACGCCCTGCTCGGCTTCGGAGGCTCCCCCTGGACGCTCGCGACCTATATGGTCGAAGGCGGGAGCTCCGACGATTTTCTGCAGATCAAGAGCCTGTTCTACCAGGACCGCGCCTCCTTCGATCTCCTCCTGCAAAAGCTTACCGACGCGCTCATCGCCTATTTTCGTGCACAGATCGCCGCCGGCGCCGACGCGATCCAGATTTTCGACTCCTGGGGCGGCATCATCGCCGGCCCGGACTACGAGGCGGCTTCCCTACGGTGGATCAAGGCCATCATCGCCGCCCTCCCCAAGGATTTCCCGGTCATCCTCTACGCCAAGGGCACGGCACCACACCTTTTCGACCAATCCTTTTCCGGAGCGCGCGTGCTGAGCGTCGACTGGACCGTCGACCTCCGTGTCGCCCGCGATCAGCTGCCCAAGACCATCGCCCTCCAGGGCAACCTCGATCCGGTCCTGATGAACCTTACCCCAGAGATCGTGCGCTCCCAAGCCTCGGCCTTGCTCGAAAGGATGCGAGGCCAGCCCGGCCATATTTTCAACCTCGGTCACGGAATCCTCCCGCAGGCGCGACTCGACTGCGTCCAGGCGCTCGTCGACACCGTGGTCAATTGGAAGTCCTGAAGTTCCCGCCCCTCCGGGATCGCTTCACGCCCCCCATGCATCCCAGAGGATTTGGCCCGTTGGCCTGGAACAACCTGGGACGACAAAGGGGTGTATCGGTACAGGCACAGATCGCCTGGAAACGCATTCGCCCCCTCTCATACCCCACTTTTCAACCCTCCGCTGGGGGTAACCGCACTCCCAGAGCATGCGTCTTGCTCTCCGTGCTTGTCGCACTTTCCATCTCCTTATGTCCGATGAACCGCCGGAACTCGACCTTGCGGACTGTCTCCAACGCGTACGCAATCGCGACCAGGACGCAGCCCGCGATCTTGTTGCGCACTTGTTTCCACTGGTCATTCGCATCATCCGAGCGCATCTGCCGCGACGCACGTCCGAGGAGGACCTCGCACAAGAGGTATTCATGAAGATGTTCGCCCGCATCGAACAGTTCCGAGGCGAAGTTCCCTTCACCCATTGGGTGTCCCGCATCGCGGTCACCACCTGCATTGATGCGCTCCGCGCCCAGAAACGCCGGCCGGAACTGCGTTGGGCTGACCTTTCCGAAAACGAGGCGGATGTCCTCGATGCCGTGCTCAGCAACGAATCCGAAAAAGCTCCCGACGATGCACTCGCCTCCCGCGAACTTATCGAGAAGCTGCTCGGCATGCTCAAACCCGAGGATCAACTCGTGATCCGTCTGATGGATCTGGAGCAGAAGAGCGTTGCCGACGTCTCCCGCCTGACCGGCTGGAAATCGCCTCTCGTCAAAGTCCGGGCTTTCCGCGCCCGGAAGAAGCTGCAAAAAATGTTTATTGCGTTAAGTCGTAAGGAACGAACATGAACTCGAAAAAAGCCGATCTCGCCTGGCAGCGGCTCGTTGCCGCCGCCCGAACTGTCCACTCAAACGAGGAGACCGCGCTGCCGTACGGATTTTCGACACGCGTGGCATCCCTGGCCTTTTCCGCGCCCACACCCTTCTCCGCCAGCCTCCTGTTCGAGCGCTTGTCGTGGAAGGCGCTCGCCGTGTCCGCGCTCCTCATGATCCTCTGCCTGGCAAGCACCCTCCCGTTCCTCTCTTCCTCCTCCAACCGTGACGAAGAGTCTGTGCTCGCAGATCCCGTCTCCGAAGTCGTCGATATCGGCGGTTAATAGCCATGAACAAACCCTGGAAAGTCATCCTCGTTTTCATCGGCGTCTTCCTCTTCGGAACGATCACCGGCGGACTCGTTGCAGTCCGTTGGTATCACCCCCCAATCCGCCGTCCCAACCTCGAGCGCTTCGCCCAGAATCGCGTCGCCCACCTGACGCATGTGCTCCGATGCACCCCTGATCAGCGCGACAAGCTCGAAGTCATCGTCCTCCAGGCCAGCATGAATCTCCGGAGGGTCCGCGAAAACTCCATCCGGCAGGCGATGTCCATATTCGACAATATGGATTCCCGGATTGAAACCGTTCTAAACCCCGAGCAGCGCATCAAATTCGAGGATCTTCGGAGAATCGAAAAAGAGCGTTTCCGCGGTTTTATGCATCACGCAGACGAACATAAGCCCGGAATGCCGAATCAGGAACAGCCCCCTGGGGACGCCAAACCCGAGCCCGGCCCACACGGACCGGGCACTCAGCCCGCCACTCCTTCGGCTCCGGATCAGACCTAGGCCGATCTCATTTCTCAAGCCGGCACGTAAGGGTTGCCGGCTTTTTCGTCGCCCACGGTCGTCGCCTGTCCATGCCCCGGATAAACGGGGGTGTCGTCCGGCAACGTGTAAATCTGTTCGCGAATCGAACGTTCTAGCGTCTCAAAGCTGCCGCCCGGCAGGTCCGTCCGCCCCACGCTTCCGTTAAACAGCGCGTCACCGACAAAGGCAGCCCTCAGCCGCGGAAAATAGAAGAGAATGTTGCCAGGACAATGCCCGGGCACGTGCCGCACCTCGACCGGCTCGCCAAGTGCCTCGAATCGGTCGCCCTGCGCCATCCAGTGGTCCACTTTCACAGGCTCCAGGGACATGCCCGGCATCAGGTACCGAGCCATGATCTCCGGAGTCTCGATCATGCGCTGGTCGTCGCGATGGGCGCGGACCTTCGCCCCCGTCGTGCGCACCACTTTGGCGGCATCCTGGGTGTGATCCCAATGCCCGTGGGTGAGCCAAAGCTCGGCCAGGCGGCAGCCTTCCTTGGTCAGGATGGGCTGCACCTTGTCGAGGATGTCGCCCGGTGCGTCGATCAGCACCGCCTGCCCGAGGGCGGGCTCGGTGAGCAGGTAGCCGATCGTCTGGATGGGGCCGCTGGGCAGGATGTGGAGATTCACGCTCATCCCAGAATGGCCAATTCGCCTTGCGCGCAACGGAGAAATCCCCGGCAGGCCTCGAAAGATTCACCTTCCCCTCGGCCGCTTCTCGCTCTAACTAATGCCCTTTTATATGCCGACGCTTAAGTTCGCCGTTCTCCCCGGAGACTACATCGGGCCCGAGGTCATGACCGAGGCCCTGCGCGTGTTCGCGCATGTCGCCAAACAGGAGGGGCTCACCCTCGATTACGCGATCGCCGACGTCGGCGGCGCGGGCATCGACAACCATGGCAAAGCCCTGCCGGACTCGACGCTCAAACTCTGCGAGCAATCCGATGCCATCCTCTTTGGCTCCGTCGGCGGTCCAAAGTGGGAGAAGCTCCCCCCCAAGGAGCAGCCTGAACGCGCCGCGCTTCTGCCGCTGCGCAAGCATTTCACCCTGTTCGCCAACATCCGTCCCGGCTTGCTTTACCGCGAACTCGCCGACGCCTCGCCGATCAAGTCCGAACGCATCCCCGACGGCATCGACATCGTTTGCATCCGGGAGCTCACCGGCGGTCTCTACTTCGGTCAGCCCAAGACCACCACGACGCTGCCCGACGGCGACGTGCAGTCGATCGACACGATGATCTACCGCAAGAGCGAGATCGAGCGCATCACTGCCACGGCCATCGCCGCCGCCCGCGCCCGCAAGAAGAAGCTCTGCTCCATCGACAAAGCCAACGTGCTCGAGACCTCCGTACTCTGGCGCAAGACGGTCACCGACTACGTCGCGAAGAACGCCCCTGAGCTCGAGCTGAGCCACATGTACGTCGACAACGCCGCCATGCAGCTCGTGCGCTCGCCCAACCAGTTCGACGTATTCGTCACCGAAAACATGTTCGGCGACATCCTCAGCGACGAGATGGCCTGCGTCTGCGGTTCGCTCGGCATGCTCTCCTCGGCCTCGCTCGGCACGCGGAAGAACTCCCTCGGTCTGTCCTTCGGTCTCTTCGAGCCCGCGGGCGGTACGGCACCGGACATCGCAGGCAAAGGCATCGCCAATCCCTGCGCCCAGATCCTCTCCGTCGCCCTGATGCTGCGTTACAGTTTCGGCCTCGAGAAGGTCGCCGTGCGCATCGAGACAGCCGTAAAGAAGGCCGTCACCTCCGGCACCCGCACCGGCGACATCGCGTTCGGAGGAAAGTCCGTTGGCACCAAGGCCATGGCCGACGCCATCATCGCCGCCCTTTGATGAAATGACAGGGGAAGAAGCGAGGAGCGAGAAGCGGGAAGCGAGAATAGATTCCAGCCCGCTTTCGTCGCTGTCCCAACTCTTCTCCCTCGCCTCTCTTCCGCTTCCTACATTCTCACTCCTCGCTCCTCGATTCTCGCTTCTTCCTCCATGACCTCCGCCGAGATCCGCCAGTCCTTCCTCGATTTCTTCCACGGGCAAAAACACACGATCGTGCCGTCGTCTTCGCTGCTGCCCGATTCGCCCGGACTGCTGTTCACGAACGCAGGCATGAATCAGTTCGTGCCGATCTTCCTCGGTGAGCGCGCTCCGGACGTCTCCAAGTGGGCGGGAGTGCGCCCCGCCTCCGATCGTCGCGCGGCCGACACGCAGAAATGCATCCGCGCCGGCGGCAAGCACAACGACCTCGAGGACGTGGGTTTCGATACCTACCACCACACGATGTTCGAGATGCTCGGCAACTGGTCCTTCGGCGACTACTTCAAGAAGGAGGCGCTCCAGTGGGCCTGGCAGCTTCTGACGAAGGGATGGGGCATTCCCGCGAAGCGGCTGTTCGCCACCGTGTACAAGCCCAAGGACGGCGACCCGTCGGAATTCGACCAGCAGGCCTACGACATCTGGGCCGAGATATTCCGCGCCGAGGGTCTCGATCCCGCGGTGCATATCGTTTACGGCAACAAGAAGGACAATTTCTGGATGATGGGCGACACGGGGCCCTGCGGTCCGTGCTCTGAGGTCCATTTCAATCTGCTTCCCAACAACGACGAGGCCGCGGGCCGCGAACTCGTCAACAAGGGTTCGTCCCGCTGCATCGAGATCTGGAATCTGGTCTTCATCCAGTTCAACGCGAACGCCGACGGCAGCTTCTCGCCGCTCGCCGCCAAGCACGTCGACACCGGCATGGGCTTCGAACGCGTCGCGGGCATCCATGCGACCACCCATGGCTTCAAGGACTTCTCGGCTGAGCCCTCGAACTACAACGCCGACGTTTTCGCCCCCATCTTCCGCAAGGTGGCCGAACTCTCCGGCAAGGTTTACAAGGGCACCGTACCGACGAAACGCGAAGGCCTCTCCGAGCAGGAGCAGATCGACATCGCGTTCCGCGTGCTCGCGGACCACTCGCGCACCATCTCCTGCGCCATCGCCGACACCATTCTTCCCGGCAACGAGGGCCGCAACTACGTCATCCGCCGCATCCTTCGCCGCGGCATCCTCTACGGCAAGAAGCTTGGTCTGGGCACCGGATTCTTCGAACAGCTCGTGACGCCCGTCGTCGAGTCGCTGGGCTCCGTATTTCCTGAGTTGGTACAGCAGCAGGATATCATCCGCCGCGTGATCCGATCCGAGGAGGAAAGCTTCGGCCGGACGCTGGATCGCGGACTGGGAATTTTCAATCAGCATGCCCTTCCTGCTCCTAAGAACGCGGCACCTGATAGTCCGGCGGCAGTGTTCGGCACCACCCTCGCGGGCTGGGTCGCATTCGAACTCTACGACACCTACGGCTTCCCGCTCGACATGACCCAGCTGCTCGCGACCGAACGCGGGCTGACGGTCGACACCAAGGAATTTGAGAAGCTGATGGACCAGCAGCGCGAGCGCGGGCGCGCCGCCATGAAGAAGGACATCATCGTCGCCGCCACCGAGGGCGAGACCACCCTCGAGCAGAAGCCGACGACCTTCGTGGGCTACACCCAGCTCGTCGCCGACGCCAAGGTTATCGATATCGTGAAGTCCGAGAAGGGCGTCTACCTCGTTTTCGACCAAACCCCCTTTTACGCCGAGATGGGCGGCCAGGCCGGCGATCATGGCGCGGTCAAGATCGACGGCCAGACCTTCGCTGTCGTCGACACTGTCAAGGACAAGGCCGGCCGTTTCCTTCACAAACTCGCCCCCGCCTGCGCAATGGACACCAAAAGGCTCACCTTGGTCGGTCGCGAGGCCAAGCTCGCCGTGTCGCCGATCTCGCGCCGCGCCATCTCGCGGCACCACTCGGCCGAACACCTGATCCACTGGGCCCTCCGAAAGGTTCTCGGCACGCATGTCCGTCAGGCCGGCACCTCGAAAACCAAGGCAGGCCTGCGCTTCGACTTCACGCACTTCGAGCAGGTGAAACCCGAGCAGCTCCGCGAGATCGAGCACCTGATCAATGAGAAGGTCCTCGATAACGCGAAGGTCGAGGCCTACGAGACCGAGTTCGACAAGAAGCCCGAGGGCACCCTCGCCTTCTTCGGCGAGAAGTACGGCAAGATCGTCCGCGTCGTCGACATCGGCGGCTACAGCCGCGAGCTCTGCGGCGGTACCCACGTTTCCACGACGGGCGAGATCGGCATGGTCAAGATCGTCGCCGAAATGGCGGTCGCCGCCGGCACGCGCCGCATCGAGGCCGTCGCAGGCCAGGCCGCCTACGACTATGTCAACGACGAGGAGCACGCGCTCAAGGCCGTCAGCTCCAAGCTCAACGCTGGCGCCCAGGACGTCTCCCACAAGCTCGAGGTCCTCCTCGCGCAGAAGGCCGAGGTCGAGAAGAAGCTGAAGGTCTACGAGCAGAAGGCCGCAGCGGGTCTGGCCGACGAACTCGTGGCCAAGGCCGTGGTGCGCGACGGACTCAAGTTCGTGGCGACGCCCGTCTC
The DNA here is from genome assembly GCA_021782105.1 of bacterium. Classification (GTDB taxonomy): domain Bacteria; phylum Verrucomicrobiota; class Verrucomicrobiia; order Opitutales; family Opitutaceae; genus MWDT01. The sequence goes on from JAJXVO010000081.1 coordinate 13,397, forward strand.
AGTCGACTCGCCCGATGCGCTCCGATCCCTGGGAAGCCAGATTGCCGCGAAGCTGGGCGACGGCGTCGTGATCCTCGGCGCCGCCTTTGGCGACAAGGCTTCGGTGGTCGCATTCTGCACGCCCGCCGCGGTGAAGGCCGGCCACCAGGCTGGCAAGATCGTGAACGAGCTCACGCAGAAGCTCGGAGGAAAGGGCGGCGGCAAGCCCGACTTCGCCATGGGTGGCGGCAAGGACGCCACCAAGCTCGCCGAAGTCGTGAAACTCTAGCCAGCCGCTTCAGTACGTTTCCGCTCAGGCGCAGCCTCACACGCTGCGCCTTTTTGTCAGTCGGTCCGAGCCAGGTTGGAACAGAAGGGAACGAAGAACAAACAGCGTATCACCTCTTCCTAAACTTCGTTGGCTTCTGTTCCAATCCGGTCTTAACCCGTTCCGAGGGTGACGCGCAGGCCGTCGTAGGACAGGCCCACCCCGGCGGGCAGAGTAGCCTCTACCGGGCCGTGATCCACGTGGTGCGTGAAGTGGATCAGGAGCGTCCGTTGCCCGCCTATCGCCTTCGCGGCGGCGCAGGCCTCCTCGATCGTCATGTGCGTCGGATGGTCCTGCGGCCGCAGTCCATCCAGGACCACGAGATCCGCGCCGCGGGCGAGCGCGAGTGCTTCGGGGGGCACGCGTTTGCAATCGGTGTAGTAGGCGACCTTCCGCCCCGAGCTCCGCTCGGTGAACACCAGGCCCAGCGTCTCAACCGGGCCGTGCGGCAGGCGGGTCGACTCGATGGTGCCCTGTGGCAGCTCCATCCTCGGCGGCATGGGAGCCACTCGAAACGCGGCGTAGCCCTTGCTCCGCGGCTTCTCGCCAATCGCGTAGGGGAAAACCTGATGCAACCGCCCCCCGGCCTCGGGCGTGGTGTACACGGGCAGCGCGTTGCCTCCGAGAAAATCGCAGAATCGGCGCAAGTCGTCCATGCCCCCGACGTGGTCCGCATGCTCATGCGTCAGGATGAAGAGGTCTATCCAGTCGATCGACTCGCGCACGCACTGCAGGCGGAATTCGGGCGCCGCGTCGACCTGGACATGCAGA
>JAJXVO010000082.1 GCA_021782105.1 bacterium
GTAAATCACCCGCTCAAAGTGGCCGGTTTTGAATCGACCCTACCTGGCTGGTTTTGACCGACCCCTGACAGCGTCAGACCAGTAGCAACGATCCGGTTCGCCACACCCCGCGCAATCATGGGCCCGCCTAACACTTCCGGTGGCTCGCTGCCTGCCTTGCGTATCCGCTCACCCCATCCCTTCTCCTCCATGCGCAAACTCCTCGTGTCTCTCATCCTGATCCTCGGCTTCGCCTTCGTCGGACATGCCCAACAAACCGACAGTGAACTCGACTTCGCCTTCTCCCAGCTTAAGACCAATGGTCCCGTGCCGTTCTCCACGGCCTTGTTCGACACCAACGGTGGGGCCGCTCGCCACTTGCAATCACAGCTGACGCCGCTCGTTGCGAACGCCGGCGACTATATCGGGTACGAAGTGGTGAGCCGCAAGCCGCTCACCAGCCGGATCGACCGAATCGTGCTGGCGATCTACTATCAAAGGTGCGCCGTTTTCATGCGCATTGACTCATACCAATCCGCGTCGTCCCGCCGTTTCCTCTCCGCCTTTGCCACCGACGACGCCGACAAAGTGCTCCCCGCCGAAATCATTGCGGTGACCGGACGCTGATCCCGAACGGACCGAACCGCGCGAGCATGATCGTAGGGAGATCGGCCGCGGCTCGTCAGAATCGTCCGATCCCGCTTTCGCGGCGAATTCAGGATTCCCTGTATCCGTGAGCTTCGGAAGAGCCTCAGCCGCCGCTGACTGGCGGCATGAACGCGATTCGGTCGCCATCACGGACCGCCCTATCCCAGGAGACGAACTCGTCGTTCACCGCGACGCGCACCCACGCCCGTTCCAAGCGGAGCGCGCGCCGGACCCGCACCTCGTCGTACAGGTTGCCCAGCGACGTCGCCTGGGTCTCCACAGTCTCCCGGGGCACGCCGGCCTGGTCCGCGAGAGCCGCGAAATATCGAAGGTTCACAGTCATGGAAGTTCCCGCACAAAGCGTCCCGCGCCGCAAATGGCAACTCAGCTCTGGCTGAGCCGCTTCTTCGGCGCCTCGAAATACGCCGCGTGAGCCCGGCGGAGAAGATCCGGAATCTCCTTCGCAAAAGGACTGCGCTCCAGGCACGGCGCCAGCGCCGCGTCGTTGATCGAGGCCGCATTCTGTCCCGGAAACCAGTGGTCGGCCTGACCCAGCAAATTGTAGCGCATCTTCGCCCAAGGACGCAGCTCAAGCCCCTCGCCATAGTTCCACAGGCGCAGGATCTCCATGATGTTCACCTCCCCAGGAACGTCGAAATAGTGCGGCAGGCCTTCCGCCCAGCGGCTGCACCACGCTTCACCGTGGGTCTCGACCAGTTTCGCGCGAAGCCGCGCCTCACCCGCCGCCACCACCTCCGCCGCCCGCCCGAAGTGTTCGAGCGCGGCGACGTGTTCGTCGAAATCCGAAGGGCGCGCCACACCCAGGCTGAGCGTGTGGATCCAGGGACGGCTCAGGCAAAACAGGTCGTTCCACTGCATCGGAGTCAGCGGCGCCGTCAGCCCGGCCATCAGAGGCGGACGGTCCTGCAGGCGGCCTCCCTTGTCGTTCGGACTGATGATGAACAGCCCCATGTCCCTGCGGTGCGCCGCGTCGACTGCGGGCGTGTTGAGCTCGTTCACGAAATACCAATGCAGGTTCACGTAGTCGAACGCATCGCTCTCGATCGCGTCTACGATCACGTCGGTCGTCGCATGCGTGGAGAACCCAATGAACCGAACGCGTCCCTCGCGCTGCAGCTTTCGTGCAGCATCGACGCAGCCACCGGGACGCAGCGACCACTCCAGGAGCTGGCGAGTGTTGACGCCATGGATCGACAGCAGGTCCACATGCGCGAGCCCGAGGTTGGCCATCGACGCCTCGAACGTCGCGAGGAACTCAGCCGGATCCTCTTTCGGCCCAACTTTGGTCTGCACGATCATGCGATCGCGAGGAATCGTCGGAAGAATCCGACCGAGTTGCATCTCGGAGCTGCCATAACCGCGGGCTGTCTCAATGTGGTTGATCCCCAGGTCGAGCGCGCGCCGGATACAGGCCTCAAGATTGGCCTGTCCCTCCGCGGGCACTTCGCTCCAGGGAATATCCTGCCACTTGTGCTGGTAGCGCATGCCCCCGCAGGTGAAAACCGGCATCCTCAAACCCGTGCGGCCGAATCGACGATACTCCATGCCGGGAGGCTTCGCGTTTCCCTCCCGATGGCAAGCCGCAGAGTATCGATTTTCAGGGGCCTGTCCCTCGCTCTTCGCTCGCTCTTCGAACCGGATTTTTCGGAAAAAGCCGGCCACCAGGCTTGTCGCCAACTGATATTGCAGTTCAGTGCTGCTAATGGACTCACCAGCCCCTTCCCCGGAACGGATTATGCAAATCGGACTGGCCTTCTGGTCGTCGAAGGCCCTGCTCAGCGCGGTCGAGCTCGAAGTGTTCACCGAACTGGCGCGGCGGCCTGAGGACGGCGAAGCGCTGCAGCGGCGGCTCGGGCTGCATCCCCGCGGGGCGCGCGATTTCCTGGACGCGCTGGTGGCGCTCGGCTTCCTGCAGCGGGAAAACGGCGTCTACCGCAATTCGCCGGAGGCCGACCTATTTCTCGACAAACGCAAGGCGAGCTACATGGGAGGCCTCCTCGAGATGGCCAACCACCGGCTCTACCCATTCTGGGCGCACCTCACTGAAGCGCTTCGCACGGGCGAGCCGCAAAACGAGTCCAAGCACGAGGCAGACGTCTTCGGCGCGCTTTACGCCGACCCCGCCCGGCTGCGCGAATTCCTCAAGGCCATGTCCGGTGTGAGCCGCGCGGCCAACCGGACGATCGCCGCGCAATTTCCATGGAAGGACTACCAAACCTTCGTCGATCTCGGCACGGCCCAGGGCGACCTTCCCGCACAGATCGCACTGCAGAATCCCCACCTCAACGGAATCGGCTTCGATCTTCCGCAGGTGGAGCCGGTCTTCGAGGATTACATCGCTTCACTCGGTCTTTCGGACCGCGTGCATTTTGTCGGGGGCGACTTTTTCAAGGACGCGCTGCCGTCGGCCGACGTGATTCTCATGGGGCATATCCTGCACGACTGGGATCTGCCGCGAAAGCGTGCCCTGCTCGTCAAGGCTCATGCAGCCCTGCCACAGGGCGGCGCTGTCATCGTCTACGACGCATTAATCGATGATGACCGCAGGGAGCGCGCCTTCGGACTGCTCATGAGCCTGAATATGTTGGTCGAGACCCCCGGTGGCTTCGATTACACGGGCGCGGACTGTCAGGGCTGGATGCGCGACGCCGGTTTCCGCGAAACACGCGTCGAGCACCTCCTCGGCCCCAATTACGTGGTCATCGGCATCAAGTAGGCGCATCTCCTCCGGATTCAGTAAGAAAAGGCGCATTCCTGCTGCGTTTTCTGGACATCATCGCGTGGGGGATTGGGGTGGCTTCACGAGTCTCCAAAAAGGTCGCGATCCCTTCAATCCTTCCCTGTCGGCCTCGGCCGGATGGCGCCACGGAATCGCACGGCGTAAATCCTGGTGCGGCCCGCGGCCTGGGCGCCGCCGACCGGGCGTCAGTACTCCCTCAGGAAGCGGTCTATGGCCGTGCCGGCATCGATCCGACCCTCGCGGATCGCGTGGCCATAGTGGCGGAGAAAAGGGACGAAGTGGTGGGTCGCCGTCGCCACTTCCCGCAAAAACAGTCGCGCCATGGGCCCGCCCGCCTCGAGGTATCCCGACTCGCGAAAACGCCGCAGCGTTGCGTCGACATCGTAGGGAACCGCGATCTGACGCGCCGTCCATCCCCGCGCCGTCTTCTCCATCACCGCAAACTGCGCCGCGAGGTGTCCGTCCAGTGGCAGTCCCACGGCCCCCAGGTTGAGGATGGTCCGCTCGCCCCAGGTACGAAGGCCCGGCAGATGATTGTGTCCGCGGATGATCCATGGCTCGCGGATGCCCGGGAACATGGGTTCGATCAGGGGATCCGGCGTGTGTGCGAAGATCGAGTCCTGGTCGCTTCGCAGGGAGGCATGCACAAGGAGGAGTTCAGGGGCCTCGGCGAATCGGTGGCTCGTCGGCAGCGCACGCATCTCATCGCGCACGCGGGAGTCGCACTGCTCGACCGCCCAGCGAACCGGAGCGAAGTGGGCCATGCTCCACTCCGGCGAGGCCCGCTCGGTGCCGTAGTCGTAGACGTAGCGCTCATGATTGCCGCGCAGGATCGGTACCTCGAGTTCGCGGACACGCCGCCAGCAGGCAATGGAATCGGGAGCGCCGTCGATCACATCGCCCAGCACAGCAATTCGGTCGGGGTCGAGTCGCCCTATCTCCTCCAGGGCTGCCTCGAGCGCGGCGAGGTTCCCGTGGATGTCGGCGAGGACTGCGATGCGCATGATCCGAGAAGAGCGGCGCGCGCCGCCGCTTGGCAAGCGCGGAACCGCGGCGCGGATCCGTACGACACCCGGTCAGGTCCCCAGACCGCAGCCGTCCTCGCAATTGGGCCGCGCCACCACGCCCGGGTAAGGCTCAAGCGAATACGGTTTGTCGGGCTCCGCGAGCATGTGCCGGTCGCAGACCGCGAACAGCTCGGCCTTCGTGAGCGCGCGGCGCATTTCGCGGAGGAAGAGCCCCTCCGGGTCGACGCTTTGCCCGACGAAATTGAGAAATTTCTTGATGCGAGCGACCTGGAGTTTTTCAGGAATCTCCGGGTCGGTGAGGGCCTCGTAGAGCCTCTCCACGTAATCACGCGCCTCGGACAGGGGCAATGGGGCGACCACTCCGCCAGCGCACAGCTCCCTCACCTGGCGGAAGATCCAGGGGTTGCGAATCGCATGGCGTCCGATCATCACGCCTGCGGCCTTGGTCTGGGCAATCACCGCTCTCGCCTTTTCGGCTGAGGCGATCTCGCCGTTGGCGAGCACCGGGCAGCGCACACGCTCCACGGCCCGGGCGATGAGATCGTAGCGCACGTTGCCACGGTACATCTGCTTCACCAGCCGGCCATGGACGCTGAGCAGATCGACGTCGTGGCGGTTGACGAGTTCGAGAATGGCCTCGAATGACTCGGGAGAGTCGAAGCCGAGGCGCATCTTCACAGTGAACAAACCCGGCGAAGCCGCGCGCAGGCAGGCGAGAATTTCGTCGACCCTCGCGGGATCGCGCAGCAGGCCGCCGCCGACATTCTTCTTGTACACCTTGGGCGCGGGGCAGCCGAGGTTCAGGTCGATGCCCGCGATCGGGTGGCGCAGGAGTTCCCGCACGGTCCTCTCGAGATCGGAGAGATTCTCACCGATGAGTTGCGCAAACACCGGGCGATGGGTGTCGTTCTCATCGATCGAGCGCAGGATGTGTCGCTCGGGGGTCGACTGGCTGTGGACGCGGAAGAACTCCGTGAAAAAGTAATCGGGCGCGCCGTAATGCGCGACCACGCGCATGAAGGACAGGTTGGTGACGTCCTGCATGGGGGCCAGCGCGGTGAGGGGCTGGCCCGGGCTTATGGGAGCGGGAAGCGTTTGGCCTGCCATGGTCGGGTCAGTCAGAGGGGGGGGCGGTCGGGATCGATGCGCTTGCGGCAGCGGCGACCCGCCAAAACCGGTCACCGCGGAGCGTCGAGGCCAACCGGAGGATTTTAGGACTTGTCCTCGTCCTCACCGGGCTCCTCGTCTCCACCCTCCTCGCCCTCATCTTCGCTGTCGGACTCGTCGTCAGAGTCGGAGTCAGAGTCGGAATCGGAGTCAGTGTCGTCGGAATCGCTTTCGGCCGCCGCTTCCTGCTGTTTCATGACACGTTCGAGCACCTCGGTCATATCTTCGACTGAATCGAAGACGGAGCGGGCGACGTACATGGGCCGCTGGTGCTGAAGAGCGAGCACGACGGAGTCGGAGGGACGGGCATCGATCTCGATTACCTTGCGGCCGAGCTCGTTTTCCATGTGCAGGAGGATGCGCGCGAAGAAAGTGCCCTCGTTGACATCGTTGATCACGATGTGCTCGAGGCGGGCGCCGAGGCCGAGGAGGATGTGGCCGATCAGGTCGTGTGTGAGGGGGCGTTCGCGCTTCACGCCGCTGATCGCCATTTGCAGGGCATTGCCCACGGAGTGGTCGACGTAGATGACGAAGGTCTTCTCGTCATTGCCCAGGAATACGGCCCAGCCGTTGGCCGTGGGCATGACTCCCTTGATGGCGATGGCGATGACTTCATTGGGCATAGGGCCCATGGTTGGCGCGAATTCGCGAGGCGCAAATAATTTTATGCGCACCGGGCGGCCTGGGGGGCTAGAAACCGAGCAGGCTAATCTTCCAGGTTTTCGCCTGGGCGATCACCGCCGGGCGGTCGAGCATGATCACCTTGCCCGCCTCGAGGGCGGCGGCGAGCACGCCGGCCTCCCTCATGATCTCAAGCGTGCGCAAACCGAAGCAGGGCACGTCGAAGCGATAGTCCTGGTTGGCTTTGACGGTCTTGACGAACAGCGGCTCGTCCGAGCCGAAAGTGCCGGCGCGGCGGATCATCTCGTCGGTCCCTTCGAAGCCCTCGACAGCAAGGACGGTGCCCTTGCGCACGACACAGCCCTGACCGATATCGAGGCGGGCGCACTCGCGGGCGATGTGGACGCCGTGGTCGACGTACTCCTGATCGATGGGGAAGGAGCGGCCGGTCATGCAGCCGGGGGTCGCGAGGTGGGCGTCGAGAAAGCAGCGGGCATCGAGGAGGCTGACGCCGAGCTTGGCGATCTCCTCGGCGATGGCGCCGAAGATCGTCTCGGCGTTGCGGCGTTTTAGGCGCAGGAGGATTTGGGCGGCCTTCAGATCGGGATGCAGCCCCTTGAACAGGCGTCGCGGAGTGATTTGGCCGGCCATGACGGCGCAGCCGGCTTCCAGTTCCTCAAGCGAACGCAGCATGCGTCCGAGCTGGCCGACCTTGATTACGCGGCGCTCGGACTCGGGAAACGAGGCGACGAGCTCGGGCTTGGTCTCCTCCTCGAAGGCGAGCAGTCGCAGGGGCAGGCCCGCACTTCGCACGGCTTCGGCCATGAGCTGGGGGTAGACGCCCTGGCCCGCGATCAGGACGACCGGACGTTGCGGATCGAAATCGGAGGGGAGGAAGGCTGACAACACGGCGGAGCGATACCGAAGCAGGCGCGGCGCGGAGACAAGAAACTAAGGCGGGGCCGCGCGGGCGGCTCAGGTCTGAGCCCCGTAATACTTCTTGTAGCTGCGGTAGTACCGGTAATTCGAGTAATACTCGATGCGGCGCGGAGACAGACCGTTGAGCACGATGCCGAGGATCTCGTTTTTCCCGCTGCGCAGCGCTTTGATGTAAAGCTTGATGTGCTTGCGGTAGGCGCGATTGAAACGGCACACGTAGATCACTTCGTCAATGCGCTCGGCGATCAGGAGCGAATCGGTCACAGCGCCGAGGGGCGGCGAGTCGACGACGACGAGGTCGAAGCGGCGCTTCAGCTTCTCGAGCAGCTGGGCGAAGGCATTGCTCTCGAGCAGCTCGGACGGGGTCTTGGAGCGACCGCCAGAACACAGGAGCGAGAGGTTCTCGCCGATCTTCACGATGCCGAGGTGGGGATTGCCGAGCAGATCAGAATCGAGGTCGGAGCCATTCTCGTACCAGGAGATCAGACCGTTATTGTTGGCCTGCTTGTAGTGCCGGTGGAGCATGGGCCGGCGGAGATCGCAATCGACGAGCAGCGTGTTGCGTCCGTGGCGGGCGAAGGAGCCGGCAAGATTGCAGGAGATGAGCGTCTTGCCCTCACCGGGGATGGTGCTGGTCACCAGGATCGATTTTGGAAAATCGAGCTTGGACTGGATTTTCACCGCGCTGTAGACGCTCAGGAAGGATTCCTGACCGGGGTTGGCCTTGTTGTTGAGGACGAGCTGGTACTTGTCCTCGTCCTTGATCTGGCCGAGTTCGGGAATGATGCCCAAGAGGTTCGCGCCGATGAAGTGTTCGACGTCCCATGCGCTCTTGATGCGGTCGTCGATGAAACTGAGGCCGACCGCAACGCCGATGAAGATGAGCACGCCGAGTCCGGTGCAGGTCTTGACGATGCGGCCCATGTTGGGCGTGTAAGGCGCGCCGGCGATTTGGGCGCGGTCGAGCGGATGAAGCGGAATCTTGTCGATGTTACTGGTAGTGCGCGTCTGATTCAGACGGTCCAGGATATCCATGTAGTTCTTGCGCTTCACGTCGGCCTGATTCTTCAGGCTCTCGTACTCGGTGCGGACGTCACCGAGATGGAGGAACGCCTTTTCCTGTTCGCTCTTGGCGACCTCGAGCCGCTTCTCCGCGTCGGTCGTCTTGTCGAGCTGGGTCTTGACCTCGTCGACGGCGAGTTGGATCGCCTTTTCGAGCTGCCCCTGGGCAACGGAGATCTGGTTGGCGATGTCGATCATCTTCGGGTGGCGCTCGAGGTAGCGCTCGGCGAGCACCTCCTGCTGGCGTTTGAGGGCCAGAAGCTGGCTCTGGAGCGAGGGCACCTCGCCGTGCTTCGCGATAGCCTGAATTTCGAGCAGGTTTCGCCCGTTCTTAATGAAATCCTGGATCTGGCCGTACTCGGCCTTGAGTTCGAGCAGCGCGAGCTGGTTTTGGGTCAGGGCCGTGCTGACGGCCTGAAGGCGGGCGGTGATGAGGTTGACGCTGTCGTCGAGCGACACCATGCCCTGGGCCTGCATGAAATGCTGGAGCTTAAGCGCGGATTCCTCGGACTCGCGGCGGAGCTGTTCAGCGCGCGAGGTGAGCCAGTCGACCGCGTATTCGTTTTTCCCGCCGACATTCTCGAGCAGGTACTGCATGAACTGATCGACGTACTTGTCGGCGATGATCTTGGCCGCCTCGGGATCCCGGTCGGTGGTGGTGATGCGGATGAGCAGGCTGTTGCGCACGGCGCTCACGTCCACGTTGGGCATGGCCGCGGCAGCGGAGGGAGGGGAGGCACCAGGCGGAAGATTCTTGAGGTAGGGGCGCTGCAGGATGCGCACCTCCTCGGGGGTGAGCGAGTGGATGACGCGTTCGCGAAGCCGGTCGCTTTTGAGGATCTCGATATTGGTGTTGATATCGATTTCCGACTGGATGGCGGGATTGGTGACCCCCTCGGTGGTTACGATGCGATCAGGTTTTTCGAACTGCATCGTCGCCGTGCTCATGTACATCGGCGTCTTGCGCGACTGATAGTATCCGACGCTCAACGACACGAGCAGCGCCACGGGCAGCGCGATCCAGAGACGCTCGCGAAGAATGATGTAGTAATCGCGCAGCGTCCGTCGCTCGATGACATCGTCATCGTCCCTGTTGGCCTGGGGAGCCGCCGGAGTCGGCGGCTTCAGGGGCTGCGTCTGCTGCGTGTCTGACATCGTTGTTGCGGGGCGAGAAGGGAGAGCGGACCTCAGATTATCCTCTGGGGAACATAAACCACGTCACCGGGCTCAAGCTCGAGAGTGGTGTCGTTGATCTTCTCCCTGCTGGACTTTCCCTTAATGAGACTTTCCACATCAACGACAAACACTTTCGCAATTCGTCCATCTGGGGTGAATCGGGTGACCTTCACCTCGGTGCCCTTGGCGGTGTCGGTGAAGCCGCCTGCGCGAGTGACCAGCCAGAGCACGGTGCTGACCGTTTCGACGGGCAGAGAATAGCGGCCCGGGCTGCGCACCTCCCCCTGGATGGAAACCTCGCGCGGGGCGTATTCCTCGACGTTCATGGTGACCTGCGGATCGCGGAGGTAGCGTTGATCCCGATACGCATCCTCGATGGCGCGCTCGGCCTCGTTGATCGTCATCCCCGCCACAAGGATCTCGCCGACATACTTGAGATTGACGCAGCCGGCCGAGTCGACTCGGACGATGCTGTCGAGATCGGACTCCTGCACGACGGCGATGCGGAGCTTGTCGGAGGTCACGATGCGATAGGCTTTCGCACGGACGGTGAATTTTGGGAGCTGGGCAGCAGTCTGTCCGAAAAGCGGTGCGCTCGCGATTGCGAGCACCGCGAACAGGAGCCGGAGAAAAGAGACCGGCAAAGGATTTCGCGTAGCGGTTACCATCGGGAAGCAAGCGTGAGTGAATAGCCCTGGCGCACGAAATCCGCAAAGGCCAGGGTCGACCAGTTGCGGAAGTAGGTGTATTGAAACGACGTCTTGAGGTGGTCGTTGAGGGTGTAGTTGACGCTGAGAGAGTAGTCGAAATACGTGTCCTTGCGGCCGGCGCTCAGAACTCCGATGAAGCGGGTCAGGCCCACGCCCGTGTCGGCCCCCAGGCTGAGGTGCTCGTTCACGGTGAAGACCGAGGAAAGGGAGCCCGAGAGCACGTCGGTCGTCAAATCCGTGGAGGTCGTGTTGAAATCCTTGCTAAGGGTGCCGCTGACCTTGAGGCGACGGGTGACGTTCCAAGTGAGCGCCGCGTCCGAGGTCCAGGAGTTGTAGTTCCCCGCGTTGAGGCCGGTCGTCGCGCGGGTCTGGTAGCCGAAGCGCACCGTTCCGTTCACCTTCGGGATGATGCGGCCGTTGACGCCGACGGTGTAGGCGACGTCGATGCTGTTGCTGTCGGCGGAGGTATTCTCTTTCCGGACACGCACGCCGGCGAGCAGATCGCGCTGCTGGGTGAAGACGTAATACAGGTCGAGGTTGGCCGCGTAGGTGTTCAGGTTCACCAGCTGCGTGTTGTTGGAGTAGCGGACGGTGGACGCGTCGACGCCTCCGGAGAACGAGTAGCGGTCGATGACGGGGTAATGAAGCTTGAGGCCGACGTCGTAGGTCCAGGCCTGGGTGCGCAGGTTGGCGTTGGGGTCGGCACGGCTTGCACGCACGGCTGAAAAGCGCAGGGAGCCGGTCGTGCGGCCCGTCTGCTTGGTGAACTCCACGCTCAGGCTGGGATTGCGAAAATCCTCGGTGGTGAACTTGTTGTAGCGACTGGCGTTCACGGAGACGCTGGCGTCGACACCGATCAGCCCCGCGCGGCGGGAATAATCGACCCCCGTCGTTGCGGCCATCACGTAGTCACCCTGGCCGGCGCTGTTCGCGTAGATGTTGGAATCCCAGGCGAAGGAGACAGTGCCGTTCACGAAGAGCTTGTCGTGACCGTCGTTGAGACTGACCAGGGCGCGGGCCTTGGAGAGCGCCACTCCCAGGCAGCATGCGACCGCCACGGAGGTGCGTACGAGTCGTGTCCGCTTGTGGTTCCTTGAATGCGTCTCCACGGTCCTAGGGTCGAATGCTCCTCGTCAGGGGCTCCCGATGCGGGAGGCGCTCACCGTGTAATCGGTCGGCAGAATATCGGGAGTGACCGGCTTTGCGACGATCTTGTCGGCGCTGGCCTGGTCCTTGGCGGCTTCCGATTCGGCCTCCTGTCTGCCGACCACGTCGAAGTACACCGTGTTTTTCGCCATGCAGGCCATGGTGACCTTGTTATCGAGGCTAGATTTTTCGTTGGCCGGAATCGGCTGAATCGAGATCTTCGCGGGCTCTCCCTGGCCGCCGGGCGTCAGGATGGCCTGTTGGCCAGGTTTGAGATTTTGGCCGCCCATGTCGAGGGACCCGCCGCGCACAGTGACGTCGCCTTGGATAAGGGAAACGACCGTGCCCTGATCGGTGGCCTGAATCACCACCTTGCCACCGCGGATCGAGACGGAGCCGACGCTGGTCGCATAGGTCATCGAACTGCCCGCGACGAGCTTGCTGGTGCAAAGACCCACGGTGCCGTGGTCAACCACCGCATAGGTGTTCGAAATCGACGGTTCGACGCTCATGTCGGTGCGATTGGGCGTGAACGGCTCCTGGACGAATTTCTTCACGTCGACCTTCGTGTCTGGGGCGAAATAGATGCCCGTGCCGTTCGAGTAGACCATCGCATTGGTCGACTTCTTCTTGGTCGTGATGATGGCTCCCTGGGCGTCGTGGACGGATTTTTTCGAAAGATCCTGAATCTTGTCGCCGGTGTTGATCTCGGCGTTTCCAGTCATGTCAGCCACGTAGAGTTTGCTGGTGGGATTTTTGCTCTGGCCGACCGGGTCGGAATAGACTGGAGACACCCCCAGTGAAGCTCCGATGGCCGCGAAGGTCCCCAGAGCCAAAATGGTGCGGAAGTGTGAGTGCATGACGATGAGCAGATGAAGGGGAGCCGTGACGCATCCTAAAACTAGGGGTTTCACCCTAGATGATACAAGCCTATTTCTGGAGCGTAGAACTACCCTAGATCGACTCAAGTCGCCGGGACTGAATCACAAGACAAAAAGGGCCGGCCCCGCGGGAGCCAGACGGAGGCATGCGGCGCTCAGCCAACGACGAGATTGAGGATCTTGTTTTGGACGTAAATGACACGCTTCAAGTCTTTTCCATCGATGTGAGGAGCCACCTTTTCGTTGGCTCGCGCCAGGGCGAGCGCATCTTCCTGGGAGAGATTGACGGGCACTGACTGATCGCCGCGGTGCTTGCCGTTGACTTGAAATACGAGCTTCACCTGGTCGCGGACCAGCTTGGCTTCATCGTACTGCGGCCAAGGGGCTTGGAGGACGGAGGGAGCCCGACCGAGACGCTCCCAGAGCTCCTCGGCGAGGTGGGGAGCGAAGGGGGCGAGCAGTTGGATGACGGTGAGCACCGTGGTGCGAGAAACGCGATCGGATTTCTGCATCGCGTTGACCATAATCATCATTTGAGAAATCGCCGTATTGAAGCGCAGCGCCTCGATACCATCGCCGACCTTTTTTACGGTTTCGTGAAGAAGTTTGGTGAGCTCGGCGGAGTCGGCGTCGGCCTGATCGACGATCTTGGGATTGGGGGTCCCCTCGGCGGAAATGCATTCGCGCCAGAACTTTTGGAGGAAGCGGTGCACCCCTTCGATACCGCGGGGATTCCAGGGTTTCTTGTCCTCGAGCGGGCCGAGGAACATGAGGTAAAGGCGGAGGGTATCGGAACCGTGGCTGGCGATGATGGTGTCGGGGCTGACGACGTTGCCGCGGCTCTTGGACATCTTCTCGCCGTCTTCGCCGAGGATGATGCCTTGATGGAAGAGTTTCTTGAAGGGCTCGTTCTGGGGCACGACGCCCGCGTCGAAGAGGACTTTGTGCCAGAAGCGTGCATAGAGCAGGTGGAGCACGGCGTGTTCGGCGCCGCCGACGTAAAGATCGGGGGTGCCCCAGTAGCGGAGGAGTTCCGGCGAGGCGATGCCGCTGCCATTGTGTGGATCGAGGTAGCGCAGATAGTACCAGCATGAGCCGGCCCACTGCGGCATGGTGTTGGTTTCGCGGCGACCGCGGACCCAGGCATCTCCGGCGGGGCGGGGTTGCGAGGCTGAAACGGCGGCGCCGGTGTCGACGTTGAACCAGATTTCCAGCCAGTCGGTGCAATTGGCGAGCGGGCTCTCGCCGGTGCCGCTGGGCAGGTAGCTCTCGACTTCGGGGAGCGTCAGGGGGAGGGCGACCGCCGGCAGAGGCAGGGCGCAGTAGCGGACGCCGTCTTGGGAATAGGTGACGGGGTTGGGCGGCAGATCGCCGACGCGGCGCGCGGCCACGAGGGGATAATCCCGCTCGTTCACCCATACGATCGGGAAGGGCTCGCCCCAATACCGCTGCCGGGAAAACAGCCAGTCGCGCAGCTTGAAATTGACGGTGGCCTTGCCGATGCCGCGTCCCGCGAGATCGGCGGTGATACGTTTTTTGGCCTCGGCCCATTCGAGGCCGGAATAGGGACCGGAGTTGACGAGGTTTCCGTCGTCGACGAAGGGCAGCACGCACTCGCCGCCATTGCCGGGGGCTATGACCTGAATGATCGGAAGCGAGTAGTGGACGGCGAACTCATAGTCGCGCTCGTCGTGAGCGGGCACGGCCATGATGGCGCCGGTGCCGTAACCCATGAGCACGTAATCGGCGATCCAGATGGGAACCCGCGCGCCGTTGACGGGATTGATCGCGTAGGCGCCGGAGAAGACACCCGACTTGTCCTTGGCGAGATCGGTGCGTTCGAGGTCGCTCTTGGCGGCGGCCTTCTTCCGGTAGGCCGCGACAGCCTCGCGCTGGGCCGGAGCGGTGATGACGTCGACGAGCGGGTGCTCGGGGGCCATGACCATGTAGGTGCAGCCGTACAGGGTGTCGGGGCGCGTCGTGAACACCTTCAGCGTGGCGCCTTGGGAGCCCTCCAATGCAAAATCGAGTTCCGCGCCTTCGCTGCGGCCGATCCAAGCCTCCTGCATGCGCTTGGTGGAGTCGGGCCAGTCGACGTCCCTGAGGTCCGCGAGCAGGCGATCCGCGTAGGCGGTGATGCGCAGGACCCACTGCCGGAGATTGCGGCGTTCGACGGGAAAGCCGCCGACCTCGCTGCGTCCGTCGACCACCTCCTCATTCGCAAGCACGGTGCGCAG
>JAJXVO010000083.1 GCA_021782105.1 bacterium
CGCCGCGGACACGGACATCACCGTGGCGTCGTTATTCCAGCCCTGATTGGTGGCGATCACCGAATCGGTCGTCAAATCGTGCACCGTGAGCAAGGGCTGGGTCGCGGGATTGGCCACGCTTAAGTTGGCCAGCGAGGGACCGACCGCCCGCAGCAGGAGCTTCTTCGGCGCATTGCCAAGGACTGCGACGCCGAGGGTCTCGACGGCGTTGGCGCTGAGGTTGGCGCCGACGTTGGCGAGCGCGGAGATTGCCATCAGCCTCTGGCCGGGGTTGCCCGAGGGCACCGTGCTGCTCGGATTGAGGATTGTCCAGGTCTGCGACTCGGACGTGAACACACCGCCATGGCTGATCGTGAACACCACGCTGTAGCTGCCGGCCGCCGTGGGCGTGCCGGAAACCAGTCCGGTGACCGGGTCGATCGTCACCCCGGCGGGAAGTCCCGTGGCCGAGTAGCTCGAGCCGAGCGAACCGTCGCCCACCATGAACGAGATCGAATGGCCCGTGGTGCCAATGACCGATACCACGCCGCCCTGTTGGGTCGACGTGGACGGATAGAAGGCCCTGACCGAATTGATCAGGGAATCCGAACCGAAAGTGCCACCCATCTGGACGCCCTGTGCGCGCACGAAGAACAGCGTAGCGGTGGGCAGCGACTGCCCGGAGAGCACCCACGACTGGGTCGTGGTACTGTAAGTCGGCAGGCCAAGACGCGTCCAGTTGCGCAGATCCGTCGAATAATCGAAAGCCACCAGGGGAAGCACCGGCGCGGCGCCACCCTGTTTCCAGGTGATCGTCGACAGATCCGACGAAAGCGTCATCTGAGTCGTGGCCGGGGTCGCAATACCGATGCGCCCGAGCAAATACTGGGCCGTCCCGTTCAACTGGGTATACGAGCCGCCCACGAAGGTGCGTCCGTCATACGTGGAAAACAGCGAGGTCACAGGACCATTGACCGATGCGGTCTGTAGCGAGGACAGCGTGCCATCTGCGTTCAGGCGAGCGAGGTACGGGCTCTGCGATCCGGCGATCGTCGAGAAGGAGCCGCCCACGACCATGGAGCCGTCGGCGCTCACGACGACGGACGCCACCGGCGCATTGGGAGCCGGATTGAACGACGTGTCGACGGTGCCGTCGACCTTGATCCTGCCTAGGTACGAAATGCCAGAACCGCCAAGGGACTTGAAAGCCCCGGCCACCAAGAGGCTGCCGTCCGGCTCGTAGGCGATCGCAGTGACCTGATCGTCGGCCATGACAGTGAAGCCGGAGTCGACCGTGCCATCGGCATTGAGCCGAGCCAGGTCGGTGTGCGACGCCCCGTTCACAGACATGAAGGCGCCGCCGACCAGAATTTTCCCGTCGGGCTGAAGGGCGATGGCGTTGACCGCGGCAGTGTTGGTTCCGTTGGAAAACATCGGCACGAAGGTCGCGTCGAGTGCGCCCGAGGACGCCAGTTTTGCCATGGCGGGACGGGCCGTGCCATTCACCTTGGAGAAGGCGCCGCCGACCAGGAAGGTGCCGTCCTGCAGACGAATGACGGCCTTCACTTCGCCGTCCGCGCTGACGTTGTACGAGGAGAGCAGATCACCCTGCTGATTGAGGAAGGCGAGGTTGCTGGCAGACGATCCGCTTACGGTCGAAAACAGGCCGCCGATCAGCATAGAACCATATGGCCGCAGCGTGGTGAATCCGCCGCCGATCAGCACTTCACCGTTGTCCAGCACATTGATCGCCGCCACGTCGTAGTCCGGGTTCGGATTGAAGGATGGGTCGACCACACCCGTGGCGGAAATCTTGGCGATATAATTGCGGTTGGCTCCATTCACCGACGTGAATTCGCCACCCAGGAAGATGGAGCCGTCCGAATTCGGCACAATGGTCTCGGTCAGACCGTTCAGCGAGAGATTGGGCAGGGTGGTGTCGACAGTGCCATCGGTATTCAGACGAGCGAAACCGATCATCGACTTCGATGTCGTCGCTCCGTTCGGCGTGAGCGTCGTGAAGTATCCGGCGATCAGGATCTTCCCGTCGGACTGCAACGCCATGGCGCTGACGCTGCTGTTGGCGTCGGGATTGTAGGTCGTGTCGATCGTGCCGTCCGTGTTGACGCGGGCCAAATAGTTGCGAAGGGTCGAAGTGGATTCATGCGGGGCCAGCGAGGTGAAGCCGCCGCCCAGCACGATCTTTCCGTCGGACTGCAATACGAGCGCGTTGACGGTGCTCTGCGGGTTGGGATCAAAGGTCGTGTCGAGCGTACCATCCGCGTTGATACGAGCGACGTAGTTGCGGAGCGTGGCGGTCGCGGCCCCGTTGGGCGTCAGCGCCGTAAAATTGCCCGCGATGACGAGCTTTCCGTCGGCGGGCTGGCGCACGATCGAGTACACCACCGCGTTCGGCTCCGGATTGAAAGTCGTGTCGAGCGTCCCGTCCGCCTTGATCTTGGCCAGGCGGATGGCGTTCTGACCGCTGACCGTGGAGAAGTCGCCGCCTACGATAACACTGCCGTCGGGCTGCGCGACGATGGCGTCGACAAGGCCGTTGAACGTCAGGGTGAACGTCGGATCGACGGAGCCATCGGCGTTGAGGCGGATGATGTCGTAATAGAGGGTTCCCGTGGTGCTGTAGAAGTTACCGCCGACAAGAAATTGCCCGTTCGCCAGGTGTACGATTGCGGAGGCGTGACCGGTGAGCGTCGGGAAGTTGGTCAGATTGAGGCCGGTCTTGAGCGTGCCATCGGCGTTGAGCCAGCCGATCACATTGGAGAGGGCGGGAACCCCGATCGAGTTGGGAATGGTCGCGACGCTGTCGACCGGACCATTCGGATTCGGGTCAAAGGTGGGATCGGCCGAGGATTCGGCATCGATGCGGGCGAAGTTGGCGCCAGGCGAGCCGAGAAGTCCGTCGAAGGATCCGCCGACCAGATACATGCCGTCCTCCTGGACACCCATGGCGCGAATGTCGCCGGACAGGGCGGGGAGCGTTCCGAGTTTGAAGTTGGCGTCGACGGAGCCGTCGGTGTTCACCACCGCGAGAGCGGGGCTGCGAATCCAGGAGGTGGCCTGGTTGGGATCGAGGGTGGCGAAGGCACCCGAGACAAAAAGGCTGCCGTCACTGCGCAACACGACGGAGGAAACGCTGCCGTTGGGGTTCGGATTGAAGCTCGTGAACAGGGTGCCGTCCTTGTTGATTCGCGCCAGGTAGAGGTGATTGGTGACGGCAGTCGTCGCACCGTCGGGGGCCATCGCCGTGAAATAGCCGCCGATCACCGAGGAGCCGTCGGGGAGCACAACGAGATCACGAATCGACGCATTCAGATTGGGATCGTAGGTGGTGTCGAATACGCCCTTGTCGTTCAGGCGGGCAATGTGGTTGCGGGAATAGGTCGTCACCGTCCCGCTGTCCTGAACGGTCGCAAAAGCGCCTGCGACCAGGATCGAGGTATCGGATTCGAACCAGATGCCGGTGACGGCATTGTCGAAGATGGGTGCAAAACTGGTGTCGAGGCTGCCGTTGCTATTGAGTCGCGCGAGGTAGTTCGAGGTCGGAGAACCGCTGTTTTTTGCGCCCGCGAAATAGGTGAAGGAGCCACCGACGTAGATACGCCCCTTGGAGTCGAGCGCGATGCAGTTGACCGCAGCTCCGGGACCGGCGTCGAATCCGGTGTCGAGCGTGCCGTCCGCGTTGAACCTCGCCATGTTGACGATGGTGGTCGTCGTCGCGGAGCCGTTGGGTTGAACCAGGTTGAAGCTTCCACCCGCCAGAATCTTGCCGTCGGACTGGAGCGCCACCGCGTAGACGCCGCCATTGACGTTCGGATCGAAGGTCGTGTCGAGGGTGCCGTCCGCGTTGATTCGGGCAATGTTGTTGCGAGTGACGCCGTCTACACTGGAGAACGAGCCCGCCACGATGATCTTCCCATCCGGCTGTTCGGCAAAGGCGGCAGGTGTGCCGTTGATGACCGGATTAAAGCTGGGGTCGAGCGAGCCGTCGGCGTTGATGCGCGCGACATTGTGGCGGGTGATGCCGCTGACACTCGAGATTCCGCCCGCCAACAAATACTGCCCATCTTTCAGCGGGTAGATCAGATCGATGCGCATGCCCGTGTTGCCGTTCAGCTGGGTGTCGAGGCTGCTATTCTGCGTGAAGCGGGCGAGGTACCAGCGAGGAATCAGGTTGCCGCTGGACCAGGAACGCACACCGCTGAAGTAACCGCCGAGCACGATGTTGCCGTCCGTCTGGACGAGGATCGTCGACACGGTGTACGCCGGACGCGCCGCAAAGGTCGGATCCGCCGTGCCGTCGGGACGAATGCGGATAATGTAATCGGCAAGGACGGTCGAGGTTCCGGTGCTGACCGAAAGGCCGGTGAAGGCGCCTCCGACGAGGATCATGCCGTCGGGCTGGGACGCGAGCGCATTGACCGCTCCGGTGTAGCTGGAGACAAAGCGGCTGTTCAGCGTGCCGTCGTGGCCGATGGATGCCAGGAAGGTGCGCACCGACGCGGTCGCCGCCCCGTTCGGCTGAAGCGAGGTGAACTGGCCACCCACGACAATGTTCCCGTCGGGTTGGACGAGGATCGCGTTGACGCGATTGTTGAAATTGGGATCGAAGGTGGGGTCCACTGTGCCGTCGGCAAGGATACGCGCCATGCGATTGCGGGTGACCGAGGTGCCGGCTGCGTCCGTCTTGATCGAAGTGAAGCCACCACCCACCAGCACTGCGCCGTTGCTGTCCTGCACGAGGGTCATGACCAGCGCGTTGGGCTGCAGGGTGAACGTCGTATCACGCGTGCCGTCGGCGTTGAAGCGGACGAGGTTCGTGCAGGGCGTGGAGATGGTCTCGCCATTCCCGCCGACCAGATCGAAAAATCCGCCGACGATGATCTTGCCGTCGGTCTGTCGCACTATGGAGTAGACTTCCGGAGTGCCGAGAAGGGAGGACGATCCGTCAACCCCAGCGCCGAATGATGTATCGACCGTGCCATTCGCGAAGATGTGCGCGATATGGTCACAAGTGATGGCCGTACTGGTCCCCGCAGGGGTGAGGCTCGTGAACTGGCCGCCAATCAAGATCGACTGGTCGGGCAGCACGGTGATGGTGTCGACCGGACCGTTCGGATTGGGCGCGAAACTCGGATCGATCGTTCCGTCCTGGTTGATGCGCGCGAGATAGTCGCGGGGAATGGCCTGCGTCGCAGAATCGGGCAGGAAGTTGGTGAAGAAACCACCGACCAGCAGCTTTCCGTCAGCCTGCTGCACCACCACGTTCACCACACTGTTGGGATTGGGGGCAAACCCATCGAGCGCCCATCCGGCAGTGGGGAGAGCTACGAGCAAGATCGCGGCGAGGGCGAGGCCCAGAAAACGGCCAAGGGAAGAAGAGACAGATCGAATCATGTTGATAAAGTGCGGGAGGATCGCTGCTGGCGGACCTAGGTCAGGAAAGGGACCTTTGATTCTCTACCAATTTTCCTGCAATGACTAAGGCAGAATCTATCCTGCGTAGCACACGGGAGGAAGAGGGCATTGGGGTGTGAATCAGGTTGGGATGGAACACGGGTTCATGCAGGACGCAGAGGGACGAGTAAAGAGCTGTTTTGTTCCACCACAAGCCCCCGTTTGAGCGGAGTATCCCGCTTACCACAGTCGCTTGCGGGCTTGCGAATTGCAGACCTCGTGACGGGCCAGGGCACCTGGCAAATCGAAGCAGGAAAAGGGTCACGGGAATTTTTCTGATGATTTTTCGCGCGTTCATGCTACGTTGGGCCGCGTGTCTGGCACCCGGATTCTCATCGTAGAGGACTATACCCTTATTCGCGACCTGCTCCGCACTCAAATCAACGACAGCGAAGGCTTTCGCGTCGTCGCCGAAGCGGGAACCGTGGCCGAAGCAATCGCCGCATGCCGGGAACACAAGCCTGACCTGATGGTGCTCGACTGGATGCTGCCCGACGGCACGGGACACGAAATCGTTCAGACCGTGAGAAACGAACTGCCCGGCATGAAGATCGTGATGCTGACCGCCAACGAGCACGAGAATGTCGTGAGGGAAGCGGCGTCGGTCGGCGTTCAGGGGTTCGTCTCCAAACGGCAGTCTCTGCACATTCTCAAGGATGCGCTCCAGGCGGTGGAGGCGGGCAAATGCTTTTATTGTCCCATCAGCATGCGGATGCTGCTGGATGCGATCCAACCCGACGGGCACACGCAGCATCCGGTGCGGCTCACGCCGCGGGAGCGGCTGATCCTGCGCGCGCTGGCGAGCGGCGACAGCACCAAAGAGATCGCCCACAAGTACGAGCTCAGTCCGAAGACAATCGCGAACTACCTGACGACCCTGAAGGACAAGCTGGGCATCCAGGAGCCCGCGGGTCTGGTGCGTTACGCGATCAAGAATGGGATTGTGGATACGCCTTGAGAAGCGTCTAGACGCCGGTGGGAAACACCGGGCTCCAAGCGGGATCCTCGGCCACGCGATCCGCCACGGGAATACCTAGCGGCAGCCGCACTACAAAACGCGGCGCGGCACCCGCGGTCTCCTCTACGACGAGGCGGCCGCCGAGCGCCGCACTCAACCGGGCAGCCAGCGCGAGGCTCAAACCCGCGCGATTGCCGCGTTTCGAACCTGAGCGTCCGGGGCGGGCCGACCCGCCCGGCATGCCGGAAGCAGGCGGGGACGCTCGCCCAAAATCCCCGAACACCAACTCGAGGCATTCTCCCGCGCACATCTTTTCATCCTCGCCCGAGGTCGGCTCGCCACTACGGGCAACCAGCGACACGCACCCGGAGCGGCTGGCAACCACCGCGCGATCGAGCAATATCATCGTCAGCCGGCGCAGGCGTTCCTCGTCGGTGTGCAGGATCGGCGGGGCGGCCACCGCGAGTCCTCCCTCCAGCGCCACCCCCACCCTCTCCGCGAGGGGCTTCTCAGCCTCGAGACAAGCCGCGACAAAGGCCGCCACTTTGACAGGGGCGAGATCCAGTCTGTAGGCGCCCGACTGGAGGGCGCCCAAGTCGACCAATTCGTTGACCCATCGTTTCAGTCTCATCACCAACCTGCCTTCTCACTGGTTTCGGAACGCAATGGCCAGTCTTACACGCCCTTCAGCCGCGTCAATTCGTCATACGTCGAGCGGATGTTGTCGGGCAGCCGATTGCCGCGCCCGGGGGGCACATGGAAGTCGTCGAAGCCCGGCATGTTGGGAAGCCCCTCGGCCAGCTCCTCCCGTGTATTTCCGGCCGCGATCCCCTTCTCAACATACGCTATCAGCACGGTGAAATAGTCCCTCATCAACGAAAGATCGGAGCGGCTGCCGGCCACGCCGAATCGCGCGTTGCCATGGCCGAACAGGTAAATCGCGTCGGCCGGATATTCGCGGATCACCCGGTCGAGCGAGTCGACCCAGCCGCGCACGCTGTAGCCGCCGTTCGGATCGATGACGGGGTAGAGGCGATTGAAGACAAGGTCGCCCATGTGGACGACGTTGGCCTTCTCAAAATGAAAGACGGCGTCGCCTGCGGTGTGAGCGGGGCCAAAATGTTTCGCCGTGAGATGCTCGTCGCCGAGGTCCAGCTGCCATTCCGTGTCGAACAACGTGTCGGCAAACACCTGCAGCGGGGTCGTGTGGAAGCGCTCGGCATTGCGCAGTTGGAGCAGCGGGACTCTGCGTTGGGCCACCAGCAGGCGGGACGCAGGTTTCATGACGGGGTTTCCTCCCGTGTGGTCCGAGTGGTGATGCGTGTTGCAGACCACGTTGAGGGTGCGGCCTGCGCGGCCGGGCATCTGCTCGAGGAAAATCCGGGCGGTCTCGACGAACTGGGTGTCGATCGCGGCGAGGGCATTCTTGCCGGAATACCAACCAATGGTGCCGCCCCGTCCGATGAAATATCCCGTCCCCCCTCGCAGCGGGACAAACTCAGTGGGTGGAATTCGCGGCCCTTGCCATGCGACCGGGGCTTGGGACTGGGCGAATAGAAGCGGGCGCAACAGTGTCGAAGCCGAGGCGGCCAGGGCGGCCTTGGCGAGAAATTGGCGGCGATTCAGCGACATGGGGGAAGGCGGGGAAGCAGACCTCCTATCAGTCCCCTCGATCCATGCCCACCGCCAAATTTCGTGTAACGGCGGCGCGCTGCCCCGGTTCTCATCGCACAACACCTCATGAACCGAATTTCACCCCGTGAGCATCGCAACGACAGAAATCCGTGGCCAGACGCGTCCGCCCGCGTTTAGCTCCCCGTCCACCCCGCCGCGCGCCACCGCCATGGAGCCATCCGATCACGCCCTTATGCTCGCCGTGCGCGACGGCGACACGCTGCGCCTGGGGGACCTGTTCGAGCGGCACCACCGCGCCCTGTACGCGTTCTTCGTTCGCATCACCGGACATGCCAGCTCCAGCGAAGACCTCGTGCAGGTGGTGTTTTACCGCATCCTGAAGTACCGGCACACCTACCGCGACGAGGGGAGTTTCACGACCTGGATGTACCACCTCGCCCGCAAGGCGCTCGCCGACCATTTCAGGAAATCCGCGCGGGCTCCCGTCTCCCTCGACGACGCCGATGGAGCGCACGAGGCCAGAGACCAGGCTCCGCACGCGGCCCACCAGGCCGAGCGCAACGACGAGATCGCGCTCCTGCGCGCCGCGCTCGCAGGCATGCCCGGCGAGCAACGCGAGCTGATCGTCCTGTACCGGCTCCAACACCTTTCCCTCGAGGAGCTGGCGCGCATCCATGCCTGCAGCGTTGGCACCCTCAAGGTCCGCATCCATCGCGCGATCCGCGTCCTTCGCGACCATTTTTTCAAACTGCAGGCCAGTCCGCGCCTCTCCGGCTCGGGCGGCCGCGACTGACCTCCTCCCCGCCATGAATTGCCAGCGCGTCCAAGACTCCCTTCTCGACCGCCTCGACGAAACCCTGTCCTCCGCCGACGCCACCGCCTTCGACTTGCACCTGCAAACCTGCGAGGCCTGCCGACTCGACTATGCGAGCCTCGCCCGCACGGTGGGCGCACTCGACGGGCTTCCACCCGAGGAGCCGGGGCCGCGCCTGCGGGCACAATTTCTGGCCATGCTCGACGATGAGGTTCGCCGTGAAACCGTCGCGAAGCGGGCTCCCGGGCTGCGGACCTCCGGCCGCGGTCTGATCGCCGACCTTTTCGGTGTGCGGCCCGCGTTTCAGGTCGGATTCGCGTTCGCCATGCTCGCCCTGGGTGCGTTTCTCGGCGCGCGCTTTTTCGCGCCGAAGCCGCCAGCCGCGGGCGACGCGACCACGCATCGCGAACTCGCGGACCTGCGCAGCAAGGTCGACTCCATGAGCCAACTCGTCGCCTACGCGCTCGCACGGCAGCAGCCCGACAACGCACGCCTGCGCGCCGTCGCCGACGACCTTCAGCAGGGCCACCTCGACTCGAAAAAACTCAACCAGCTGGTGGGGGCACTCGCCTTTGATCCAAGCGTGAACGTGCGGCTGTCCGCACTCCAGGCGCTCTACGCCCACGCCGATCAGCCCATCGCACGCGAAGGCGTGCTCGCCGCCCTGCCCCGCGAGCGGTCGCCGCTGGTCCAGCTCGCAATGATCGATTTCCTCGCCGCCGTGCACGACCACAAGGCCGGCCCGGCGCTGCGCTCCCTCGTGCAGGATTCCACTGCCGACAAGAATGTGCGCGCCGCCGCGGGCGTGGCCCTCGCCCGAATCTCCCCCTTTCCATACCGGTCCTAGAACGACGCACTTCAACCTCATCCATCCGTTCCACCCATGACTGTCTTGCGCCCCTTCCTCACTCCCTGGATCGCCGCCACGCTGGTCGCCGCAGGCTTCATCGCCCGCCCCCAACTCGCCCACGCCGAGGACACCACGAACGCCTCCGTGACCTTTGCGGATCCGTCGAAACCCTGCCTGCTGAAGATCTACATCTCCAACGGCGATCTCAAGATTCACCCCGGCGACTCGCCCGCCCAGGTCTCCGTCACCTCGACCGCCAAGCCCGCCGAAGACACTGCCGAGCGCAAGGACGGGCTCCGCGTGCTCAGCACTTCGAGCTCGGGGTTTTCGCTCAAGGTCGACGGCAATGTCGCCTCCCTTGACTATGGCCGCGACGCCTGGCCTCACGACGGAGGCGCCGAGTTCGATGTCTCCGTGCCCAAATCCGTGAGCCTCGAAATTCAGAACGGCTGGGGTGGCAGCGTCACTCTCACCAAGCTGAACGGGGACATTTCGCTGAAAGCGCTCAACTGCGGCGTGAAGGCGTCCGACCTGGGCGGCGGCTTGAGCGTGGAGACCATGAACGGCGCCATCCACGTCGGCTTCGCCACGCTATCCAAGGAGCACCCGATTTCGATCTCATCAATGAACGGAGGGGTCGAGGTGAAGGTGCCGACCGACGCCCGGGCCCAAGTGCGGTTCCGCACACACAATGGGACGATTCTCACCGACTTCCCCGAATCCGAGCTGAAGACGACCAGTGAGAGCCTGGGCGACACGAGCTGGGCCGCGGTTGCGAGCCAGAATGCCGCCGTCGCCGCACACATCGCCGGCGAGGTCGGCCGGGAAATTGCCGACAAGGCCCGCGAAATGGCGAAACAGATGAAGGACGCCGCGCGCCAGGCCAGCGAGTCCCAGGACTCCCTGCCGACGCCCGCACACGCCCCGAATTCGGCCCCCCCCCACGCGCCGCGTCCGCCGATGCCTCCGAACATCCCCGCCATTTCCGGGGGCAAGGTCGTCAGCGGCGACCTCAACGGCGGCGGCGTGCTGCTGCAGGTCACCACGATGAACGGCGACATCACTCTGCGCCACCTGTAGACGAGTGCCGCAAAGTCCGTCGGGCCCCGCCAGATTTGCATCGTCAGCGAGGCCTTACGTTTCATGATTGCAGGGTCGTGGACGCAATGAGCCCCTCCCTCCGCGTGCTGTTTGTCGAGGATTCGGAAACCGATGCGCAACTGATCCTGCATCAGTTGGCGCATGCGGGATATTCCGTGGAACACTGCCGTGTGGAGACCGAGGAGGAATTGCGCTCGGCACTGGGGGCCTCGTCGTGGGATCTGATTCTCTGCGATTACCAACTGCCCCGCTTCAACGCCCCCGAGGCCCTGCGCATCGTCAGGGAGGGACGTTTCGACCTCCCCTTCATCGTCGTCTCCGGTTCGATCAGCGCGGAACTGGCGGTCGAGATGATGCGCCAGGGGGCGCACGATTACCTGATCAAGGGCGACATGGCCCGTTTCGTGCCCGCGGTCGAGCGCGAGCTGCGCGAGGCCACCACGCGTCGGGCTCATCGAGAAGCCGAGTGTGCGCGCCTGCAGGCCGAGGAGGCCCGGCGGGCGAGCGAAGCGCGGTACCGCGAGGTGTTTCAGATCACCTCCGACCTCATCCTGTGTTTCGAGATCGACCTGCAGGGAGAGCCCACCCTGCGCCAGTGGAACACCACGGCGGGGCGATTGCTGGGCATCGACAACGCCCGCGGCGCCGTGCCTCCCCTGCCTGCCGCCTTCGCCGCCGAGCTCGCCAAGGCGCTGCGCTCCTGCGCCGAACGCAACATCGTCGACGGACGCGACCTTCCCCTCTCCCAACCCGGCGCGGCCGACGCCCATCATTTCCACGCGACCTTTCACCCCATCGCCGACCAGGACGGACGCGTGAGACGCGTCTTCGTCGTCGGCCGCGACGTCACGGAGCGCAAACGCGGCGAGCAGGCGCTGCGGCGAGCGCACGACGACCTGGAGCAGCGCGTGCGCGAACGCACCGCCGAGCTGACCGCCGCCAACGACCGCCTGCGCGAGCTCGACCGCCTCAAGTCCGAATTCCTCGCCACCATGAGCCACGAGCTGCGCACGCCGCTCAACGCCATCATCGGCTTCACCGGACTGGTCAAGGACGAGGTCACCGGCCCCCTCAACCCCGAGCAGAAGCGCCAGCTCTCCATGGCCTACAGCTCCAGCAAACACCTGCTCGGACTGATCAACGACCTGCTCGACGTCTCGCGGATCGAGGCGGGCGGCTTCAAGCTCAACCGCGACGCGTTCGACTTCGCGGGCGTGGTGACCGAGGCCGCCGGCCAGATCCGGCCGCTGGCGGACGCCAAGCACCTCGCACTTCGCACCCAGATGCCACCCGGCGCGCTGCCCATGCTCGGCGACCGCCGGCGCTGCCTGCAGATCCTCCTCAACCTCGCCCACAACGCCGTCAAGTTCACCGAGCAGGGCACTGTCGGGATCATCGTGCGGACGCAGCCCGAGGCCATCTGCATCGACGTGACGGATACGGGCGTCGGCATCCCCCCGGAGCACCTCGCGCTGCTCTTCGGGGCGTTCCGCCAACTCGACACCTCGGCGCGCCGCAACCGCGAGGGAACGGGCTTGGGGCTTTACCTTTGCAGGAAGCTTCTCAACCTCATGGGCGGAGCCATTTCAGTCGAGAGCAGCCCGGGAAAAGGGAGTCGGTTTTCCGTCAGCCTGCCCCGAAACGCCGCGCCCGACGCAGCCGATACGACCACCCGAGCACGCCCTTCCACGCAATGAAAGCCAGCATCCTTCTCGTCGAGGACAACCCGGAGAGTCGTTATCTTTTCGCCTTCATTCTCCGGCGCGCCGGGTGCACGGTCGCCGAGGCGCACAACGGCGTCGAGGCCCTCGGCGCCGTGGAAAAGACCGTGCCGGACCTGATCATCATGGACATCCAGATGCCCGTGCTCGACGGATACGAGACGGTCGCCCGCATGCGCGCGGACCCCCGTCTGGCGCGGGTCCCAATCGTCGGCCTGAGCGCCTACGCGATGGCCAGCGACCGCGACCGGGCGATGCAGTCGGGATTTACTGGATACATCGAGAAACCGATCGAGCTGGCCACCTTCGTGCAGGAACTTTCCTCCTACCTTCCGGCGCTGGCCGCCCCATGAAAGCCCTCAACGTCGACGACAAGGACGAGAACCTGTACTTTCTCGAGACCGTGCTTCGCGCCTCGGGTTTTGAGGTGATCAACGCCCACAACGGCGTGGAGGCCCTCGCGCTGCTCGACGAGCACCGGGTCGACCTGATCGTCTCGGACGTGCTGATGCCCCAGATGGACGGCTTTCTCCTTTGCCGGGAGGTCCGTCGCCGTGCCGACACCGCCGCAGTGCCCTTCGTTTTCTACACGGGCAGCTACACGGACACCCGCGACGCGGAGTTCGCCGCCCGCCTGGGCGCCACCCTCTACCTCATCAAGCCCATGGAGCCGGCGACGCTCGCCGAGACCCTGCGGCGAACCGCCGAGCAGGGCGTCAACCGGCCGCCGGGAGCCCATCTCGAGGACGAAAGCAGCTACCTGCGCGGCTTCTCCGAGAGTGTCGTGCGCCAGCTCGGGGAGAAGGCCAAGGAGTACGACATGCTTTCGCAGCGCCTCCAGGGCGCCTTCGACGAAAAGGTCAAGGAGGTCGCCGACCGTCTCCATGTCGAGGATACCCTGAGGCTCAACGAGGAACGTTACCGCGCCGTCGTCAGCTCGCTGGCCGAGGGCATCGTGCTCGCCGACCACGCCGGGCAGATCGTGGCCTGCAACGACAGCGCCTCCCACATCCTGGGCATCCCAAAATCCCAGCTGCTCGTCTCCAACCTGCGCGAGCCGCTCTGGACGACCCTGCGCGAAAACGGCGCCGCGATGCCGCCCGACGAGCACCCGCTTTTGCGCTGCCTGCGGACGGGGGAATCCTCCGACGGCGCGGTGCTCGGGGTGCAGCGCCCCGGCCAGTCCGTGACATGGGTGTCGGCCAACGTCCGCCCCTGTCTGCGCGACGCGCGCAACGCCGTGAGCCTGGCCGTGCTCTCGATCGCCGACATCACGACCCAGCGCGAGGCCCAGGAGCGCATCAAGCAGCAGGCCAACATGATCGACCAGTCGCACGACGCGATCGTGATCTGCGACGCCGACGGCACGGTGAGGTACTGGAACATGGGCGCCGAACGGCTCTACGGCTGGACGGAGGCGGAGGTCCTGGGTCGCCGCGACGCGGCGCTGTTCGCCCTGCCGCAGGCGCAAATCGGCTCGCCGGTGAAGCGCGCGCTCGCCGAGCAGGCGTTCGAGGGGGAGTTTTGCCACACTACCAAGGACGGCCGGAATCTCGTCGTCCAGGGGCGTCTCAGCGCCGTGCGCTCCGGCAAGGGCTCGGCCGATGCCGTCCTCGCATTCTATTTCGACATCACCGAGAAAAAACAGCTCGAGGAGAAATTCCTCCGCGCCCAGCGGCTCGAGAGCATCGGCATCCTCGCCGGCGGCGTCGCACACGACCTGAACAACATTCTCGCG
>JAJXVO010000084.1 GCA_021782105.1 bacterium
TGAGCATCCAACCCAACGAAACCGCTGGTTCCATGGCCCGCGATGAGGCCCGCGCCGCCGTCGGTCTAGAGGAAAACCTCTTCGACTGCGTCACCATCACGGTCTCCTCCCCCGAAGTCATCCGCAAATGGTCAAAGGGAGAGGTCAAGAATCCCGAGACCATCAACTACCGCACCTTCAAGCCCGAGCCGGGCGGCCTGTTCTGTCAAAAGATCTTCGGCCCCGTCCGCGACTACGAGTGCGCCTGCGGAAAGTACAAGCGGATCAAATACAAGGACGTCGTCTG
Organism: bacterium; assembly: GCA_021782105.1. Taxonomy (GTDB): domain Bacteria; phylum Verrucomicrobiota; class Verrucomicrobiia; order Opitutales; family Opitutaceae; genus MWDT01. The sequence goes on from JAJXVO010000084.1 coordinate 287, forward strand.
CGATCGCTGCGGTGTCGAGGTGACCATCGCCCGCGTCCGTCGCGAGCGCATGGGCCACATCGAACTCGCCGTCCCCGTCGCCCACATCTGGTTCCTCAAGAGCATGCCCAGCCGCCTGGGTCTGCTGCTCGACATGACCGCCCGTTCGCTCGAGCGCGTCATCTACTACGAGAACTACATGGTCGTCGATGCGGGCAAGACGCCGCTCGAACCCAAGCAGCTGCTCACCGACGTCGAGTACCGCCAGGCCCTTGATGAGTACGGCGACGATGCCTTCACCGCCAAGATGGGCGCCGAGGCCATTCGCGACGTGCTCATGACGCTCGACATGGAGGCCACCGTCGCCGAGCTGCAGGAGCAGATGCGCGCCACGCGCTCCAAGCAGATCAAGAAGAAGCTCTCCAAGCGCCTGAAGGTGCTCCAGGGCTTCATCCAGTCCAAGACCCGTCCCGAGTGGATGGTGCTCGAGGTGCTGCCGGTGATCCCGCCCGATCTGCGTCCGCTGGTCCCCCTCGAGGGCGGCCGCTTCGCCACCTCCGACCTCAACGACCTCTACCGCCGCGTCATCAACCGCAACAACCGTCTGCGGAACCTGATGCAGCTGAAGACGCCCGACGTCATCATTCACAACGAAAAGCGCATGCTTCAGGAGGCGGTCGACGCCCTCTTCGACAACGGCCGCCACGGCCGCCCCGTCACCGGGGCCGGCAATCGTCCGCTGAAGTCGCTTTCCGACATGCTCAAGGGCAAGCAGGGGCGCTTCCGCCAAAATCTGCTCGGCAAGCGCGTCGACTACTCCGGCCGCTCCGTCATCGTCATTGGCCCCGAGCTCAAGCTCAGCCAATGCGGTCTGCCCAAGAAGATGGCGCTCGTCCTGTTCGAGCCGTTCATCATCCGCCGCCTCAAGGAACTCGGCTTCGTGCACACCGTCCGCGGCGCGCGCAAGATGATCGAAAAGAAGTCCCCCGAGGTGTGGGACATTCTTGAAGAGGTGACCAAGGGGCATCCTGTGCTGCTCAACCGCGCGCCGACGCTGCACCGCCTCTCGATCCAGGCCTTCGAGCCCGTCCTCATCGAGGGCGAGGCCATCCGCGTCCACCCGCTCGTGTGTACGGCGTACAACGCCGACTTTGACGGCGACCAGATGGCCGTGCACGTGCCGCTTTCCTTGGAGGCGGTCATGGAGTGCAAGCTGCTGATGATGGCGACGAACAACATCTTCTCGCCGTCGTCGGGGAAACCGATTCTGACGCCCTCGCAGGACATCGTCCTGGGAGCGTACTACCTCACCATCGAGCCGCGCCGCAAACCCACCAAGGACCAGCGCGTGCCGCTCATGGCCGATCTGCACGAGGTGCTTTTCGCAAAGCTCGACGGGGTGCTCAAGGTCCATGACTGGATCGACATTCCGAATCCGGACTACGGTCGGGACACCGTCTACGGCAACAAGGAGAAGAAGATTCTCCGCACCTCCGCGGGCCGCGTGATCTTCAACCAGATCTGGCCCGCCGGCATCGGCTTCGTGAATTTTGCGATTCCGAAGTCCAAGCTCGGTGACCTCATTCTCAACACCTACAAGGTGTCGGGTCACTCCGTCACCATCGAGACGCTCGATCGCCTCAAGGAGCTCGGTTTCCAGACCGCCTTCCAGGCCGGCATTTCGATCGGTATCGACGACATGATCATCCCCGAGACCAAGAAGGACATCGTCCGCGATGCCCGTTCGAAGATCGCGGAGGTCGAGTCCCAGTTCCACAAGGGTGTCATCACCGACGGCGAGCGCTACAACAAGGTCGTCGACATCTGGACGAGCGCCACCGACCGCATCGCCAAGGAGGTCTTCGGCAAGCTCGAGACCAACGAGGGACGCACCGAGGTGAATCCGGTTTACATCATGATGGACTCCGGCGCCCGCGGCAACAAGCAGCAGGTCCGCCAGCTGTGCGGAGCGCGCGGCCTGATGGCCAAGCCCTCCGGCGAAATCATTGAGCGCCCCATCCTGTCCTCGTTCCGCGAGGGCCTCACGGTGCTCGAGTACTTCATCTCGACCCACGGCGCCCGTAAGGGCCTCGCGGATACCGCGCTGAAGACTGCCGACGCCGGCTACATGACCCGCAAGCTCTGCGACGTGGCCATGGACGTCGTCATCACTGAGGAGGACAGCGGCGGTCGCGACGGCATCTGGAAGAAGGCCATCTTCGAGGGCGACGACGAGATCGTCGGACTCAAGGAACGCATCGTCGGCCGCTTCTCCAGCGAGGACGTGATCAACCCGCTCAATCCTTCCGAGATCCTCGTCCGTTCGGGCGAGATCGTCAGCGAGGAGACCGCGCAGAAGATCGACGACGTGGGCATCGAGCGCGTGAAGATCATGTCGCCGCTGACCTGCATGAGCCCTCATGGCATCGACGCGAAGAGCTACGGCATCAATCCCGCCACCAACAAGGTGACGAAGATCGGCGATGCGGTCGGCATCATTGCCGCCCAGTCGATCGGCGAGCCTGGCACCCAGCTCACGATGCGTACCTTCCATATCGGTGGCGTCGCCTCCGGCGGATTCAAGAACCCCGAGATCAAGGTCCGTTCCGACGGTACGGTCCGCTACAAGGGACTGCGCCTGGTGCAGACCGCCGACGGCTACAACATCGTCCTCAACAAGACGGGCACCATCCAGATCCTCGACGGCGAGGGTCGTGAGCTCGAGAATTACAACATCGTCATCGGCTCGTTCCTCCATGTGAACGACGGCGACAGCATCAAGAAGGGGCAGGTCCTCGCCCAGTGGGATCCGTACAACGTGCCCGTGCTCTCCGAAAAGGGTGGCACGCTCGCGTTCAAGGACATGATCCCCGGGGTCACCGTCAAGCGCGAGCTCGACGAGGCCACCGGCCGCATCGCCACCGTGGTCATCGAGCACAAGGAGGATCTCAATCCGCAGATCGAGGTTCGCGACGGGAGCGGCAAGCCGCTCGCCGCCTACTCGATTCCCGTGGGCGCGCAGATCGTTGTCAGCGAAAGCGACATCATCACCCCCGGAGCGCTGCTCGCCAAGACGCCCCGCCAGGCCTCGAAGACCAAGGACATCACGGGCGGTCTGCCGCGCGTGGCCGAGCTCTTCGAAGCCCGCCGCCCGAAGGATGCCGCCGAGATGGCGCGCATCGACGGTGTCGTGTCCTTCGAGGGCACTGTCCGCGGCAAGCGCAAGCTGGTTGTCCGCAACGAGGAGACCGGCCAGGAGGAGGAGCACCTCATCCCGACCGGCAAACACATCATCGTGCAGCCCGGCGACGTGGTCCACAAGGGCCAGCACATCACCGAAGGCGCTGCCGACCCGCACGAGATCCTGGAGATCCTCGGGCCTGCGTCGCTGTACGACTTCCTCATCGCACAGGTGCAGGAAGTGTACCGTCTGCAGGGCGTGACGATCAACGACAAGCACATCGAGATCATCATCCGCCAGATGCTCCGCAAGGTCCGGATCACCGATCCGGGCGACAGCGAGCACTTCTGGGGCGAGCAGGTCGATCGTTCGACCTTCCTCATCGACAACCGTCGCATCGAGGAAGCGGGTGGCAAGCCCGCCGAGGCCGAGCCCATCCTCCTGGGCATCACCAAGGCATCGCTCGAGACGGAAAGCTTCATCTCGGCCGCCTCCTTCCAAGAGACGACCCGGGTGCTCACCGATGCCTCGACACTGGGCAAGGTGGACTTCCTGAAGGGCTTCAAGGAAAACGTGATCATGGGACATCTGATCCCGGCGGGCACGGGCCTGCCCACGTACAAGAAGCTCAAGATTTCGCTGCCGCTGGGCGGCGAGATCGTCGACGAGCCGGTTTCGGTTTCTCCCGAGGCCAGCGCGAGCTAAGGTCTCGAACCTTCCGATTTCAGGGCGCGGTTCCGCAAGGGCCGCGCCCTTTTTGTGGGCGGATCCGGCGCTCCGTGGTCAACACCTCAAGGTGCGGGTTGGCCGAAAAACCGCGGTTGAACCACGGAGACTTCCGCCTTCGCCGGGGCCACGGCGGACAAGCGCAGGCCGCCGAGTCTGAAATCGCCGTGCGTTGGCTGATTCAGGACGCGTGGATGTGCCGGAGTTTTTCGGGATTCCGGACGAGGTAGAGGGTCGCTATCCCGCCGTCGCGCAGGTCGAAGGCAAGGGTCTGTGTGATGCCGAAGGGATCCTTCATCACGAGGCCGGGTAGGCCGTTGATGCGTGCGGGCATGGTCTTTCGGGCGGGTCCGTATTTACGGGCCAATGACACGAACATGCGCGCGATGCGATCGGGACCGATGATGTCGCGGCGGGAGGCGCGCACCTTGCCACCGCTGTCAGTGCGAAGCACGGCGTCAGTGGTGAGGAGCTCGGTGAGCGCCGCAACGTCCCCGGCGTTGACGGCGCGCAGGAAGGCCTGCGTCATGCGCTCGGCCTGGGCGGGCGTCACTGTGAAGCGCGGGCGGCTGGCGCGCAGGTTGCGCCTCGCGCGGGCCGCCAGCTGCCGGCAGGCGGCGGCGCTGCGGTCGAGGGTGGCCGCGATTTCATCGAACGACTGCCCGAAGGCGTCGTGCAGCACGAACGCGGCGCGCTCGAGGGGTGAGAGCCGCTCGAGCGCGAGCAGGAGGGCGAAGGACACGTCGTCGGCCCGGGCACTTTCGTCGTCGGGCCCGGGCTCGGACGGCTCCACCAGGGGCTCGGGCAGCCAGGTGCCGACATAGTGTTCGCGGCGCACCCGGGCGGACTTGAGGTGATCCAGGCAGAGGCGGGCCGCGATTCGCGTGAGGTAGGCGCGCATGTCCCGGATGTCACCCGGCTCCGCGGCCCGCCAGCGCAGGTAGGTCTCCTGCACGATGTCCTCGGCATCTGACACCGAGGACAGGAAGCGATAGGCGACGGCGAGCAGATGGCGGCGGTGCGACTCGAAGTCGTCCTCCGGCGTCATCGTCACAGCGTTGCGATCGATTCGGTCACTCATGCGGCGGGAGGCTTTGGGACAGGATGTAGGGCGCGGAACGCAATTGCGAATCGGTTCCAGGTATTGATCACCGCGACGGAGAGGGTGAGCTTCACGAGTTCGGCCTCCGAGAACTGGCCGCGTGCTTGCGCATAGACGTCGTCGGGCACGTGGCTGTCGGCGACGAGGGTGACGGCCTCGGTCCAGGCGAGGGCGGCGCGCTCGCGTTCCGTATAGAGCGGCGATTCGCGCCAGGCGGGCAGCAGGTACAGGCGCGCCTCGGTCTCTCCTGCGGCGCGGGCATCGCGGGTGTGCATTTCGAGGCAGTAGGCGCAGCCGTTGAGCTGGGAGGCGCGAGTTTTCACAAGCTCTTGCAGGCTGGGCTCGAGGCCGGTGTCGCGCGAGAAATGGGAGAGCGCGAGCTGGGCCTGGAGGACTTCGGGAGCGGCTTTGGCGTAGTCGAATCGTGGTTTCATGGATGACGCGCCGGGTTCAGGGCGCACATCCAAGGACGAGATGGGGTGTGATTGTGTGACAGGTGGGATCGGACCGCAAAAAAAGCCCCCGGAGGACCGGGGGCTTTTGAAACGACTAACCCAAAGGGAATCAGAAGGCTTCGTTGTGCGCCTTGACGTAGGCGATGACCTCGTCGACCTGGCAGAACGCCAGGGCGGTGTAGGTGTCGGCGGCGCCGTAGTAGATGGCGATGCGACCCGTCGGGGCGTCGTACAAGTTCTGGCAGGGGAAGCAGACGTTCGGGACGAAGCCAGTGGTCTCGTAGGACTTTTCGGGCGTGAGCAGGTAGTCGCTGCAGCGATACTTGACCTTGCTCGGATCGTCGATGTCAAGGATCGCGGCGCCGTAGCTGTAGACGAAGCCGTTGCAGGTGCCGGAGACGCCGTGGTAGAAGAGCAGCCAGCCTTCGGTGGTTTCGATCGGGACCGGACCTGCGCCGATCTTGGTGCCCTGCCACCAGCCCTTGCCGCCGCGGCCCATCACGTGGCGGTGTTTGCCCCAGTAAATCATGTCGGGGCTCTCGCTAAGGAAGATGTCGCCGAAGGGTGTGTGCGCGCTGTCGCTGGGACGGCTGAGGAGGAAGTAGTTGCCCTTGATCTTGCGCGGGAAAAGCACGCCGTTGCGGTTGAAGGGCATCAGCGGGTTGGGCATGCGGATCCAGGTCTTGAAGTCCTTGGTCCGGCCCATGCCGATGGAGGCGCCCTTCATGTCGTCGCACCAGGTCACGTAGTACCAGTCGTCGATCTTGCTGAAGCGGGGGTCGTAGGCGTAGCTGACGGGGTTGGGCTTGCCGCTTTCGTCGACCCAAGGAATGACCGAGTCCTGGATCTCGAAAGTGAAGCCGTCCTTGCTAGTGCCGAAGTGGAGATTGGCGCGGCCGTTGCGGTGGTCGGCGCGGAAGACGCCCACGAAGGCGTCCTTGTACGGGAGCACCGCGCTGTTGTAGACGCGGGCCGTGGAGGGGGTCGGATTCCATCCGATCACCGGATTATTGCTATAACGCCACAGGACGTCGTTACAGCCTGCGGGGCGATCTTCCCAGGGCAGATTGGGAAGGGGGGAGCCAATGATGGTCTTGCTCATGGTAAAGATGCGTTTGGGAATCCGCCTGCGATGGCAAGGGAGGGCCGAATGCGGGCCAGGGGCCGTCGCGGGGGACGATCAGTAGCGCTCATGGCTGCCGGCCTGTCGAGAGCGAGTCGTTTCGGGAAATTGATAATGGTTGTTCCGTTTTTGAGGGATTGCGCACGGCCGAATCGAGGACAGTGGGGAAAACGTGGGGCGGGGGCGGTCGGCTTGCGCGGCAAGTTTGTGAATAACTTGTGTAAGCCATTGGCTTGTATTTTATAAACCCGAGCCTAGACCCTGGAGCCCATGTTGCTGGACGCCGTCACAGTCAACGCGGTCGACACCCTGCTGGCACTCCTGCTCGCCGGGCTGACTGCGGGGATCTGGTGGACGTCGGGCAGGCGGCATGCGGTGCGGTATTGGGCGCTGGGTGCGGTGGCGATGGCGGTCGCGGACTTCAGTTTTCTGATACGGGTGTGGGGGGCCTATGGCCTGACGACGGTGGTGGCGACGGGGGTGATGACGAGTGCGTTGCTGCTGACACTGCGTGGGGTCTCGATATTTTGCGGGGTGAGGATTCCGGTGTCGCGGATGGGGTTGATCGTGGTCGCGCATGTCGTGGTGTTCGCGAGCCTGCTCGAGATCGGCGCGCCGGCGGCGGTGCGCATGGCGGTGAATTCGGTGGTGTGGGGCGGCGTGGCCTTTGTCATGGCGCGGCTGCTGTGGAATCCGGGGCCGGAGTCGGTGCAGCGGTTGATCCTGCCGGCGGGGGTGCTGGCGTGCCACGCGGTGTTCCACGGCCTGCGCATCGCGGCGTTGACGGCGCGGGCCATGGGCCTGCTGCACGTCGACATGCCGGTCATCCAGAGCGTCTCACTCGCGGAGTCGTCGCTGTTTACGGTCGCGTTGTACGCGGGCCTTCTGTTGTGCGACATGCGACTGCGAAACAAGGCCCTGGCTGCGGCGCTCGAGGAGGTCAAGACGCTCACTGGCGTGCTGCCGATCTGTTCATGCTGCAAAAAGATCCGCGACGACCGGGGGGAATGGACGCAGCTCGAGCGCTATCTGAGCACCCGCACGCCGGCGCAGTTCAGCCACGGCATCTGCCCGGAGTGCACGAAGGAGCTGTATCCAGAACTTCAACGCGCTGCGGCGCGCGGTCCGCGGCAGGTCGTCCGTACCGGATCTTCGCAGTCCGAACTCAAGCCGCGCTGATTGCGCCCGGCCTTGTCCTGAAAGATCTTTCGGGGCGCTCCCATTCCTTTGTTCCTGATTCATCGAGACTCCTCGCGAACGCGGGGGCTCGCAACCAGCCGACTCCCGACCCTCATGAAGTTCTCCAAAGCCTGTCTGCTCCTGATCAGCCTTTCCATCGGCGCCGCCGCGGCGCCGGTGGACTCCCGCATCACCGCCGTGACCGTCTATGCCGACCGGGCGGTGGTCACCCGCGTGGCCGAGGTGACGGTCGGGAAGGCGGGGCCGCTCGAGGCCGAGTTTTCGGGCCTGCCCGTGCAGGTGGTGGATGCCTCGCTGCGGGTTGCGGGGCGCGGCACCGCGCAGGCGACGATCCTGGATGTATCCGTGAAGGTGGCACAGTTGGAGTCGGCCCCCAGCGGGCGGATCAAGGCGCTTGAGGACGAGATTGCCGGACTCCAGCGCGACCGGGGGCAGCTGGCGGATCGCGAGGGCATCCTGGACAAGCAGGACGGGTATCTTGGGCAAATCGCCGGGGCGACGACGCAGCCGCAGGGAAAGGATGGCCTTCGCACGACGATCGACGAATGGACGAAGCTGCTGGCCTTCATGGACGACCAACGGACGCGGATTGCCAAGGAGCGGGAGGACCTGAGTGCAAAGGAGACCGACATGGACGCGAAGATCGAGGCCCGCCAGCGCACGCTCGCGGAGTTGCGCGGGGCGGGGCGGCGAAGCGCGAAGGACGTGGTCGTGCGGCTTGACGCGGCGACGGCGGGCAAGCTCGACCTCACGCTCAGCTATGCGCTGACGGGTGCGACCTGGTCGCCGAGTTATGACGCTCGGCTGAGCGCGGGGAAGCCCGTGGTGGATCTCGGGTATTACGGGCTGGTGCGCAACGCGACCGGGGAGGATTGGACGAACGTGGCGCTGACGCTGTCGACGGCGCAGCCCTCGCGCGGCGGCAGCGCGCCGGAGCTTTCGCCGTGGATCGTGGACGTGTACCAGCCGCCTCTGCCTCGGCCCATCGGGAGTTTGTCGATGGAGAAAAATCTCAGGTTTGGAGGCGCCGTGGAGACGGGAGATGAAGTCCAACTGTCGCCATTTGGAGTTTCACGGCAGGCGATCCGCAGAGATTACGTCAGCACGTCGGCCTCCGCGTCCGTCGCGCAACCCGGACTCACCAGCGCGACCTTCCGCGTGACGGCGCCGGCGACCCTGAAGTCGGACGGCTCCTTGCAGAAGGTCTCGATAGCGGCGGCGGAGCTGCCCGTGAGCCTGTCGTATCATGTGACGCCGAAGCTGGTCGAGACGGCCTTCCTCAGTGCGAAGGCGAAGAACACCACGGATTATCCTCTGCTGGCGGGGCCCTTGAATGCGTTTCTCGGCGACGCCTTTGTGGCCACGAGCCGTCTGAAGACGGTGATGCCGGGAGAGCACTTTGAGCTCGCGCTCGGGGCCGACGACGGGATCGCGGTGAAGCGCAGGCTGGTGAACCGGTTTACCGAGACCGTCGGTATCACCTCAAGCACGACGCGCGTGAGCTATGAATTCCTAATCACGCTGACGAACACGAAGGCGGCGGCGGAGCGCGTGGTGGTGAGCGAGCCGGTGCCGGTCTCGCGCAACGAGAAGATCGAGGTGAAGCTTGTCGCGCCGGACGAAAGCGATGTCGGCACGCCCGCGGCGCCGAAGACGGTGACGCGGGAGGAAGGCGGGAAGCTCGTCTGGCGCCTCGACCTGAAGCCGGGAGAGACGCGGGAGATTCCGCTGAAATTCCGAGTGGAGTATCCGTCGAGTCTTAGGGTGACCGGCCTCGAGTGAGGCGGCCGCAAGGGCGGCGGCAGGCCTGCGCCATCGAAGGGGCGCTTAGGCTGCCTCGGACTTGCGGCTGGGCACGTGGACGACCTGCATGCCGGCGGCAAGGGCGCCCTTGATGCCGGGCTCGGCGTCCTCGAACACGAGGCAGCGCTCGGGCGGCACACCCATGAGCTTGGCGGCGAGCAGAAACATGTCGGGCGAAGGTTTGCCGTGCACGACGTCGTCGGCGGTCACGACGATCTGGAACAGGTCGGCGATGCCGGCGAGTTCGAGGGAGCGGAGGACGACGGGGCGGGGTCCGCCGGAGGCGACGCTGACGGGGCGATTTTTCGCGACGCGGCGGGCGAAGGCTACGACGGGTTCGATGAGGGCCACCTCGGGCAGCATCTCGACGAAGAGGGCTTCCTTCAGGTTGAAGACATAGTCGGGGTCGATTGAGAGGCCGTAGTGCTCGGCGAGCAGTTCGGCGACGCGGCGGGTGGGCACGCCTCCGAGCGAATAAAACAGATCCTGGCTCAGCGGCTCCTTGAGCCCGCGCTGGCGCAGCGCGGCGTCCCAGGCGCGGTAGTGCACGGGCATCGAGTCGATGAGTGTCCCGTCGCAATCGAAGATGTAGCCGGCGAAGTCCGAGGAGGGCAGGTTCAGTTGCATGAAGGCGGGGAGAATCAGGGCGCCGAGTGAGCCGGGTCAACAAGCGAGGGAGGGGAACGTTACGGATCGGGAGTGGTTTGTGAGCCGCCGGGAATAAGGCGAGTTGCGGATCGAGCCGACGGGGCCAGGGCGCGCGGCGGGCCTGCCCGCTGGGGGGCACGTCCGTTGGGGATGGTTGCAGAGAGCGGCGACTTGGCTACGGTGGCGGGCGTAACCCCAATCCTCCAGTAATGAAAAAATACATTGTCGAATTCATAGGCACGTTCTTCCTCGTCCTGACCGTGGGCTTCTGCGTCCTCGGCGGAGCGGATCTGGCGCCAATCGCGATCGGATCGGTCCTGATGGTGATGATTTTTGCCGGCGGCCATGTGTCGGGCGGGCATTTCAATCCGGCGGTGACGCTGGCGGTGTGGATGCGCGGCAAGTGCGACACGAAGGACGTCGTGCCGTATTGGATCGCGCAGCTGGCGGCGGGTGTCATGGCGGCGCTGGTCGTGACGGCGGTCAAGGGGCATCCGACCTTTGGGCCATCGCACTATGCGGTGGGCACGTCGCTGGTGGTGGAATTCCTCTACACGTTTGCGCTGGCATGGGTGGTGCTGAATACGGCGACCGCGAAGGGCACAGCGGGCAACTCATTCTACGGCCTCGCGATAGGTTTTACGGTGATGGTGGGTGCCGCTTCGGTGGGCAAACTGTCGGGCGGGGCGTTCAACCCGGCGGTGGGGCTGGGAGTGACGCTCATGGGACTGACGAAATTGAGCCAACTTGCGATTTACCTGGTGGCGGAGCTGGCGGGGGGCGCGGTGGCGGCGCTGGCCTTCAAGGCGACCCACGAGGCGGGCGAGTGAGGGCGGACCGGCGTCGTACGCGGTCGCGGCTTCCGATTTCTTCCTGTTGTTTCGCGACGAAAGCGCTGTAGGCTTTCCCTTCATCATGCGGGCTCTGAAAACCTTCTTCTATTCCCTCCTGTTCATCGGCCTCACTTGCGCGTGCGGGCGTGCGGCGGATTCCACCAAAACGGTTGCATCCAAGCCCGCGGCGCCCTCGACGGATGAGGTCGCCGCGCTCAAGACGGAGCGCGACCAGCTGGTGCAGAGCCTCAATGCCGCGACAGTCGAGCTTGCCAAGCTGCGGGCGGAGCAGGCGGCTGGCGCGACGGCGGTGGCGGCCAAACCCGATGCGGGTGTGGCGACCGTGCAGCAGCAGCTCGACCAGGCGCAGGCGGAGATCGCTTCCCTGCAGGCTCAGGTGACTTCGGTCACGGCGGACCGCGACCTGCTTGGCAAGCAGCTGGGCGAAGCCCAGGACCAGGCTCGCAAGGACGCCACGATGCGGAGCAAGGAGGCCCGCGCCGAGCGAGACGTCGACCTGTTGCGTGCGCAAAACCAGGACCTGTTGCAGAAGATCGCCGGGCTTCAGGCTGCGGCAAAAGCCGCGGCGCAGCAGCCCGCTCCGGCGGCCCCGGTCGCGGCGGATTCCGCCGCGAGCGACAAGGCGATCGCGGACCTCAAGGCTCAGCTTGCCGACACTCAGGACAAATTGGATACGGCTTTGCGCAGCTACACGCTGCTTCAGCAGGATCTCGACCAGGCGCACGACGCCGCGACGAAGGCGGCGGCGGATTCCGATGCTAAACTGAGCACCGTGCAGACGGAGAATCTTTCCCTCAAGGACCAGCTTGCGACTGCGACGGCGGAGGCCAACGACCGCGCCTCGGCGCTGACTGCGGCGCAGCAGGAGATCACACAGCTGCGAGCGAAGGCCATCACTCAGGGCATGGAGACGACCTCGCTGCGCGACCAGCTTCGGCAGACGCAGGCGCAACTGACGGCGTTTGCCGAGGACAACGCGCAGCTCAAGACGAAGCTGGCGGTGGCGCTGCCGCCGCCGTCCTCGGCGTATCCGAGCCCTGCGCGTCCCGGCAGCGCGGCGGCGCAATCGGCGATCACGCTTCCGCCGGCGCTGACTGCCCCGGCCGTGGCCGCGCCGGCCCCGGCGAGCGCTCCGGAGGTCCGTCAGCACATTGTGGGACCGGGCGACACGCTTTCGAAGATATCGCAGCATTACTACGGCACGCCCAACCAGTGGCGCCGAATCTACGAGGCGAACCGCGACATCCTGGGCAGTGCGAACAGTCTTCCGATGGGCGCCTCCCTGAGGATTCCCTGAGGGGCGGGCGACAAGGATGACGGGCGGAACGGCCCCGTGTGGATCGGCAGAACCGGGGCCGGGCTGGTGGGTGGGGCTTGTGTTTTTTCCCGGGATTGAGCTGCCTCGTGGGTGATGAATGGTTGCGCTCGCGAGAAGGCTTCGGCTTGCGACGGGAGCAATCGTCCTTTTTTTGAACCGAGCCTGCTCCCATTGACCATGCCTATTCGCCCCGTGTGCGCCGGACTGATCCTGGCACCTTTCCTCCTCCTGAGTGGATGCGCCTACGTGCATTTTGGCCGCATTCCTCCGACGGACGCCGCGCTGATGAGGGAGAATCTCGACCTCCAGATCGACAAGGCGATGTTGAAACAGGAGTTGGCGATCGCGCACAAGGAAGGGGATGCGTTGCGCTCGACGCTGGACGCGAGTGCGAACGGGGCGGATGTGCCGACGTTGACCAAACAGCTTGCCGAGGCGACGCGTGAACTGAGCGCGCTGCGGGTGAGCGCGGCGCGGCTGGCTCTGCGGGGAAATATCCGCACGCCGCAGGGCAGCTTGGTCGAGATGGAGGCGCTCAAGCGCCAGCTCGCAGCGTCCCGGGAGGGAGAGGCTGCGGCGCGCAGGGACACGGCGGTCCTGAGGGTCGAGAATCAGACGCTCAAGCGGCAGCTCGATGCTCAGAAGGTGGAAAATCGAGCGTTGGCCGACCAGGTCCAGGGATTGACTTCGGACAGCGGTCGGCTGCGCGAGGCGATTTCCCAATTGAACGCTGAATTGCTTGCGCAAAAGGAGGCGCGCAACCGGGCAGAGCAGTCGGTGGCCGCGGCGAAGGACGAGTTGAGGATGGTGCTGTCGCAGCAGAGCGCGGCAGCGCCTGCGAGCCTGGGGTCTTCGTTTGGCGCCTTGCGCGAGGGCATGGTCAGCGGTGCGGCGTCGATGGGCAGCGCGGCGCCGACGGTGGCGAAAGTGGGTGCGGACGGTTCGACGATGGTGCTCTTGAAGGCGCACAACCCGCGTTCAGGAGCGGTGGCAGAGGCGGCGGGTGCGAACCCGGCAATGGCGGTGCCGAAACTGCGGACTTACGTGGTTCAGCAAGGCGACACGTTGGAGAAGATCGCCAAGAAATTATACGGCACGACCGAACGCTGGAGCTGGATTTACGCGGCGAACAACGAACTGCTGCGCGGGGAACGTCCGTTGCAGCCCGGCATGAAGCTGGTGATCCCCGATTCATCCGAAGTGACCCCGTGAGGCGATCTCTTCCTTCCGACTTCCGCTATGACCCTACGTTTGGGGGTTGAGTGAAACGGAAGAAGGGAACGAAACCTCCGCCAGTTACCGCGGATTCGAGAGCGATGAATCGTTCACCTCGGGGATAATTCGTGGAAAGAAGCAAACAGAGAGAACACCCAAGAAACAGGGACAGGCTGAATAAAGGCAAAAATGATTGACGTTGCCGCTCAATAAAGTAAAAGAGATTTAATGCGTCGACCGAGACTGAAGCTGGATGCAAAGGAAGAGGAGGCGTACTATCACTGCATAAGCAGGACGGCGGGAGGGGA
>JAJXVO010000364.1 GCA_021782105.1 bacterium
CGCGCCAGCACCGATCCATGTCCACAACGGTTGGGTTCAGGGCACGAGTCAGGATGGGCTGACGGTCTATCTCGGCATACCGTTTGCCGCGCCGCCGGTCGGGGCACTGCGCTGGCGTGTGCCACAGCCCGCCGCCGACTGGTCGGGTATCCTGCATGCCGACTCCTTTGCGGCGTCGCCGATGCAGCACCTCGAGGCCTGGATGGGGCCGCTGCATGCAAGCGAGGATTGCCTTTACCTGAACGTCTGGACGCCCGCGACGTCGCTGAAGCAGGCGCTTCCGGTGATGGTGTGGATCTACGGCGGCGGTTTCACGTCGGGGTCGACGGCGATGCGTTCCTACAGCGGCGCAGAACTCGCGAAGCACGGCGTAGTGGTCGTAAGCATCGCGTACCGGGTCGGTCCGATGGGCTTTCTGGCGCTGCCCGAACTGAGCGCGGAATCGCCGGAACACGTCTCCGGGAACTACGGCCTGCTCGACCAGATCGCGGGTCTGAAATGGGTCCGCGACAACATCGCCGCATTTGGAGGCGACCCACATCGCGTGACGATTTTTGGCGAGTCCGCCGGCGGCATCTCCGTGAGCATGCTCGCGGCTTCGCCGCTCGCGCACGGCCTGTTCCAAGGCGTGATTTCTGAGAGCGGCGGCTCGATGGGCCCGACGCGCACGCCGCCCGCGCCCGGCGAAAATGTCCAGACCCTGGCCAATGCCGAGCGGGATGGCGCTGCGTTCATGAAGCGCCTGGGCGCCAGTTCGCTCGCGGAGCTGCGCAAGCTTCCGGCGACTGCGATCCAGAATGCGGCGGGCGGGCCTGGCGAATTCTGGCCGGTTCAGGATGGCTACGTGATCACGGGCGATCCTTACAGGCTTTATCAACAGGGGCGTTTCAACGACACGCCTGTGCTCATCGGAACCAACTCGGATGAGGGCGCCCTCTTTGGAAGTCCGCCGTCCGAGGCCGCGTACGTCGCAAGCGTCCGGCAGCGCTTCGGTCCCTTCGCTGACCGCATCCTCGCACGGTATCCGGCGACTCCCGACGCGTGGCGTCAATCGAGCATGGATCTGATGCGTGATGCCGGTTTCGCCTGGGGCACCTGGTCCTGGGCGCGCCTGCAGGCCGTGCACGGCAAGGGGAAGGTTTACATGTATTACTTCGCCCACGTTCCGCCGCGGTCGCCGGAGCTGTATTGGAAAAAGGCCATCGGCGCCGTGCACTCGGAGGAAATGGTCTACGTCTTCCAACACCTGAATCAATCGCCGGACCTTCCCTGGAGCGCAGCCGATCAGACGCTCTCCGACGATATGGCGACGTACTGGACGAATTTCGTGAAGACGGGCAATCCCAACGGCCCGAGCCTGCCTGAATGGCCGGCGTTCACTGCGCGCGCCGCGAAGGTGCTTCACTTCACCGATGCGCCTCGTGTCGGCGGGGTGGCGAACCTCAAGGATCTCGAGACCCTCGACGCCTACTTCGCCTGGCGCCGGACGCCGAAAGGCGAGGCTTGGGCGAATGCGCACGCTGGTCGCTGACCAAGGTCGCTATGGCGTGTAGCCGCGCCGGCAGGTCCTGAGCGGCCAGCATTTGGTTTTGAGCAATGCCGGGGCAGAGGCTCCGTCCCACCCCAGCGGAAACGGGCGGGGCTCGATATTACGTCGAGGCGGTTTCGGATTCCGAAACCTCTGGACGCGGGACTCGTTCGACTCCGCTCAGGGTCTTCGACGTGCCTCGCCTCCGAGGGCGGTGTCGTGCCACTGCATTCTAAGGTTCGGAAATGGCCGAACTTCCCACAGTGGAATCACGATTCCTCCGATTAATTCGTAGGTGTCCGGCTCGGACCAAGCGAATCCGGATGCGTCTGTCGGTCAGAGTGGATCTGGGGAATCCAGCTGATTTGCTTGCACTCGGTCGGCGGGACGGAAAAGTTCCCGCCAACGCAGAACGCTGACACGGAGAGGTGGCAGAGTGGTCGATTGCGGCGGTCTTGAAAACCGTTGGGGTCGCAAGACTCCCGGGGGTTCGAATCCCTCCCTCTCCGCCAGGCTTCGTCGGTGCTCCCGCACCGTACTATGCCTGGCTGCGCCGCATTGGTAGCACGCCGGATATCCTTGCTCCACAGAATGAGAGGGTGACGCTTGGGGCGCACGAGGGGGGCTCAAGTCGTTGACCGGCGTTTCGGCTTCAGGGTGCTGGCGATGAGCAACGACGAGGCGGCGATCAGACAGGTGATCAGGAAGGCGGTGAGTGGAAAACGCGGGCCGGAGGGCGTGCCGGCGAGCTTCGGAATTGGCGAAAACCAGCTGCCGGGACCCCAGACCAGGAATGCAAAGAGCGTCAAGATCGTCGTCTCGGCCCAGGCGGCCACGCGCGGGAAGATCGAAAATGCCAGGCCCAGGCCGCAGGCGATCTGCCCGAAGCCCGTGAGGTAGGCGAGTCCGAGACGAAAGGGCAGCCAGGCGGGTACAAGGCTTGCGGTGACGTCCGCGTAGCAGAGGTGTCCGAGTCCCACCGGGATGATCGCCACGCCAAAGAGGATCCGCGCGATCCGGAGTCCCGGGCCGCCGGTGAGGCGGCCGAGGAGCGTCGACCGGTCGATGCACGCGAGACGTGCAAACAGAACCCAACCGCCGCCGAGGAGCATGCCGATCTCTCCCAGGCCGAGCCAGACGTCTTCGATGTTCGGGACCGCGATCACCGCCGGCACTTTGAGGGCGAACCAGACGAGCAGGAACGGCAGGAGAAGCTGAGCGGCCAGGTCCTCCGTGCGACGTATGAGCAGCGCTGCGGCCAAGGCCATCATGAACAGGCCGCACAGCACGGCGGTCGCCGTCCGATAGGGCAGCGCATTCGAGACCGGTTGCCAGTCGTACGCGAAATCGCGTGAAAGGACTGTGAGGAGGCCGAGCGCGGCCAGGGCGGACGAGAACAGCGCCGACGCGAGGCACTGTTCTGGTGTCGTCCACAGGTTGTCCGGCGTGAGGGCGAGGGTTTGGGATTCGGAGGTTGTTGAAGGCATGGGTTTCCGTCTGCGGGCGGTGG
>JAJXVO010000365.1 GCA_021782105.1 bacterium
GATCCGAGGCCGATGTAGGTTCCGCTCTCAATCACCACACCCGGCCGGAAGGCCGCGATCGTGTGTGCGAGCAGCTGCCGCAGGGCGGGCGAGATCCCCATGGTGATCGAGGCCTGGGGCTTGGAGCTATAGAGCTTCATGCGGAGAAAAGAATCGAGGAGCGAGAAGTGGGAATCGAGAAGGATTTCGGCGACAGACCGGTGTGGAGAATTTTAACAGGGATGGAAGGGATGAAAGGGATGCGGACACGATGTGGATTCCCGATCCCGTTCATCCCTTTCATCCCTGTTCATTTTCCTCTGTTTCCGGGTCCATCAGAGCGCGGAGACAAACTCGTGCATCATGCGCTCGGTGCGGTCGAGGCAGGCGTCGAGTCTGGAGCGCGCGACGGGTCGGGCGGACTCGAGCGCGCGGGCGAGCTCGTCGGCGTCGTTGAGGCGTGCGCAGCGCTCGCAGCCGAGATCCTCGCGGATTGCGCGCAGCTTGTCGTTGCGTTCGAAGATCGCAACCGCTGCGCCGGCCCAGGCGGCTGCGAGGCTTGTGTGAAACCGGCTGCTGACCACGCGTTGCCAGCCTGCGACGGCGGCGTGGAGCTCGGCGACCGTGGCCGTCGGGTACGAGGGTCGCAGGAGCGGCAGGGCCGACTGGAATTCGGGTGAGGCGGATTGGTGGAGCAGCAGCTCGGAGTCCGGGATGGAGCGGTATTCCTGGCAGACCCAGGTGCCCGGTCGCCGGGCCCGCGGGCCGGCCTCGAGGAAGGCGGATTCGGCGACGTCTGTCGGACTCGCGTGAATGACGAAGGCCGTGCCTTCCCTGAGTGGGGGCGTGGGCGCGGTGGCGCAGTGGAGATGGGCGGTATCCGCGCCGAGGTGGGTCTTCCCGGCGGAGAAGCCGCAGGACAGGGCCATGTCGAGGCAGGCGCTGTCGCGCAGCCAGATGGCCTCTGCGAGTTCATGGATGCGGCGCGCCTGGTCGGTCTCGAGCGCCGCGCGGTTGTTCACGCCGACGCCGACGAGGAAGGTCTTCAGGCCGCGGGCGCGCGCCGCGGTCATGTCGGCGAGCATCTGATCCAGTATCCAGGTTCCCACTTCAATCTGGAACACGCCTCCGCCCAGGCCGACCCAGGCGTCAGCCTGGCGGAGCGCCTCGGCACGGGAATCGGGGTCGGCGGAAAACCAGCGGATACCGGGGAATCGCAGTCGCATCGCAGCGACGTCGTGGGCGCAGAGGGCGGAGATCCGCCACTCCGGGCGTCGCGCGCGCAACCACTCCTGGAAGCCGGCCAGCATGAGATCGTCGCCGAGATTGCCGGCGCCCCAGAAGTCGAAGCCGATGTGAAGGGTCAGACCCATGCGGCCCACGCTAGCCCTAGTGGCGGCTCCGAAAAGCCGAAACCGCGACGGGCGACGTCCGTTTGAGCCAGGCTGATGAACCCAAAATGCCGCGGTTGAACCACAGAGACCCAGAGCGGCCGCGGCGCAACCGAACCCCCTGAAGGTAATGGCCACAAAAAACGCAAAAAGGCGCCAGGGTTGCCGACTCTGATCGGAGCGCGCCTATAGGCGCACGCAACGCAAAGCCGGTGCCCTTGAAACTTCGTGATTTTCGTGGCGATTCGATTCAGGGGGTAGCGTCCGAAGTGTTGGCAGGATAAGGTCGGGGAAAGCCCGAAATGGCTGATATCCCGACTGCGGTGCCGGCCTGCTGCCCCTGACTATCTGGGCGCTTTTCGTTACCTTCGTTGGCTTTCGTTCAAGCCCCGGGAGTCGGTCCATTGGACGCTCGAAAGCTGGAGTCCTTTGGCGGGGGGCGGTGTGGTGAGGCGGAGGACGTTGATTCCGCGCATGAGCGGCACGGTGCGCTCATCGCCCGGGGCGATCCGGCTTCGCCAGAGCTGCCGGTCTGTGCGGGGTGTTTTTGCAGCGACGATCGCGGGCGCGGAGCCCGCAAAGGCAAGGCGCAGCGTCTGTGGCCCGGGCGAATAGAGCCACAGTTCGCAGGGAAGGGACACGGGGTGGGCGAGATGGGACAGCCTTGATGCTCCCTCGGATAGGACGCCGAGCAGGTGAGGACCGCTCCAGGCGTCGGTGGGCAGGCGGATGAGGCGGGTCCGGCCGGTCTGCATGACGACGTCTTCGCCGGGTTTGAGGGCATCGCCCCAGAAGCCCCGGTCGACGAGGAGGTAGGCGGGCAAGGGCAGGGAATCGGATTCCGGCGCGTCGATCAGCCGTTCCGTGCGATAGTGGTCGATCGACATGAGCGGAATCAGGTCCGCCGAATCGCCGAAGCTGGCCTTGAACAGTTCGGACTCCCAGACCAGCGGCTGGAAACTCCACACGACTGCGCCATGCGTTGCCTCGAGCGGCTGGGCGAAGTTTCGCCACTCGGGGTCGAAGCCCACCGATTTGGCGCTGCGATGCTGAGGTTCGCCGTAGACAAAGAACGTGTCTCCCGAGGGGGCGCGTGCGACGTGGTAAAGGGCAAAGGCGGCCTGGGTGGCCAGCCAGGCAAGCACGGCGCCGCCGAGGACATGCCGGAGCCAGGCGAGCGCGCGAAGCCTCGGACCTGGCAAAATGAATACACCCGCGACGAGCAAGGTGAGGCAGGGGTAACCGTAGGAGAGCGCCTTGGCTCCGGCCCAGGGGTTTCCGACGAGGTGCATCGCGGCATCCTGGGCAAGGAAACCCGAGCCGAACGCGGCCAGTGTGGCGAACGTGATGAAGGCCGGGTCGGAGGCCTGGCTCCTGGTCGTGGAGCGGCGCATGGCACGGCTCGCGACCAGCCCCAATCCGATGACCAAGGCGAGGGTGAGCAGGGCGGCGAGCGCGGTGGCTGCCACAGACCATGCACCTGGGGAGCCGAGCGGGCCCCAGGCGAGCCCCCAGTGTCCGGCGAGCGGTGCGGGTGTCTGCAGGAAACGGAACCAATCGCCCTGCCAGCTCATGGCGGAGCCCCGGACGACGCTCATGACCAGCTGGCGGACCAGGAGGCGCCAGAAGAAGACAGCCTGGGTGGTCGAGAGCAGCAG
>JAJXVO010000366.1 GCA_021782105.1 bacterium
GTCGGACAGCAACGGTTGGTCGCTCTCGCAGCCGACCAGCGACCAGGTGCCGGAACTCAGGAACAGATCCCCACCCTGCTCCGAGGCCGGCATGGCCGCATAGGCACAGGCGGTGTCGTGTCCGGGCACGCAAACCACGTTCACGCGTTCGAGGCCCGGAAGACTGCGGACCGGTCCGAGCACGCCGCCCGCACGTTGGACGCGGGGGAACCACGAACGCGGCACGCCGAAACGTCGCAGGGCAACATCGGAAAAGCGCAGCCCTTTGACCGAAAGAAGCTGCGAGGTGCTGGCGATCGACACCTCGGCGGCCATGACCCCGCTGAGGAGGAAATTCACATAGTCGGGCAGGAACAGGCAGCGCCTGGCCACCGAGCGCAATCCCGGATGGCTGCGGAGCGATTCCTCCAGCTGCAGGCTTGAGTTGTAGAAGAGATTCGGGATGCCGGTCGCGCGGTAGAGCGCAGGGATCCCGCGTCGCTCGAGCCGCAGGCGGCCCGGCTCGGTGCGGGTGTCGCGGTAGGCATGCACCGGATACACCAGGCGGCCCGTGCGGTCGACGAGGGCGTGGTCCACTCCCCAGAAATCGACGCCGACCGAGGCGAGGCTCGGGAAACGCTGCGCCGCCTCGGAAAGGCCCGCGCGAATCTGCTCCCAGATGCCGGCGAAATTCCAGTAGTCGCGGCCGCCGATCGAGTGAAATCCATTGGGAAACCGATGCACCTCCTCCAGGTGGAGACCGGAGTCGGACCACCGGCCGACGATCACCCGTCCGCTGGTGGCGCCGCAGTCGACGGCTGCGCAGACGACGCTCCCTGGGCTTGTCCGGCGGCGGGGCTGAGGTTTCCGGGCGAGAGTCATCGGGGGCTCAGGCGGACTCGAGGATCATGTTCGCGTACTGGGTCGTGTCGCCGGTGCGGATCAGGCCGACTGACCGCGGAACCCGCAGCTTGAACTGGACGTGCGGCTCAAATTCGCAGGGTGCCGACCCGAGGAGCGCGGCGATGCGCTCGCGCGAGCCCGCGGGGTTCACCTTCAGAAACTCCTCGGCCATGAAGGCGCGGCCAACGGTCCAATTGACAAGAAGGGCGGAGACCACCTGGGCGACGGTCGGCACATCGTCGACCAGCGAGAGATCGACCGTCTCGAGGCCGGGCCACGAAGGAAAGCCGCGATCCGCGATGACGAGGGTGTTGGTGTGTCGCACGCGGGCGACGAGGGAGAGGACGTGGGGATTAAGAATGCCTGAGCGGATCATGGGAGGAGACCGAGGGCGCGTTGGCGATAATGCTCGTCGGCACGGCCCGCGATGCGGACCACTTCGGCGTGCGGGAGAAACCGGGGTCCGCCGAGCCTGGCGGCGCCCAGAAAGATTTCGGCGGCCTTCACCGCCATGAGCGTCGAGGCGAGCACGGCCCTGGACGTCGCGCCCAGGGCGATGAGCCCGTGATTTTCGAGAAGGATCAGGCGTGGCACGCAGCCGAGCCGGCGGCGGTGGGCCTCGACGCGGGTACGGATGGCGCGCGCCAGGGGCAGGCCGGGGTCCGCGTAGGGGACCAGGACCGACTCGGGGCCGCAGCACACGACCTCGTCCGGAAACAACCGGCGGCCCGCGAACTGGCGGGCCTTGGAGGAGCACAGCACGGCATTGACCGCCACAGGATGGGTGTGACCCACGAACGAAACGCCGGGGAGCGTGAGCAGCCAGGCGTGAAACATCGACTCCACGGACGGCTTGGGACCGGAGACATCGGCGCGCGCGCCTAGCAGCGCCTCGCCGACGACAGAGTCCGCGGGCGCCCTGCCCTTCATGAGGGCGAGCAGGCCCGCCGACCGGCAGCGGGAGAGACCACGCGAGGTGAGCGTGGCGAGCGACTGGCCGCTGGCCTTCACCCAGAACTCGTCGTCCGAAATCCGGGCGGAGGCATTCCCTTCGCCCAGGATTGCGAGCGACCTGTCCTCGCGGCCGAGATCGCGGGAGAGCCTGACCAACTCTGACGCGAGCGCTTGGTCGGAACTCATGGGTCGAATCGGCGCGTGAGGCGGTGACAGCGGTGCGGGCTCAGAACGGGCGGCCGTCGGCGCGGGTGCCGCAGAGGCTGACCTCCAGGCCGAGTTCACGCGCCAAGGCCGCCTTCGTATAAAGGGCGAGGTCCGCCGAGGCGGCATCCTTTGCGTAGGCCACCTGGATGTGGTTCGCCTTGTGGCGGGCCATCATCTGGTCGCGGGAGACACCGTAGGTGACCGCATGCATGATGGGCCACTGCCGCGTGGTCTCGCGCCAGCGGCGCTCGGTCTCCTCGGCGGGAAGCTCGATGACCTTGGCGCGGCCGAGGTCCATCTTGAGGCGGCCGTCCTGGACGAAGATGCGGCTCCAGACGATCTCGCCGGGCTTGGCGATGCCGCAGACGGTGCCGCCGCCGAGGCGGAAATACATGGGCGGCTGCCGGAGGGACTCCGTGCCGCGGTATCCACCGATATGATGCGCAGCGGGCGCGCTGCCGGAGATCAGGAACACCCAGACGTACTCGTCGGTGGTGCCGCTGCGGTCGGGATCGCCCCAGCGCAGGTCGTGGAGCGTGGTCTCGACCGGCTGACCGAGCGCACCGTGCACGCGGTTGGTCAGGAGACCGTCGAGGCCGGAGCATTCGTCGACCTCGTTGAAGTGAGGCAGCGGGGCTCCCGGTCGGATGGCGCGGCCCGCGGCGTTGCGAACCGGCGGACGTTCGGAGTTGTTGAGCAGGCCCTCGGCAAGGTCGGAGGCGGGAAGGAGATCCTTGAGTCCCTGCTGGTACTGGATGCCGATCGTGTCGCAACCAAAGGTGTCCGCGATTCGGAGCGCGGCGATGTAGGTGCGGCACTGCCAGAGCAGCTGTTTTTCCGTGAGCTCGGTGGCCTCGTCGGTTCCCAGATGGAATCGCATGCCCTTTTTCTTGAGCCATTCGAACGCGGCGCGGGCCTCTTCCTCGGAGACCTGGGTCGCCTCGTAGTAAAGGGCGGACTGGGAGAGGCGCTCCT
>JAJXVO010000367.1 GCA_021782105.1 bacterium
TGTGCGAAATCAGGTGCGCAGCAGGCGCAGGGAATTGGTCGTGACGAGCAGGGTGGCGCCGGTGTCGGCGACGATGGCCATCCAGAGGTTGGCGTGGCCCGTCACCGCGAGGACGAGGAAGAGCGCCTTGAGGGCCAGCGCGAAGCCGATGTTGAAGCGGATGATTGCCAGGGTGCGGCGGCCGAGGCGGACGGCGTCGAGCAGCGTGTGCAGGTTGTCGTTCATCAGCGTCACGTCGGAAGTCTCGATGGCAGCGTCGGTGCCTCCGGCGCCCATGGCGATGCCGAGGGTGGCGGCGGCGAGGGCGGGGGCGTCGTTGACACCGTCGCCGACCATCGCGGCGAACCCGTAACGGTCCCGAAGGCGTCCCATCGCCTCGAGTTTGCCGGCCGGCAGGAGATCGCCGTAGGCCTCGTCGACCCCGACCTTCGCCGCGATGGCATCGACGGTGTGCTGATTGTCGCCGCTGAGGACGACGAGATGTTTTACGCCCGCCGTCCTGAGTCCGGAAACCGTCTCAGCAGCCTCCGAGCGCAAGGAGTCGCCGATGGCGACCAGCCCGAGGACCTCGCCGGCGCAGGCGTCGTGCGGGCGATGCCCCACGACGACGACAGTGCTGCCGGTCTGTTCGAGCGCCTCGATGCGGCGTTCGAGTTCCGCGGAGCAGAGTCCCAATTCATGGGCGAGGCTGTGGTTGCCCACGAAGAACTCGTGCCCGTCGATTAGGCCCACGGCGCCATGTCCGGCGAGATTCTGGTAGCCGGACGAGCGGGGGAAGGCGATGCCGGCGGCTTTCGCGTGGGCGACCAGGGCTTTGGCGATCGGATGCGGCGAGTGGTCGTCGATCGCCGCGGCGAGGCTCACGATTTCGGAGGCGTTTCGGGATCCGAGCGGGATGACCTCCGACACGGTCGGCGTGCCTTGCGTGAGGGTGCCGGTCTTGTCGAAGGCGATCGCCTTGAGCCGGCCCAGCGATTCGAGGTGTTCACCGCCCTTCACGAGCACGCCGTGCCGGGCCAGGGCCGTGATTCCCGCCACGATGCTCACGGGAGTCGAGATCACCAGCGCACAGGGGCAGGCGATGATCAGCAGGACGCAGGCGCGGTACAGCCACTCGGTCCAGCTGCCGCCGAAGAACAGGGGAGGCAGCAGAAAGACGAGCAGGGCGAGCACGGTGACCGTGGGCGTGTAGCGCCGCGCGAATGCGTCGACGAAGCGCTGGGACGGGGCCTTCCGTCCCTGCGTCTCCTCAACCAGGTGCACGATCCGGGCCAGCGTGGTGTCGCCTGCCGCCCGGGTGACGCGGATCTCGAGCGAGCCCTCCTGGTTCAGCGTTCCCGCGAAAACAGGGTCGCCCGGCCTCTTGTCGACCGGCATCGATTCGCCGGTGATCGGCGCCTGGTTCACGGACGACGATCCGCTCACGACAACGCCGTCCAACGGGATGTTGGTGCCGGAGCGCACAGACACGGTTTCGCCGACGCCGACGTCTTCCACCGCGACCTCGACGTACGCGCCATCGCGGTGCACGAGGGCGAGTTTTGGGGACAGGTCGAGCAGCGCCTCGATGGCGCGGTGCGAACGCCGGTCCGCCCAGCCCTCGAGCCACTCGGCCACTCCGAAGAGGAACACGACCGACGCGGCTTCCGCCCAATCGCCGATGTAGGTTGCGCCGACGACGGCCAGCACCATCAGGAGGTTGATGTCGGGCCGAAGTCGCCGCAGCGCCGCCCAGGCCTTGGGAAGGAGGAACCAGCCGCCCGCAAGAATCGCAGCTGCATAGATGGTCGCGGACCAGGTCGACGCGAGCCGCGCGCCCCACTGGGCGGTCTGACCCGCGGCGACCAGAACGCCGGAGAGGATCAGGCTCCGTGTCTCCCAGGGCGATTCGTCGTGGCTGCAGCCGCAGGCGCTGGGTCCGGCGTGATCATGAGCGGTGTGCGCGTCGCCGACCTCGGAGCAGGCGCAGTGATCGGATCTGTGGGAGTGGCCGTGGTCGTGCGACATGAATTTCGCGGAGTGAACGCCGTCGGCGCGCCCCGGTCAGGGCACGGTCGTCCTGGGCTTCCAGACCGGTAGGTTCCACGTCACTACAACGTAGCCCATCGAGCGGTGCGGGCGGGTGTTGGCCACGTAGAGCGCCGGGTTGACCTGGAGGTCCTTGGTGAGGTTGAAGGTGAAGCCGGCGGTAACCGAGTTGCCCGGGCCCGACTGGTAATCGAATGCCAGCTGAAGGCGCTCCGTGACCTGGTACGCAAAACCGAGGATGCCCTCCGTGCGGCGATCCTGGCGGATCGCTCCCCCGATCAGGTGGATGGTGTCGGTGTAGTAGCCGTACTCCGCGACCGGGCTCGCGCCGCCTCCGCGCGAGGACCAGTTGACGGCGCCGATCGAGAGCAGGTGGGGGCCCTTCTGGAGGAGGTTCAGCTCGGTGCCGAAAATCTCCTCACGCGGATTGAGTCCCTGGGAAAACGCCACCTCAAAGCGCGGCGTCAGGCCGAGCTCAAATTGGGCCTGCTGGCTGTTGCCGATGCGGCTGTCCTGCAGCTGCCCGCTGATCGAGAGCAGGCCCTCCGTCTGGATGTCGGGAGTGACGATCTGGTTGAGGCCCTTCATCGTCGCCCGCAGCGCGGACGGCCCGGCGAGGACGCAGGCGAGGACCGCGAAGGAAGTGAAGCGGGCGCACCAAGTGCGCTCGGGGCGTGGAGCGTAGGGGAGCATGGGCGGGAGTCTCCGGTTCAGCCGACCCACTTGCGGGCGTTTCTGAAGAGCCGCATCCAGGGGGAATCCCCGGACCAGTCGTCGGGGTGCCAGCTCATCTGCACGGTGCGGAAGACGCGCTCGGGATGCGGCATGAGGATGGTCACGCGGCCGTCGCGGTTGCACAGGGCGGTGAGGCCGAAGGGCGAGCCGTTCGGGTTGAGCGGATAGCGTTCGGTGGGCGCGTGGGCGTTGTCGACGAACCGGGCGGAGACGAGGCCGGACTCGGAGAAGGTCCTGGCGTCGCCGGC
>JAJXVO010000368.1 GCA_021782105.1 bacterium
ACCGAAGTCCGCGCCGCCGTTGAGCTTCGTGTTCTGGACGTGGACATCCGGCGTGATTGAGAGCATCAGCTGCTCCGTGTCGGCAGGAGTCAGCACCGGGCCGTCGATCGGGGTCATGCTGCCGCTGATTCGCAGGCAGGGCGCCTGGCCGACCTGAAGGTGAAGGTCCGACGCGGTTTGCTCGACCATCAGGTCGAGCAGGTCGTTCATCTCGTAGCTCATTTCGCGATGGGTGGCAGGAGTTCGGGGGACCGCCCGACCTTAGCCCTGGAAACCCGATTGACCATCGAAAAAGCGGATACCCTCTGCGCGACTCTCCCCACCCAATTTGTGTTTTCCGAGCAAGAGCCTGTTCAGCCGCGAGGCCGGTCGACCTCCTGAATTGAATCGCCACGAAAAACACAAGATTCCAGGGGCGTCGGCTTTGCGTTGCGTGCGCTTATAAGCGCGCTCCGATCTGTGTCGGCAACTCTGCGTTTTTCGTGGCCAATCCATCAGGGGGATGCGACTCAGCCACGCAGTGTTTCAAGTGGAATTTGGGAGCATTCCGACGGAGCGCCAAAGACGGATTTGCGTTCCGGACCCTCCTGATCATCGGTGGACGCGTGGTAAGCGAAGCTCCAGTCCAACGGCAGTCCCCTCCCGAGTGCATCCGCCTTCGCGGCGTGAGGCAGAACAACCTGAAGGGGTTCGATCTCAATCTCCCGCTCGGGGCGTACATTGCCGTGACGGGCCTGAGCGGTTCGGGGAAGAGCTCGCTCGTATTCGACACGCTGCATGCCGAGGGCCAGCGCCGCTACGTGGAGACTTTCAGCGCCTACACGCGCCAGTTCCTGGAGTTGCTCGACCAGCCCAAGGTCGACCGCATCGAAAACATTCGGCCGTCCATCGCCATCGAGCAGACCAACACGGTGAAGACCTCCCGGTCCACCGTCGGCACGATGACCGAGCTGACCGACTACTTCAAAGTATGGTTCAGCCATGCCGCGGAGTGTTTCGATCCAAAGACGGGCGAGAAGGTCGAGGACGACAATCCCCACACGATCTGGGCCAAGGCGCTGGCCGCCGTGCCCGGCCAGACGACGGTCATCGCGTTCCGCGTCGACAAGCCCGGCAACCTCAGCTGGACCGAGATTCTGGCAAACCTTCGCGGCCAGGCTTACCTGCGCCTCCTTGTCCCCGTGGACGGTGAGAACTGGCTTGGGGCGCGCATCGAGGAGGCGCAGGCACTGCTCGAGGCCGCGAACGCAACTCAGGTGTTCGTCGCCCAGGACCGCCTGCCGGTGACGCGCGAGCACGAGGCGCGATTCCTCGAGGCCGCGGAGACCGCCATGCATTTCGGAAAGGGCCAGGTCCACCTCTTCGTGCCCGCCACGGAACGCGGGGACACCTTCGCCACGGTCGGCAGCTACTCGCGCGGACTTCACTCGCCCTCCACGGACCGTCGTTTCCGCCCCGCCTCGCCCGGCCTCTTCTCGTTCAACTCGCCGATCGGCGCATGCCCGCGCTGCCGCGGCTTCGGGCGGGTCATCGACATCGATTATCGCCTGGCGATGCCCAATACCGGACTCTCCCTGGACCAGGGCGCCGTGAAGTGCTGGGAGGGCGAGGTGTATCGGGAATGCCTCGACGACCTCCGCAAGTTCGCCCGCCGTCGCGGCCTCCGGATGGACGTCCCGTTCGACGACCTTCCGGCCCAGGATCGCGCCTTCGTCATCGAGGGCGAGCCAGGCTACGGCGAGGAAAACGGCAAGACCTGGCCGCAGTATTGGTACGGCCTGAAGGGATTCTTCCGCTGGCTCGAGAAGAACAGCTACAAGATGCATGTCCGCGTCTTCCTGTCGCGGTATCGCTCCTACAATCTCTGCCCCGACTGCCGCGGCGCCCGCCTCCAACCCGAGGCCCTCTGCTGGCGCTGGCAGGGACGCACCCTGCCCGACCTGTATTCACTTCCCGTCGACGCGCTGCTCGGGCTCCTGCGCACCCACGCCGCCGCCGGGCGCTCGGGGGCAGGCCGCCTCCCTGCCGACGCCGGTCGAATCGCGCTCGACGCCATCGTCACCCGCCTGCGCTACCTTGACCAGGTCGGCCTCGGTTACCTGTCCCTCGACCGCCCCTCGAAGACCCTCTCCGGAGGTGAGGTCGAACGCGTCAACCTCACCTCCTGCCTCGGCACCTCGCTCGTGGACACGCTCTTCGTCCTCGACGAGCCCAGCGTCGGACTTCATCCGCGCGACATCGATCGCCTGGTCGGGATCATCCGCAGCCTCACCCGCGCCGGCAACACCGTGGTCGTCGTCGAACACGACGAATCGATGATCCGCGCCGCCGACCATGTCGTCGAACTCGGACCTGAACCCGGGGCCAAGGGCGGACATCTCATGTTCCAGGGCCCGGTCCCACGCCTGCTCGCCGACCGCCACAGCCTCACCGGCGCCTACCTCTCGGGCCGTCTCCGGATCGACACTCCCACCCGGCGCAGGCCGGTCGAACTCGCAGGGAAGGCAACATCCGAGTTTCCGCTGCTGAGGATCCGCGGCGCGACGAAACACAATCTGCGCGCACTTTCGCTCGATATTCCACTTCGGCGCCTGGTTTGCCTCAGCGGCGTGTCGGGGTCAGGCAAGTCGACCCTGCTCAGTCACGTCATCCATCAGGGCATGCAGGTCGTGCGCCGCGAATACGCCGAGGACCCCGCGACGTTCGAAAGCATCACCACCGACCTGCCGCTCGCCGAGGTCATCCTCGTCGACCAATCTCCGCTCTCCCGCACGCCGCGTTCGAATCCCGCCCTTTACACCGAATCCTGGGAACTGATCCGGGAGCTCTATGCCGCGACCCCGGAAGCCCAGGCCGCGGGATTCACCGCCTCCAGCTTCTCCTTCAATAGCGGCGACGGCCGCTGCGACCATTGCCAGGGGCTGGGTTACGAGCGCGTCGAGATGCAGTTCCTGTCCGACGTCTTCGTTCCCTGCCCGGTCTGCAGCGGAAGGCGTTTCAA
>JAJXVO010000085.1 GCA_021782105.1 bacterium
TCCAGCCGGCTACCGACCACCACGATGGCCTTAGCCTTACCGTTGAGTAGCGGGGCCACGTATGATCGGAAGTGCTCCACCACGATCTCGACCTTCTGGGCGATGTTGTAGGGATGTAAGCGAACCCACCCCATGATCCGCTTAAGCGCTGCGCTACGCTCAACCTGCTTATCGTCCATATCCTTGCCTTCGTGCGCCAGCTTGAACGCCAGGCTGTAGGGCGTGTAGTTACGCAGGACATCCAGGATGAACTTCTCCTCGATGGCCTGGCGCATGGAATACACATGGAAGGGAGCTGGCAGATTGTCGTTCGCTGGCTTACGCTTAGGGTCAGGACGGGTCCCGAAGATCTCCATCGTCTTGGTCTTCGGCGTCGCGGTAAACGCGACAAAGGTGATGCCGCCCTCGTCAGCCCGCGTCGCCATCTGCGCCGCAAGAATGTCTTCCGAACTGACCTCGCCGCCATCAGCGAGTTCTTTTAATTCCTCAGGAGAAAGAACGGCCCTCAGATTCGCAGCGGCCGTGCCGGTCTGGGAACTATGAGCCTCATCAGCGATCACCGCAAAGCGTTTACCCTGCGCGGCAGCCAGCTTCCGAACCTCTTCTAAAGCAAAAGGGAAGGTCTGGATGGTGCAAACGACGATCTTCTTGTCGCCTGAAAGCGCAGCCGCCAGCTCGGCACTCTTGCTGCCATCGGTCCCCTTGATAGTCGCGACGACGCCGCTTGTCCGCTCGAAATCGAAAAGAGCTTCCTGCAACTGCGAATCAATGACGTTACGATCCGAGACGACCAACACCGAATCAAAGATCTTCTTATGATGCGCGTCATGCAGCTCGGCCAGGAAGTGCGCGGTCCAGGCGATCGAGTTCGTCTTGCCCGATCCCGCCGAGTGCTGGATGAGATACTTCCCCCCTGGCCCATCGGACAGCACGGCCGCCTGGAGCTTACGCGTCACATCCAGCTGGTGATAGCGCGGGAAGATAATCTTCTCGATCTGCTTCTTGTCGTCCTTCTGTGCGATGAGATAGCGGCCCAGGATCTCCAGCCAGCTCTCGCGCTCCCAGACCTGCTCCCACAAATACGCAGTGCGATGGCCACCCTTCGGGTTCACCGGGTTACCAGCCGCTCCATGGTCGCCCTGGTTGAAGGGCAGGAACACGGTGGCCGGTCCTGCCAGCTTGGTCACCATGTGGACCTCACTGTTGCTCACGGCGAAGTGAACCAGGGCCCCGTTCGGGAAGGAGAGAAGCGCCTCCGGAGCCTGTCCCTTCGGTCGCGGTAGCCGGTCGAAACGGTACTGATCAATTGCGTCATTGATGCTCTGCGTGAAGTCCGTCTTAAGCTCAACGGTGGCCACCGGCAGGCCGTTAAGGAATAGGACTAGATCAATGCTGTTCTCGTTGTGCAGGGAATAGCGGACTTGACGGACCACCCGCAGACGGTTGGCCGCGTAGCGAATGAGGATGTCAGGATTGATGGCCAAAGCAGGCTTAAACTCCGCCAACTTGAGCGGCTGCTTCAAGCCCAGCAGTTCGATGCCATGGCGCAGGACATCCAATGTGCCGCGTTGGTCGAGCTGATCTCGTAGGCGGGCAAGGAGGGTGCCGCCGGCCTGAGCGCCGTGATTCTTCGTCAGGGCTTCCCAGGCTTTCGGCTGAGTGGCTTCCACCCAAGCAAGCACATCGGCAGGGAAAAGTGCCCGAGCCTTATCGTAGTTCTCAGCGTCGTGCTCGACATACAACCAGCCGTGGTCAGAGAGGTACTCGCAGACCTCGTTCTCGAAATTGATTTCTTTATACAGGTTCACGCGGGCACCTTTCCGACTACAGGCCGAATGTCGATCTGACCAGTGACGGCAGCAGAAATCAGCGCGATTCGGCGTTCTTGCAATAGGTCTATGGCTCGTTCGGCCTCGGAGATTAGGGAATCAAGCGCGCGTAATCTCTCGGCAACACCAACGACAATCTCCGACTGCTCATCGAGCGGCGGGATGGGCAGGACCATCGATGTCCAGTCTTCGGTCCGAAGCACTGTCGTTCCGTGAGCAGCCCTGTCTACTCGCCCAAGCGTCTCTCGCGAAGTTCCGCGCAGCAACCACGCGAGAAAGTCTACGCTGAGTTTACGATTTGGGGTGAGCGCCCTCAGGTCCTGGTTGATAGACATCGGCACCAACGTTTTAGCAACTGGGAAGGTATGAATTAAAATCATTCCCCGCACAACAACAAGCAAGCTCCCGGCAGGAACGAGCTCCGAGGCAGCATCATCCAGGGCTCTTTGCGTGATGTGATCTTCAGTATCAGAAAGCTCTTCTTGTTTAATATCTTTCGATGACGCCCAGGGGACGGTGCCGTCCCAATAGGCCGGGTTCGCCTTACTGGGAGTACCGCCGCTGCGGAGTGTCACAACATATTTGATGGGTATGAGGTCCCAGTGAGCGGGCACGTCGCCGAGCCATTCGATGCCGGACTGCTTCATGGGGATGCGGGGGTTCAATCCTTTCGTGACGGCATGGGAAATAAATGCCCGGCGTTTTTCATTTAACAGCGCCATCAGCCGCTGCTGCTCCTCCACGAGCCCATCGATCTTAGCCGTCTCTTTATCTAGAAATGAGACGATGCGCATTTGTTCGGTGGGTGGCGGCAGGAGCATGGGCATCCGCTTAAGATCCGAAAAATTCATGGATTGTCGCAAACCACCGCCCATCGAGTAGAAAACCTTGGTCACATCATAGGCCCTAAATAGATAGCTCATGTATTTCGAATCGGGGCCGCGAGGGGTTACGGCGAGATACGCCGAAGTGATGATTCCTTTTTCGTCAACGATAGCGGAGCGCAGGCTGCGTTTGTCGTTCTGAAGATCGGTAAGGCGCAATACAATGTCACCCGGCCTTACAATCTGGTAGGTCTCAAATGACCCCGGGAGCAAACCGTCATTTGACGAGATGTCCTTTGAAACGATGCGACCGTAACTAAGGGATAGGAGGTTATCCTCGATCATCCCCTTGTTGGACTCGGCTCTTTCGACCACAGCACTGTATAGCGGCTTCACGCTCCAGTGATCTGGCACGTTGCCTAACCATTCCACACCGCTGGCCTTGTATTTTGGATAGGGCGGAAAGCTCATTTCGTCAGCCGACCGATCATCGCCAGAATGCGGTCAGTAACCCCTTTCAATTCGGAATCAATCTCACTCAGTGGACGCGGGGGCTTAAACACATAGAAGTGCCGGTTAAAGGGAATCTCATAGCCAACTTTGGTCTTATCAGTATCGATCCAGGCGTCGGGTGCGTAAGGTAGCACCTCGCGATTAAAGTAGGCACCGATGTCCTCGCTTAGCGGTACGTTCTCCGTATCACGCAACGTCGCATCGGCCACGGGCTTTCCTTTGGAGGCCCCCTTGGAGCCGAGCACTACCTTACCTTTGGCGTCGCGCTCAGGGCGCTCGACGGTGATGGCCTTATACCCAAAGTCCTCGTTCTTGAAAATGCGGCTGATGGGCACTCCATTCTTGGTGACCGGTTTGAAATTGCCGAAAAGCTTAGTGATCTCATCGATGTGTTCCGAACTAAGTTCTTTGCGCTTGCTACCGAGGCTCTTGCGCATCTTTTGCCAAAAGCCGCTCGCATCGAGGAGCTGAACTTTCCCCTTGCGCTCGGTGGGTTTACGGTTGCTGACGATCCAGATATAGGTACTGATTCCGGTGTTGTAGAACATGTCGGTCGGCAATCCGATGATGGCCTCGACGAGATCGTTCTCCAGCACATAGCGACGGATCTCACTTTCGCCCGAGCCCGCACCTCCGGTGAAGAGCGGAGAACCATTCAGCACGATGCCAAAGCGGCTGCCACCTTCATTCGCAGGACGCATTTTAGAGATGAGGTGGAGCAAGAATAGGAGTGAGCCGTCGCTCACACGCGGCAAGCCCGGACCGAAGCGTCCGTTGAAACCTTGGGCTTCAGCCTCCCTGCGAATCTCCTTCTCGATCTTTTTCCACTCCACGCCGAAGGGCGGGTTCGACAGCATGTAGTCGAAGTTCTTGCCCACCAACCCATCCTCGGAGAGAGTATTCCCTCGGATGATGTTAGCGATGTCCTGGCCCTTAATGAGCATGTCCGCCTTGCAGATCGCGTAGGATTCGGGATTCAACTCCTGTCCATACATGACTAGGCGCGCCTTGGGGTTGAGGCTGGCAAGATGCTCCTCCGCCACGCTCAACATGCCCCCGGTGCCGGCCGTCGGGTCATAAAGCGAGCGGACGACGCCGGGCTTCGTGAGGGCTTGGTCGTCCTCAATGAAGATAAGGTTGACCATCAGCCGAATGACCTCACGTGGGGTGAAGTGCTCTCCGGCAGTCTCATTTGAGAGCTCGGCGAACTTGCGGATCAACTCTTCGAATACCGAGCCCATCTCCGCGTTACTGACCGCATCAGGATGGAGGTCGATGTTCGCGAACTTTTCGGTGACGAGGTAGAGCAGCCCCGCTTTATGCAAACGGTCAATCTGGATATGGAACTCGAAGCTCTCGAAAATGTCCCGCACGGCCGGCGAAAACGCCTGCATGTAGGCGCGGAGGTTCTCGCCGATGTGGTCCTGGTCTCCCATCAACTTCTTTAGGTCGAGAGGCGAGGTGTTGTAGAAGAGCAAGCCTGACTTCCGCAGGAGGAAGGGCTCGACGTTGACCTTCTCCTTCTTGCGCTTAGCGTGCTCAGCGAGCACGGCGGCCTTGGTGGGTTCCAGAACGCAATCCAGGCGGCGAAGGACAGTGAACGGAAGGATGACCTTGCCGTATTCGGACTGCTTGTAATCGCCGCGAAGAAGATCGGCGACGGACCAGATGAAGGCGGAGAGGTTTGTTTCGCTCATGAGTTCGAGTGGGGCATTATTCAAGATTGTATGTTTATTTCATTGGCGATTTTGTCCTACGGAAGTCATATACTAAATCAACAAAAAGATGCATTTTGACTGCATCGCCGTCGATTCCTCCGATTAGCGTTCGTCCGCGCCCCACTAGCTCGAATACTGGCCGCGATCTTCTCAAGAATATGGCGCGAAAGAACCCGACCCAAAAAACCATTAAGCGCCTGTTCGCCGTGTCGGGGAACCTGTGCGCCTTCGAGCCGTGCGGGAAGTCGCTCGTGGACACGTCGGGTGCCCTTCAGTGCCAGATTTGTCACATCGAAGCCGCCAACCCGGGCGGCGAGCGCTACAACAAGGATCAAAGCGACGAGGAGCGGCGAGCCTTCGAGAACCTTCTCATCCTCTGCCACGAGCACCACATCACCACGAATAACGTGACCGCGTATCCGGTCCCGGTGATGAAGAAGATGAAAGCGGACCATGAGGCGAAGTTCGCCGGCATGCCTTACACTCCGCCGGCCAGCGCGCTAAAAGCCGCCATGCAGCAGGTGGTGCATATGGGCGACGGGGACGGCCCCCGCATTGTCGTCAACGCTGGCGGAGTCGTGAACTTGGGAGGCGGGAAACGCCCCCCTTCGGAGGAGGAGGCCGAGGTCACGGTAATCGACGAGATCTTTCAGGCCGTCATCACTAAGATCAAGACCGCCCCGCCGAAAGAGGCTCCAGCCGAGCCTTCCATCGACCTGAACGAAAAGATCACCATCAACTTTGCTTCCGCCCAGGAACGCGAAGCCGTCGCGGAGTATATTCGAGCCGCTCTGCTCAAGATGAATCTCATCGAGGGCGCCTTCAAGACACTGCCCGTCGAGACCCAAAAGGATATTACCGGCCACATCTATCACCGCTACAGCGAGCGGAAGCTGGCGGGCATGGCGAACATCAAGATTCTTCTGGAGCTCTTCGCCGAATTCACGCCTCCCGCGAAAAGGACAGATCCGACCTATACCAACCTTGCCCGAGCGTTCGTTCTGTTCTTTTTCGATGACTGCACGATTTTTGAGAAGACCGCCAAGGAAAAATGCGGGGGCGCCCACTAGTGCTCTATCCGACCAAGCACGAGGATCTTCGCCTAAACAGCCTGGTCGTCGGGGCAGAAATCCTGCGCATCCTTCGGGATGAACAGTCCTGGGAGAGCGTCGAAGGACTGTTTCAACGATTGACT
This sequence comes from bacterium, assembly GCA_021782105.1. Classification (GTDB taxonomy): domain Bacteria; phylum Verrucomicrobiota; class Verrucomicrobiia; order Opitutales; family Opitutaceae; genus MWDT01. Next base: position 6,080 of record JAJXVO010000085.1, read on the forward strand.
GAATCCACCCCCATCAGCCTTGACCAGTATTACAACGCCCTCCTCTTCCTCTGGCTCGCCGGGCTCATCAAAAAGGATGGATTCTTCGTAGCAAGGATCGCAGGATAATGCTTCTCAAACAGCTCTATTCCGAACCCCCCGGGCTCCTCGCCACAACGCCTGCCGGTGACGGGGTCATCCGCTTCAAAGACGGGGTCAATTACATTTTCGGGAAGAAGGAGGCGGCGGCCGGAGCAAAGAACTCGCTCAACGGCATCGGAAAGTCTCTTTCACTGGACCTCATCGACTTCTGCCTAGGGTGCAGCTTTGTCGGCCGCAATGCCCGTCTATTTGGAGCACGCGCGCATTTGACCGGGTACAAGGTCGTATTGGATTTTGAGGTGGATTCCACGACGTACACGGTCAAGCGTTCGGTCGATACCCCCGATCAGATTGAGTTCGGGCCGAAGGGCGCCACCCGCTCCCTGGATGAAACGGCCGCGAAGGAGAAGCTCTGCAAGCTCATCTTCTTCCGAAAGGATTATCCAGGCTATTACTCCAACGGCCTGCTCCGATCCATCCTGCCCTTTTTTCTCAAGATCCACCGGACAGGCGGTAGCCGGTTCAACGATCCAATAGCCTACCTCCCCTCTACGCCCGAATCGAAGCTGAATCAGTTTCACCTTTTCTTCCTCAACATCGACAACACGCTCATCCATCAGAATTTCGAACTTCAAGAAAAGATCGCCGCCACCGCCAAGGCTCTGACCCTGGTCCGCAAGCAGATCCTCCGCGTCTACGGCATCAAACGCGTGCGCGAGATTGACAGCAAGATCGATAGCCTGAACATCGAAGTCAAAGCGATTGAAAAGGGACTTAAAGCTTTTCGACTCGCTGACGCCTACCGGGAGGCCGAGAAGCGCGCCGACGAGCTGACGAAAGAGATCAAATCGGCGGTTCTGCAAAATCATGCCGACCATTCGAAAGTCACCCGATACGAGGAGAGCTACGCTCTAGCAGAAGAAGGGCCCAACGTCCGAGAAATTACCGCGCTCTATGGCGAGCTGAATCAACTGCTCGGAGAAAACGTCGGCAAGACGATCGATGAGGCGATTGCCTTTAGGTCTCACCTCGCCAAGTCGCGGAAAGCCTTTCTCGCGACGGAGCTCAAGCGACTGCGCGCACAGATTGACGAACGGGATAAGGTGATAGCGAACAAGGATAACGAGCGCTCCAGCCTATTCGAGTTCTTGGAAGCGCAGCGCGCCATTCAAGACCTCACCGACGCGTTCAAGGTCGCTGATAAAAAAAAGAAGGAACTCAGCGACCTGCGCGCCCGCATCCAACTCTACTCCGATCTCGAAAAGGAACAGGCCGGTCATAAGGCGAAAGAGAGCACTCTTTGGCTTGAGATCCTGGCTCTGCTGGAGGCCACTAAAGATCAGGTCTCCGATTTCCGCCTGACCTTCTTCGAAGTGTACCGTGAGCTCTATCAGACCTCCGACAGCGAGTCGGCTTTTTCAATTATAGAAGAGCCTAAAAAACAGCAGAAGATCCGAATCGATGTGAATATCCCGGCCAGACTGTCCGAGGGAAAGAATCCTGGGCGGACGCTTATATACGACATCGCCGTCCTAATGCACCTCATTCGACGCGGCCTACGAGGGCCGAGATTCCTCATTCACGATGGAATTTTCAACGGCATGGATAAGGCCCATTTCGTCGCGCTCGTTAACTACCTGAAGCGCAATGTCGAAGCAGGGCGTCGATTCCAATACCTCATCCCGATTAACGAAGAAGGCACGCTTAGCGAGAATTTCGGGGAAGTGGACGCGATCACGCCAAAACAAATCGAGAAGGAAGCCGTCCTAGTCCTTACCCCGAAGAACAAACTGCTCGGAAAAGATTGGGGCTGACACCGCGACGCGAGAATGCCCCGATTCGACATCACGGATAAGCTGACACACTTCACGGGACCTAAGGACGACCCGGAAGGCGCCTATCAACGGCTGGTGTCGATTCTCGATCGAGGCGCGATCAACGGCGGCGTCGGCATGATTCGTGGCGGGTACCGCTGCGTCTGCTTCACAGAAGCTCCAGTCGACGCTCTTCCGGGGGGGCCTCGTGAACCAGTTCGATTACTCCAGGTACGCCCTATTCGGAATTATGGTCGATAAGGCTTGGATGTTCGAAATGGGTGGGCGGCCCGTGATTTACCATTCCGACGCCGAATACGAACTGCTGCCCGAAGCCCTCCGCTGGAGGCATGTCCGTTATGAGCCGACCGCTCGCCCCTCCATCGACTTTACATGGGAACGCGAGTGGCGGGTTCACCGCGACCAGATGCCGATCACACCGAATGACGCCGCAATCATTGTGCCGAATCAGGATTGGCCCGCCCCCACCAATCCCGTCCAACCCGAGCCCTTCACGGCGAGTCCTCTCCCTCAATGAATCCCATGGAAAATTCCGATTCCGAGAACCCAAGTTTCACCCACACTCATCTCCAAACTCGACAAAAATACATGCACTCTCCTAGCGAGGTTGGGGACGTCCGGAAAAAATTAGTAGAATCTTCCTCGATAAAATAATTTCCGGTGCGATACCCAAGTGGTCTAAGGGGATGGTCTGCAAAACCATTATTCGCGGGTTCGAATCCCGCTCGCACCTAGGTTTTAGACGTTCCTCGACGAGAAGCCCTTAGCCACTGTTGCCAGTCGTTGCCGGTGGCTGAGGGCTTTTTGCTCCAAAGTCGACACCCGGCGCAGGGATGTCCTTGATTTGGAGGCACCCGCTCGGCATCTCCGAGGTATTTTGTGTTTTCTTCCTAGCCATGAATTCCCTCGCCCCACTCAACTCCCCGCCGCGTGCTCCAAAGCTTTGACGATTTCAGCGATTATTGGCTCGAACATATCGTTGAAAGATTTCTTGCTGTCGAAAGGGGACAGCAGATATGTGCCGCTTCCTAAGTCAGCTACGCGAATGGCCGAATTCTTTACACGGTAATCTTTGGCGCCGAGTTCCTGGTCAGGCTTTTTATACCAAGCGGAACCATAAATCTGGATCGGAACGCTTTTTTTGGGGGCACCCCACCAGATTCCAATCACAAGCCCGCACTTCCTTTTGGGATCACCATCGATTCGTCCGTCGAGAGATGCCGCGGCCCAATACCCCCACCCCGACTCGGATTTAAATTCGATGTCGTACACCTCACAATCGGTGTGGTCGAATCGGCCCCAAGTCCGCTCCTTTTCCAATACTCGCGCAAGACGCCCTGGAAGTTCCTCTTCGAAATAATCCAGGGTCGCACGCGCCTCGGCGTACCGCCCGATTCCTTCAATGAGGAATGTTTCTTTCTCGTGAGCCATCGCGCATGCCCTCCGCAAACAAATCCCGACGCTGCTTTAGCAAGAATAGCCGGCTCAGCCCCGTCCCGTTCTCTAACGTTTCTTCAAAGCGCCCGAGAGCCAGAATCTTCTCTTCAATCGCACCGAGGAATGCATATGCCCACGCGTTCCATCCTACGGTCTCGCCACCGCGCCACAATGCTTGGCGCAGACCGACGGCGACATCGCCCCATACGATGTCCGACACCTTCCCGCGAGGCACACTTCGTGTAATCGTTGACCATCGGGAGCGTGCTGATTCTTTCATTAAAATGAAGTTCCTCCACTCGCCGCAATTCCCGAATTCGGCCTCAAAGGCATCGGAAGCTGCGAAGGTTTTCTCGAGATTCGGATCGTCGATCTTCACTTCTAAATGCGCCACCCCGCCATTCTCCCAGTAGATCAGCAAGTCAGCCCGGTAATCTCCCGCTACGGCCTCGCGGCACACCTTTGATGTTAGCGCCCCATGAGTACGCCCAAACATGCGAGCAGCCAAAACCCCGGTCTTAGATGTTTCAATCAGGAAACCCAACCAATCCGACCAATCTTCCTCGCGACCGACCCGCAGGGGACGAAAGGTCACCCATTCAGATTTTGAAGAGTCGCCGCCGTAGGACGCCAGTTTGTTATCCCAAGCATGGATCAACTTCGGGAGATCTCCCACCTCGGCCTGTAGGAGGCCCCTGGCTTTTTCCTTGAGGGGCTCGAATACCTCCCATCGCGGGAGAATCACAGAGCGCCGTGGAATCACCCACTTGCTGAAAGCATCCCAACGGGGCAACATCGGCGAAGGATAGCTCCGGATTACGCGGAAGGCAATCCCCGCCTCAATTAATTGTAGGACCGAATTAGATATGTCCTATATGGCCGAAATAGAAATGTCCGGTCTGACGGAAAAATTCTGGGCATGGAAGAGGTTATAGGCATGAGGAGGCGCGAGATCAACAGGCATCACATCATCCGGAACGTCTCGGAGGGCAAGGCGACGCAGTCGGCGAAGGGGCGCTGGTTCTCAGCGCGCGGTTTCCTGCGCGCAGGCGACGAACGCGGGCGCGGCGTCGGGCCGCACGAGGAGTTGCACGCGCAGCGGGGCGGCGGGATCCATGCTCCGCATGACGGGCATGTAGCCCGCCGCTTTAAGCCAGGCGTTGATTCCGGCGCCGAATTCGTTCCAAGGCACTCCCCAGACCTTCGTATCTTGAATCAGCACGACCTTCGGGCGCTCGCGCCTGAGAGAGTCCAGCGTGGCGCGCCGCTGCGGCTCCCAGGCCTCTTGCCACGGAAGATAGAACACGCTGGGCGTGGCGGGCACCCGGGCCGTATCGAGATAAAAGCGGGGATCGCAAGGCAACGCGGCCACCCGATCCTCCGGAGTGGTGCAGGTGCGGACGGCCGCGAGGATGCTCTCATAAACGGCGTCGGGACGGCTGAACGGGCGCAGGGACGCGGTGGCAAACGAGGTCGCCCAAAGCGTGGGAAGGAGAAGTCCCGCCGCCGCGACGGCAAAGGCGACGCGCGGGCGTCCCGACAGCGCCTGCCATGTTCGCGCGATCGCGGAGGCGGCGATGAGAGTCGCCGTCAGGTAGAAAGGCGCCGCGTGAAACGGAGGCGCGTCCGCCGTTTTCTCCGGACGAGATTGCAGCACGACAATAAAAGCGAGTTTCCAGACGGCCTGCGCCCAGCGTCTGTTGGCCAGGCTCCAGGCCACCCAGCCCAGCGCGACGATCTTGATCAGACCTTCAAAATACATCTCCAAATTACGCGCATCGAACGTGGACGCGAAGTAAGCGACGCTGTGTTCCAAGGCGAGCTGCCAGAAGCCCAAGACCGCGCGGTTTTCCAGTCCGTAGAAACGCGCGTACACTTCGCGATTGAAAACGATGACATGCTCCCAAAGCCGGCCGAGGTCGGCATGCGCGAAAGCCCAGAGACCGAATAAGGCGAGCCAACCGGCGGCGCCGACCGCCGACCAGCGGCTGAGCCCGCGCCAGCGTCCGTCCGCGACGACCCACAGCGCAAGAAGAGCGGCCACGGGAAAGCAGACGGGGGAGGCCGTCAATATCAGCGCGATGAGCGCGCCCACCGCGACGGCGCGACGGGGCGAGGGGTCGGGCTCCAGTTCCAGAGGCGAACCGAGCAGCGCCAGCGCCAGCACCACGGCGTAGCCCCAATAATTCTCGACGAGCATCATTTGCCCATACCAGTAGGTCAGCCACTGCGAGGACAGTATCGCGAAAAAAACCGCGGTCCACGCGCCGACGGCGCGAGGGCGCAGCGCACGGTAAAGCGTCGCGGCGACGATGGCCCACAGCGCGATCATGAAGGCTCGCATCGCCGTCGTCGAAGGGCCGAAGACATCGGCGAGGAGGCTTGCGGGCAGATAGTCGAGCGGCGTATGGTGCGTGAATATGCCGGAATACAGCCGCCAACCTTTTGATAGAAGCCAGCCGATGGCCATGCAGGCATCCTCATCCCAATGAGATTCGATGAAGGCGACGCGGGCCAAGCTTACGGTCAGCGCGATGAGTAGTAGAGTGAAGCGAAGAGCGCGCATGGTCGCAAACGCGCGCGGCTCAGCGCGCGGCCAGGCGCAGGTCGTAGGCGCCCACGGAGACCACCGACAGCGGGAACTTGCGGCTGCGCGTCAGCAGCGCGGCCAGGTCCGCGGCGGACATGGAGTCGACGGTGACGCGCAGGTCCACGCCGCCGTCGTTTTCGCCGACCAAGGTCGCGTCGGGCACGCCGGGGTTGAGGCGGATGTCGTCGATCAGGCCGCGCACGGCGGCAAAGCCCTTGAGGCCGGTCACGTTCACCGCGATCTCGCTGCGGCCGCCCAGGCGGGAGGAGAGGTCGTGAACCAGCGCGTCGGCCGCCAGCTTCGCGGCGGCGGCGGCGGCGCGCGCGCGAGCCACGTCGGACGTGGCGTCCACGGCGGAGGCCTGGCGGCTCTCGCCGGCCAGGACCTCGCCGGTGGCGGGCTTGACGGCCTCCAAGGACACGTTGGCGCGCGCGGAACGCAGGCCGAAGCCGCCGTAGGGTCCGGCCTCCAGGGGCGCCGCGGTGGAAGCGCCCCGCACCAGGATGTCGCCGCCCGCGCCGTCGACGACGCGCAGGCCCGCGTCCAAGAGGGCGGCGCGCAGGCCGCGCTCGGCCGCACCCGCGTCGTCGGGCACGGCGCGCAATGACACGGAGACGCGCGGGTCGCCGGGCAGGGCGGGCGGGCGCGTCAGGCCCAGGCGCTTCAAGTCGTCGCCCACTTTCTTATACAGCACCAGCGCGCGCAGTTTGGTCTTCAGGAAACCGCCGTCCTGGCGCACGCCCAGCACTTGATAGCGGCGCACGTAGCCGCTGACCTCCGACAGGATGCGCTGCTCGACGGTGGCGTCCGCGTCCACGCGCGTCTTGGCCGAAACGTAGACGCCCACCACGGCCTCCACGGCCTTGCGCTGGGCGTCGGCCAAGGAGCGCCGCCGGCTGCCCTGCGGGTCGGCGGCGTCCCACGGCGCCCAGCCCTCGGCCTCCACCACCTCGCCTTGCTCGCCCGGCGCCGGGCGCAGCGGGTCGTGGGCGCAGGCGGCCAAAGCCGCCGCCGCCAGCAAAGCCGCGGCCCCCAGGCGCGCGGCGTTCCTCACTCGAACTTGACGCCCATCATCTTCTCCAGGCGTTTCTTGGGCAGGCGCAGCGTGACCACGCAGCCGTTGTCGGAGGTGAACTCCGTCTTGACGATCTCCGCGCCGCGGATGACTTCCTCAATACGGCTTTCCAGCGTGGAGTCCGTCTCCATCGCGCGCGAGACCGTCACGCCGCCGGTGATCTTCACGCCCTTGACCATGGACAGCATCTCGAACTGCGCCTTGACGATGGCCGCGTCGCGCGCCAGGGACTTGCGCTGCGTGTCGGTGGGCAAGGACGGGTCGGAGGCGCCGATGCCGATGGACTCGATGTAGTCGCTGCCGTTGGGAGCCTGGTCGATCACGGACTCGACCTGGCCCTTCTTGACCCGGCTCTGCGGTCCGTGGCAGGCGGCGGCCAGCGCCGCCAAAATCAGGATGGAAACCGTCGCGGTCTTGCGGTGGTTTTTCTTCATAAGCGTGTTATAGGACAATCGTCCCCCTTGTGGCAATGATGACGCGCCCGGCGTGAGGCGCTTTGTATTGGACGCGCCGCGGGCCGCGAAAGGCGCGCCGCGTGGGACCAATGCCGCCGCGCCGCTGGGACCTCGGGCCCGCGCCAGGCTCCGCGCGGCGACGTAAACTCTACAAGATGAGAGCGATTTTCGTCGGACTGCACGTCGCCGCGCTGCTGGTCCCCGCCGCGCGCGCCGCCGTGGTCGAAACCCTCGCGCCCGAGGTCTTGCCGGCCGCTCCCGCGGCTCTGCCCGCGATCGCCGCGCCCGCGGCCGCAAGCGCCCTGGCGTCTCCTGTTGTCGCCGCGTCCCTCTCCGCCGCCGCGTCCGCGCCAGCGCTCGCCGCCGTCCCCGCCGCCGCTCCGGCCGCCGCGCAGTCCTCCACACCCTACGCCGCGCC
>JAJXVO010000086.1 GCA_021782105.1 bacterium
CCCCCTGCAAGGTCCCCTTGGGCACTGTGCCCGAGGCCTCGGCGGTCTGCAACGTGGGGGGCATGTGGTATCCGTGAATCACGCCGTCCTGAGAGAGCAGCACGGCCCGCTCGATGACGTTCTCGAGTTCACGCACGTTGCCAGGCCAGTGGTAGGCCATGATCATGTCGATCGCCGGCGTGGAGAGCCGCACGACACGTTTTCCATTCTGCGCGGAGTATTTCTCCAGGAAATAGTCGGCAAGTTCGAGAATATCGCTTTTCCGCTCCCGAAGAGGCGGCACGTAGACCGGGAAGACGTTGATTCGGTAGTAGAGGTCCTGCCGGTACTTTCCGGTCTCGATCATCTGCTCCAGATTGCGATTCGTCGCAGCGATCACGCGCACGTCGACCCTCAAGGTCTCGTGTCCGCCCACCCGCTCGAAGGTGCCCTCCTGGAGCACACGCAGAAGCTTGGCCTGCGTGGAGAGCGAAACCTCCCCAATCTCGTCGAGGAAGATGGTCCCGCCGTGCGCAAGTTCAAAGCGGCCTTTGCGAAGACTGAGCGCACCCGTGAACGCACCCTTCTCGTGGCCGAAGAGTTCGCTCTCGATTATGCTTTCCGGCAGCGCCGCGCAGTTGACGCGGACAAACGATTTGCTGCCCCGTCCGCTTGAGCTCCAGATCGAGTGGGCAATGCGCTCCTTCCCGACGCCCGTCTCACCGCGGATAAGGACGGTGGTCTTGCTGTCGGCTACCTGGTCGACATGAAAATAGACCATCCGCATGGCGGAGGAGCGTCCGATCATGCCGTCGGGAATGAAGCTCTTTTTGATCTGTTCCTGGAGGCGGACATTTTCCTGGCGGAGGCTGTCGAGGCGCTCCTTGGCGATCTGCCGGAACCGCACGGCCAGGCCCACCTGCCCCGCCACCAGAGTCATGAACCGTGCATCGTTCTCCAGCACGGCGACCCCCGGCTTGGGACGCACGAAACTCAGAGTGCCGAGCACCTCCTGAGCATGGCGAATGGGCACCGCAATGAGCGCGTCATGAGCCTCGACCGAGGCTCCGAACAGACTGCGCTCTTTCAGCGTCAGCGGACACGGCAGAATTCCCCCGAGATCGCCCACGACAAGCGCCTCCGCCCGCTGCGCCACCTGACCCAACAGCCCCTCGCCGATCTTGCCAATAATGTCGTGCGGCGCGCCCGGCCCATCCTCGCGTTCCGCCACCATGAGATCGCCCGTCTCACGGTTGTACACCGTCAGCAATCCCCGCTGCAGTCCCGTGGTCTCGGTGCAGCTCTTGAACATCGGATGCATGGCATCGCGGAGTTCAAGGCCCTGCGCGAGCACCGAGGACACCTCGTGCAGCAGCGAAAACTCGCGCAACACCCGGCATCCGCCGAGGCCGACAGGGCTCTCCACTTTCATTTCTCCGCAATCTGCACAGTTGCTCACATAGCCCGGTTCCAGCAGATACGGTGCCACTTGTTCCAATCTGCGGGTCCTGCCTGCGTGCCCCCGTCCGGGGACTCAGTGCCCCGATGAGCGTCCATTTGGCAAGTCGGGTGGAATGGAAGAAGAAACGAAGCCAAGGGCGATCGCTTGGCCCACAAGAATTCTTCCGCTCCCCCGGATGCGGATCAACATCAAGCCGCGGCTTTTGTTGAATCCGTTTCCGGGATCGACAACAAGCGGCCCTATTTCCGCACCTGGTACGAACCCGCCTTGACGACTTCGTCCTGGATCTTCTGGAAGACCGCGTTGACCTCGTCGTCAGTCAACGTGCGCTCCGACGAACGGAAGACCAGCGAGAATCCAAGACTCTTCTTGCCCTCGGGAAGTCCCGTGCCCTGGTAGACGTCGAAGACCTCGACACCCTCCAGGCCAAACGCCGCCCCGACCGCGCCTCGCGCGACCTTCGTCAGCGTCTTGCGAACCTCCTCCGCCGGCACGCCGGCATCGACGACCAACGCGATGTCGCGCAGCGCCGCCGGATACAGGCTGAAGGGAGCGAACCGCCGACGCACGACCTCCCCGCCCAGCTTCTCGGGCAGGATCACCAGTTGGCCGCCATAGACCCGCCCCTCGACGCCCGCCGACTTCGTCAGCGTGAGATCGATCAACCCGAACTGCGCCAGCCAGCCATGGCCAATCTCACCCGCATGCCCCGCATGGTGCGCCTGCCAGCCAAGGCCCGGCGTCGCCGAGGATCCTTGAACATGGCGGGTGATGTCCACGCCGGCCGCAGCCGCAAGCGCCTCGACGTGGTGCTTCATCGCATAGAAATCAATAGGCTCGCGCTGTTTCCACAGGTGCTCCGCCACCTCGGCGACCACGAAGGCCACCGCCGCACATTCCAGGATCTGGCCGTTGCGATCCAGGAACACGCGGCCCGTCTCGAAAAACCGCGACGCAGTCACGCCGCGCGAATGGTTCAGGCGCAGCGACTCCAGCAGCCCCGGAATCAGCGATCCGCGCAGGTTCGACTGGTCCTCGACGAACGGATTCGAAAGCCGCAGCTCCGCCGCCGCCGCCTGGGAACTCCAGGCCGCCAGTTCCTTCTCGGGCCGGAGCGTGAGGTTCACACACTCTTGGAAGTCGTGCCCCACCAGATAGGCCGTGGCCTTCCGGTTGAACGTCACGATCGGATCGTCTTCGCCAATCAGGCCCGGGGACTTCACCACCGCCTGGGGAATCCGGTCCGTGCCGTAAAGCCGCAGCACCTCCTCCACCAGATCGATCGGCCGGTCCAGGTCGTCGCGCCAGCTCGGCACCGAGACCGTCCACGCAAATCCGCCGCTCACCGGATCCTCCCGGACGACCCGAAGCTCCAGCGATTCGAGAGACAGGCGCATCTCCTCCTCGGAAATCCGGAAGCCCAGGCGCTCGTTGATGTACGCCGGCGTCACCGTGATCTCGCGCTTCCACGGTTTGTCGCCGCCCGCCTTGAAAATCGGCGCCACCACGCACCCGCCGGCAGTCGCGATGATCAGGTCGATCGCGCGCCACGCGGCCTCGATGGTCGAATGAGGATCCACCCCGCGCTCATAACGGTAGGAGGAGTCCGAACTCAGCCCGAGCGTCCTCGAGGTCCAGCGCACCGACTGGCGGCGGAACAACGCCGCTTCCAGCACAATGTCCGTCGTGGTCTCATCCACGCCGGAATTTTCGCCGCCCATCACGCCGGCGACCACCACCGGCTTCTCTGCGTCGGCGATCACAAGCATGCGGCTGCTGAGCGAACGCTCCTTGCCGTCGAGGGTCACGATCTTCTCCCCGTCGTTGGCGCGGCGCACCACGATCTGCCGCCCGCCTAATTTCTTCGCGTCAAACGCATGCAGGGGCTGACCGTACTCCAGTAGGACAAAATTGGTGACGTCTACGATGTTGTTGACCGGACGCAGGCCCACCGCGAGCAGGCGGCGCTGGATCCACTCGGGGCTCGGGCCGATCTTCACGCCCGAGACAATGTGCGCACTGTACAGCGGGCAGTCGTCGGGAGCCTCGACGCGCACCCCCGCGAGCAGATCGGGACGATGGGAGCCGATCGCGTTCTCGTCGACCGCTCCCACGAATTTGATCTCCGGATACTTGAGGTCCTTCTTGAACCAGGCGGCCAGCTCGCGCGCCACCCCGAGGTGCGAAAGGCAGTCGGGACGGTTGGGCGTCACCTCGATGTCGATCACCGTGTCCCCCGGCGGCAGCACGTCGTTGATCGGCGTACCCAGCGCGGGACGCTCAGCCAGGATCATCAGCCCCGAGGCATCCTCGGCGGCGCCGATTTCCTTCGCGGAGCACATCATTCCGTCAGAGGACTGGCCTCGAATCTTGGACTGCTTGATCACGAAGTTCCCGGGCAACACCGCGCCGGGCAGCGCCACGGGCACGCGGTCGCCGACCTTGTAGTTCTGCGCACCGCAAACGATGGTCTTCACCCCGCCCGCCAGACCGATGTCCACGGTGCACACCGACAGCTTGTCCGCATTGGGATGCTTGTCGCGCGTGAGCACCTCGCCGACCACCACCTTGTCGAGCTTCGGCGCCCCGGTCTGCAGCACGGTCTCCACTTCGAGTCCGAGAAACGTGATCGCCCGCGCGATCTCATCGACCGAAGCGTCGAGCTGGACGTAATCCTTGAGCCAATTGAGGGAGAGTTTCATGTTCGGAAAATGGAATCGGGAAGCGAGGAGCGAGGAGCGGGAATGATTAGTGCTCGAAGGCACTCATGTATGCTTGGAGAAGCCGGGATATCTCCTCGACGCGAGATTGCAGGCGGGTGGTGTCAGCGAACTTGAGGTCGTGGCTGAGAATTAGGAAGTAGAGGCTCTCGTCGGTTGAACCCTGCGCGATATTGAAGAAGCGGAGCTTGTCCTGGGAACCCCGTTTGCGGAAGCCCTCAACGATGTTCGCCGCAATGCTGACAGTGGCGCGACGGAGCTGGGAAGTGACGCCAAACCGTTCGTCCTTCAATATTTCCTCCGAAAGATGATACACCTCGAGTACGAACGCGTGTGCCTTCTGCCACACGACGAGATCCCGAAATGTCTTTGCAGCGGCTGAGTTCATTCTCGCTTCTCGCTCCTCGCTTCTCGCTTCTTCAAACTTCGCGTCATGCGAACTGCCTCAGGAAGCGGGCGTCGTTCTGGTAGAAATGCCGGATGTCGTCGATGCCGTAGAGCATCATCGCCAGGCGCTCCAAGCCCATGCCGAACGCATAGCCACTCCATACCTTCGAGTCGTAGCCCACCGCGTCGAAGACCAGCGGATCCACCATGCCGCAGCCGCCGATCTCGATCCACTCCTTGTTCACCTTCGGCAGGTGCTTCGCCGAGAGATCCACCTCGAAGCTCGGCTCCGTGTATCCAAAATAATGTGGACGAAACCGCGTCTTCGTCTCCTTGCCCAGCAACGAGGCAAAGATGTAGTCGAGCAACGCCTTCAGGTCCGACACCGTCACGTTCTTGTCCACGTACAGGCACTCGAGCTGATGGAAGTTCGCCGAATGCGTCGCATCTGTCGTGTCCCGACGGTACACGCGGCCCGGCGAGACGATGCGGATCGGAGGCGCCCCCTTGAGCATCGTGCGGATCTGCACCGACGAGGTGTGCGTCCGAAGCAGATAGCGCTCCTCGCGGTTCTTCTTCGAGACGTTCGCAAACCGCGCCGTCTCCGGCAGGTAAAAGGTGTCCTGAGTGTCGCGCGCGGGATGGTCGGCAGGCGTGTTGAGCGCGTCGAAGCAGTAGTACTCCGTCTCCACCTCGGGGCCGTCCGCGATGACGAAGCCCACCTTGTGCAGGATGCGGCACATTTCCTCGCGCACCAGCGTGAGCGGATGCGAGGTGCCGGGACCGACGTCAGGCGACGGCAGCGTCGGGTCGATCGCAGGTCCGAGCTTCGAGGCGAGTTCCAGCTGCTCGAGCCGGGCAAGCGTCGCGTCGAGCAGCGCCTGAAGCTGGACCTTGGTCTCGTTGACGAGTTTGCCAAAAACGGGCCGCTGCTCCTTGGGCACGGCACCCATCTGCTTCATGATGGCCGTGAGTTCGCCGTGCGGTCCGACGTAGCGGGCCTTGGCGGCCTCATACTCGGGACGGGTCAGGATGCCGGGAAACTCGGCCTGGGCCTTGGCCAGGATGGCGGAGAGTTGTTCTTGCATGGATGAAAGGGATGAAGGTCTCGATCAACGCGGCGTCGTAAACCGCTCAGGAATGTGAACACACGAACCTTGCAGACGTCGGCGCGCCACGAAACACAAAAAACGACTCAATTGCACCAAAGAGCCACTGGGGGACGCAGATCGAAGTCGGGAGTCGCTTTTCCTGATGGCTCATGCAGCGACGCAGGGACTCAGAGATCCGGGATGGGATTGGCCACGAGAAACCTAGCGCTGCTGCGCCGCACCCGAAGCACGTTGAGGAATGAGCCGTAAAGAAAACCAAATTTCAGAGGCTTCGGCCATTGGTTGCGTGCGCTTAAAAGCGCACTGAGGTCAATACCGCCCCCCCCGACGCCTTTTCGTGGCCATTCCTTCCGCGCCCCCGTGACTCTGCGTGAGCACGGAGACCAAAGGGAATGGGATCGGGGAGTCTTCGAACCGTGCCGAGGCTGCCTGAATTCATGCTCGATTCCCGCTCCTCTCTCCTCGCTCCTCCCCCCAAAAAAAAGACGGCGCCTCGTACGAGGGCCGTCTTTTGAAATCTGTTGCCGAGCCCGGTCGGGCTCGTGCCAATCCTTAGGCCTTCTTCGCGGTGGTAACCTTGGCCTTGAGCGCGGCCTGAGCCTGCTGGACCAGTCCGTTAAAGGCCACTTCGTCGCGGATGGCGATGTCGCTGAGCACGCGGCGATCGAGCTGGATGTTCGCAGCTTTGAGACCCTCGATGAAGCGACTGTAGCTGATGCCCGCGTTGCGGCAGGCGATGTTCAGACGGGTGATCCACAGACCACGCCAGTCGGACTTCTTCTTTTTGCGGGCCGCGTAGGCATATTGCCAGGCGTGCTGGACGGCTTCTTTCGCGTAGCGGAAGAGCTTGGACTTGTTGCCGAAGTAGCCCTTGGCGTACTTCAGCACTTTCTTGCGGCGCTTGCGCGACGCGGGGGAGTTTGTGACACGAGGCATGTTGTTCCTTTTGTGTTAGTCGCCGGCAGGTCGCCGAATGTGTTCACCCGCCTGGCGAAATGTTGGTTTATGCGCGGGAGCTGGTTACAGGCCGAAAGGCAGGCAACGCTTGAGCGGCTCCGCGTGGCCTTCCGCAACTTGCTTGTCCTTGGAGGCACGACGCTTTTGCTTCGTGCTCTTTGCGGACAGCAAATGACGGAAGCCCGGAGTGCGGCGCATGAGCTTGCCCTTGGCGGTCAGCTTGAAGCGCTTGGCAACGGACTTTTTGGTCTTTTGCATGGAAAGAGCGGTCGAAAACAGAGAGTCATTTCCCCTTTGGCAAGGGGAAAGTTATCGGAAGAAGAAGCGAGGTGTGAGGAGTGAGAATCGAGAATGGCTCGGCTGAGCCGCGCGAGTCAGGCGGCCATTGAGCCGTCCCGTCCACAGCGGCGCCTCCGGCGCTCTGAAATCATTCTCGCTTCCCGCTTCTCGCTGCTCGCTTCTTTTTCACGCCACCAGCCCCGTCCCCTCCCCAAACCCCAGCATCAGGTTCATGCACTGGATCGCCGCACCCGACGCCCCCTTGCCGAGGTTGTCGAGCCGCGCGATCACCAGCGCCTGATCCTCATTGCCAAACACCGTGAGATCGCAGCGGTTCGTGCCGTTGCACGACAAGGTCTTGAAAAAGCCGTCCTCCACCTGTGCCGCATCCGCAAACGGCAGCGCACGGACAAACCGTTCGCCCGCATACGCCGAGGCGAAATACGCCGCCAGCTCCGCCGGGCTCATCGATTTCTTCATAAGCCTGCGATGCAGCGGAATACACACCGCCATGCCCCGGTAAAAATCGGAGATGATCGGCACGAAGTGCGGCACGTGCGCGAGCCCCGACACGGCCTTCATCTCGGGCAAATGTTTGTGCGTCAGCCCGAGCGCATAGGGCCGCGGCGCCACGCGTTCGTCGGTCGTCGACACCTTCGCCTGCCGGTCCGCCACACTCGCCGGGGTCGTCCCGTACGCGGCGATCAGTTTCTTGCCGCCGCCCGAAAAGCCCGTGATCGATGTGCAGGTCACCGGATAATCCGCCGCGATGATGCCTTCCCGCACGAGCGGAGCGACGATCAGGTTGAAGCCGCTGGCATGACATCCCGGCACCGCCACACGCCGCGCCGCCTTCACCGCCGCCCTCTGCTGGCCGCGATGCAGTTCCGGCAAGCCGTACACCCAGTCCGCATTCGTCCGATGCGCCGTGCTGGCATCGATGAACCGCACCTTCGGATTGTCTCCCGCCAACGCCACAGCCTCCTTCGAGGCCGCGTCAGGCAGACACAGAAAGACGAGGTCCGCCGAGTTGATCATCTGGCGGCGCGCCTCCGGATCCTTCCTCCGCTCCGGGTCGATCGCACGCACGTCGACGTCCGAACGCCCCGCAAGGCGCTCGTTGATCTCGAGGCCCGTGGTGCCCTCACTCCCATCGACAAAGATGATCGGTTTCATGGCGCGAATGATGTGAAGCTATCAACGGCACCCAGTTTGTCCGCCGCTGCAAGGTCTTTCCTGCATGGTTGCCAAACCGTTCCCAACGCGTGACCTTGCCCCTCCTCTACGACCGCCATGCCACCCGCCTCCCCCGCCCGCCTCCGACGTCACGCCGCCATCACCGCGCGCGGCCGCCATTTCCCTCTGGGCGGACACACCTACGTCATGGGCATCATCAACCTCACGCCCGACTCCTTTTACGACGGTTCCCGGCACGCCGCCCCCGACGACGCCCTGCTCCACGCCCGCCGACTTGAGTCCGAGGGCGCCGATCTCCTAGACCTCGGCGCCGAGTCCACACGCCCCGGTTTCTCGCCAGTCGGAGCCAACGTGGAGCTGGCCCGCCTGATTCCCGCCGTGAAGCGCATCTGCGCGTCGTGCTCCGTCCCCGTCTCGGTCGACACCACCAAGGCCACCGTCGCCGCCGCCGCGCTCGAAGCCGGCGCCTGCATCGTCAACGACCAGTGGGGCCTCCAACGCGATCCCGACCTGGCGCGCGTCGTCCGCGATTTCGACGCCGGTGTGGTGATCATGCACAATCAGGACGGCACCGCCTACGCGGGCGACCTCATCGCTGCGATCCGCGACTTTCTCTCGCGCTCCCTCGACCTCGCCGCCAAGGCGGGCGTCCGGGAGAACGCCATCGTGCTCGATCCCGGTATCGGCTTCGGCAAGACGCCCGAGCAGAACATCGAGGTGATGCGCCGCCTCGCCGAGCTCAACGACCTCGGATTCCCCCTCCTGCTCGGCGCCTCCCGAAAATCGTTCCTCGGAAAAATCCTCGGCCTCACGCCCGCCGACCGGCTCGAGGGCACGCTCGCGGCGACGACCGCCGGCGTTGCGGCAGGTGTCGACATCGTCCGCGTTCATGATGTGCTGGCCAACGCGCGAGCGGCAAAAGTCGCCGACGCGCTCTACCGAGGCTGACATGACGACCGAGATCAAACTGGTGAACATTGCAGTGCACGCACGCCACGGCGTGCGGGCCGAGGAACGTTTTCTCGGACAGCGCTTCTTCGTGGACATCAGCTGCCGCCTGCCGGAAGACCACCGCGCCAACGACGAGGACCTCTCGACCACGGTCGACTACGCCGCGCTGTTCAAGGTCGTCCAGGGCGTGTGCAGCGAGCGCACCTTTCGGCTAATCGAGAGCCTCGGCGTCGAGATCTGCGACCGCGTGCTCGAACGTTTTCCGCTCGTCGTCGACGTGGCCGTGGAAATCCGCAAACCCGCCGCACCGATTGAAGGCGTGCTGGATCACGCCGCCGTGGCCGTGCGCAAGCAACGATGACGCGAACCTACCTGGGCCTTGGCGCCAACCTCGGCGACCCGGTCGCCCAGCTTCGCGAGGCGATCGCCCGCCTGCGTCGCTCCGGCCTGGACGAGGTACGCGTCTCCCCCTATTACCGCACGCGCCCCATCGGAGTGACCGACCAGCCCTGGTTCGTGAACGCCGTGCTCGTCGGCGAGACCCGCCTGGAGCCCGAGGAATTGCTCGACCTCTGCCTAAACGTGGAGCGCGACATGGGACGCGTTCGCAAGGACCGCTGGGGTCCGCGGGTGATCGACGTCGACCTTCTATTTTACGGAGACACACGTCTTTCGACCGAACGGCTCACGCTCCCCCACCCGCGCTGGAGCGAGCGAGGTTTTGTCGTAAAGCCCCTCGCTGACATCGCCCCGGACCTGACTATTGGTGGCCTCCGTGTTTCGGCGGCCCTCGCGGCCTTGGACACGAGTGACATGAAGCCCTTGGGACTTCTGGGAGAGTGAGATAAGCGACAGCGAACGAACGCCCAAAAAAGCCGTTGACACTCCCTGACGTGCGACGCAAGGTCCGCCTCCCACTTTATTGCAGGGTGGAGCAGTCTGGTAGCTCGTCAGGCTCATAACCTGAAGGTCCTTGGTTCAAATCCAAGCCCTGCACCCAATTTCAAAAGCCCTCGGTCTAACAACCGGGGGCCTTTTGTTGGCCCAGCTCGTCAGGCTCATAATCCCGCGCCTGCGGGACCCTTGGTTCTCTGCGAGCTTCGCGAGTGGCCCGCCAATCCAAGCCCACACCTCGTCCCGGGCAACATCGACGGGGTGATTGATCCACTCGCACCCACCGCAGCCGAAGTCGGCGACGTTCCGCGACTTCCAGTCTTGCAACAACTACCATCTGACGGTTCCTTCTCGCCCGGTCGCAACCCCGCGACTCCACTCCACCCGTGGAAGCCAGCCTCACACCAGAGCAAACCGCACGCGCGAAAATCGACGCCCTGTTGGACGCCGCAGGTTGGGCTGTGCAGGATTACAAGGCCTTCAATCCAGGTGCCTCCCGCGGCATAGCCCTGCGCGAAGTGCCCCTGGCCTCCGGTCGCTGCGATTACCTTCTGCTCGTCGACCGCATCCCCGTCGGCGTGATCGAGGCCAAAAAGGAAGGAACCACCCTCTCCACGGTTGCCGATCAGTCCGCCCACTACGCCGAAAACCTCCCCGAGTTCCTGGCAACGCTCCTCCCCACCGACGCACGCCGACTCCCCTTCGCCTACGAATCCACGGGCGTGGAAACCTACTTCCGCGACGAACGGGATCCCCAGCCGCGCTCGCGCCGTCTCTTCGCTTTCCATCAGCCCGGCACCCTCGCCGAGTGGCTCTCGCAGCCCGACACCCTGCGCGCTCGCCTCCGCCGCTTTCCCGAGCTTTCGCGCAGTCGCATGCGTGACTGCCAAGTCGAGGCCATCACCAACCTCGAAAAATCCTTCCAGGCCGATCACCCGCGTGCACTCATCCAAATGGCCACCGGCGCAGGCAAGACCTACACCGCCTGCACCTTCGGTTACCGCCTGATCCGCCACGCCGGCGCACGCCGCATTCTCTTCCTCGTCGATCGCGCCAACCTGGGCCGCCAAGCCAAGGGCGAATTCGACCAATTCGTCACCCCTGATATCGTCCGCAAGTTCACCGAGCTCTACAACGTCCAACTCCTTTCCTCCAACCGCATCGACTCCGTCGCCCGCATCACCATCTGCACCATCCAGCGTCTCTACTCGATCCTGCGCGGCGAAGCGGAGTTCGATGACGATCTCGATGACAAGTCCACCGCCGATCTCAGCGCCGCCGATGCCCGCCCCAAGGAGGTCGCCTACAATCCCGCCCTCCCGCCGGAGTTCTTCGATTTCATCGTCACCGACGAATGCCACCGCTCGATCTATGGGCTCTGGCGACAGGTGCTCGAATACTTCGACGCCCACATCGTCGGCCTCACCGCCACGCCTTCCACACAGACGATCGGTTTCTTCAACCAAAACCTCGTCATGGAGTACGGCCACGAACGCGCTGTCGCCGATGGCGTCAACGTCGGCTACGATGTCTATAGTATCCAAACACAGGTGACGGCCCGGGGCGCGACGGTCAAAAAGGGGTTCTACGTCGACAAGCGCAGCAAGGAGACCCGCGCCCGGCGCATGAAGCTTCTCGACGAGGATCTCGCCTACACCGGCGGCGACCTCGACCGCTCCGTCGTCGTCCCTTCGCAGATCCGCACCGTCCTGACCGCCTTCCGCGAGGCCCTCGCCACCGATCTCTTCCCCGGTCGCACGCTCGTCCCGAAGACCCTCATTTTCTGCAAGGACGACTCCCACGCCGAGGACGTCGTCCATCTCGTCCGCGAGGCCTTCGGTCACGGCAACGACTTCGCCAAGAAGATCACCTACAAAACGTTCAACCCCGAGACGAAGCGCTACGAGAAATCCGACTCGCTCATCCAGGAATTCCGCACCTCCCCCCAGCTGCGCATCGCCGTAACCGTCGACATGATCGCCACGGGCACCGATATCAAACCGCTGGAGTGCCTGCTCTTCCTGCGCGATGTCCGCAGTCGCGTCTATTTCGAGCAGATGAAGGGTCGCGGCACACGCGTGCTCTCCCCGACCGATCTCCAGGCCGTCTCAGGTGCCGACGCCCGGGCGAAGACCCACTTCGTGATCGTCGACGCCGTGGGCGTGTGCGAGAGCGACAAAACCGAATCTCGCCCCCTCGAACGCAAACCAGGCGTCGCTTTCGACAAACTCCTCCTGGGCGTCGCTCTCGGCAAACGCGACGAGGACAGCCTCACGACCCTGGCAGGTCGGCTCACCCGCCTCGACCGCGAAATCACCTCCGCTCAGCGCCAATCGCTCGCGGCCCTCGCCGGTGGGAAAACGCTCGGCCAAATCTCCGGCGAACTCCTTCGTGCCAGCGACCCCGACGCCATCGCCGCCCTTGCCACCGGCCGGCCCGGAAGCGATCCCGTAGAGGTCACTCCCGAGTCCCTGGATGCGGCCCGCAAACAGCTCACCGCCGACGCCTGCGCGCCCTTCGACGATCCTGTTTTCCGCGACGCCCTCGCCAAGGCCAAGCAGGACGCGGAACAGACGATCGACACCGTCACGCTCGACAAGGTCGAGTTTCAAGGTTTCGACGCCGCCGCGAAAGCCCGCGCCCAAGCCCTGGTCCAGTCGTTCCGCGACTATCTCGAGCAGCACCGCGCCGAGATCACCGCACTCCAGATCCTCTACTCTCGACCCTACGCCCAGCGCCTCACCGAGCCGGTCCTGAAGGAGTTGGAGGCCAAGCTGCGCGATACGAACGCCGCCTGGACTGAGGACATCCTCTGGCAAGCCTTCGCCGCCACGGCACCCGACAAGGTCCGCGGACGGTCGTTCGCCCATCGCTTCGCCGATCTGATCCCACTCGTCCGCTTCGCCCTCGAGCGCCAGCCCCTGCTCGCCCCGTTCGCCGACTCCGTCCGCGAGCGTTTCAACGAGTGGATGAGCGACAAAGCCAGGACCGGTACAACCTTCACACCCGAACAACTCGCCTGGCTCGACCTCATCCGCGACCACATCGCGACGGCAGTCACGATGGAGCCCGGCGATTTCGACTACGCGCCATTCTCCCAGCGCGGCGGCCTCGGCAAAGCCCACCAGCTCTTTGGCGAGCAGCTGTCCAAACTGCTCGACGAGCTCAACGCCGTCTTGGCCGCATGAGCGGTCACATCAATATTGATGTTGTCGCCCATGGAATTCACCGTAGAATTTTACGAAACCCAGGATGGACGGTGTCCCGTGCGTGACTTTCTCGATACCCTCAAAACCTCCGACCCCGACGATTTCGCCGCGGTCGTCTCCGGTCTCGCAAGGTTGCGGGACCGGCAGAATCACCGCGCCCCGATGTCGAAACCGCTCGGTGACGGACTGCTGGAGCTGCGCCACGTCGGCAAACTCAACACCCGGGTCCTTTGGTTCTTTCAAAAGGGCCGGCGCATCATTGCCGTCCATGGCATTCGCAACAAAGGCCAGGCCATCGCCGCGCGGGACCTCGCCACGGCTTCCGCTCGTCGGGCCGACTGGCTCAGGAGGCATGCGTCATGAAGAAGACCAACTTCGACCGTTACCTGGAGCAGCAGCTCAAGGATCCGGCCTTCGCCGCACGATTCAAACAGGCGGGGGAGGCCTGGGATGTCGCCCTGCAACTCGCCGCCCTGCGTGAACAGGCCGGGCTTTCGCAGCAGCAGCTGGCCGCGCTGCTCAAGACCTCCCAGCAACAGATCAGCCGGCTCGAGTCCCCCGGCTACGAAGGTCACTCGCTCAGCATGCTTCGCCGCGTCGCCACGGCCCTCAAGGCGCGTGTCCGGGTGGTGATCGAGCCGGAGCCGGCCGAGCCCTTTCGGGTGGCGGAGGAGCCGACGCCGTATCGGACGAAACGCCGTGCCCGGGAAACCTCATGAGCCTGTTTGGAAACCTGTTTGGCAAGAAGGCGCCGCCCCCGGCTCCCGCGCCCGAAGCACCGCAGCCGCCCCG
>JAJXVO010000087.1 GCA_021782105.1 bacterium
GCAGCCGCAGCGAATTGAACCTGCTCGCCATGGGCGCACGCGTTCTGTTCGCAGGCGTCGTAGGCGACGACGCCAACGGCCGTCGCCTGGTCGACCAGATCCGCGCTCTCGGCGGCGACACTTCCGCGGTCATCACGGACTCCTCACGCCCAACCACGATCAAAAGCCGCGTGATCGCCCATCAGCAACAGATCGTTCGCATCGATCGCGAGAAAACGGGCATCGTCACACCCGAGGTGGAAACCCGCCTGTTCTCGTCCGTCGAGTCGCTGCTGCCGTCCGTCGACGGCATCGTCCTCTCGGACTATGCCAAGGGCGTGCTCTCCAAGGGGCTCGTCGAAAAAATCGTCCGATGCTCCGCGGGAAAGATCATCGCCGTCGATCCCAAGCCCCAGAATGTCGGAATTTTCGCCGACACAACGGTGATCACGCCCAACAAGCGCGAAGCCGAGCAGGCCGTGGGCTTCCCGCTGCGGGCCGACGCGGACGTGGAGGCTGCCGCGCGCGCACTGCAATCCAGACTCGGCGTGCGCATGGTGCTCATCACCCGCGGCGACGAGGGCATGACCCTCCTCGCCGACGAAACCTTCCTGCACCTTCCGACCAAGGCCAAGCAGGTCTTCGACGTCACCGGCGCAGGCGACACGGTCATCGGCGTGCTGACGCTTGCGTTGTGCGCAGGCGCGACGCCGACCCTCGCCGCCGACCTGTCCAATCTCGCCGCGGGCATCACCGTGGCGCACATCGGCGTGTATGCCGTCAAACCCGACGAGCTTATCGCGGCCCTTTGACGACACAGGGGCGCCCCAGCGACCGCCTCTCCCCCAATATCCACTGGCGCGACCGGCCCCCCTTTCGCCATGCACGCTCCACAGGTCTCTCTGCTGATTCCCTGCTTCAACGCAGCCGGTTTCCTGCCGAGGCTCGCGGACTGCATCAAGGCCCAGACCTGTCCTTTTGCGGAAGTCGTAGCCTACGATGACGGAAGCACGGACGATACCATCTCCGTCGCCAGAGGTCTGGGCATGCGGGTGGTCGAAGGCGGCGTGAATCGGGGTGTAGGCGTCGCACGCAACCGCCTCGCTGCCGAAGCCGCCAACGAATGGATCCATTTCCACGACGCGGACGATCTCATCTCACCTGAATTCAATGCAGAACTCGCAGTCCTGTGCTCGAACGAGGCGGATGTCGTTTCCTGCAATGCCGATTGGATCGACGAGCGCTCGGGCAGCCTCGTGGTCCGATGGATTTACGACCCCGTCAACCTGCAAACCCGTCCCTGCTCCCATCTCATCCGAAATCCAATGGGGTTCAACAGCTCGATCATCCGCCGCTCCCTCTGGGCCAAGGTTGGCGGCTGCGACGAATCTCTCCGGATGTGGGAGGATTCCGACATCCATGTGCGGCTGGCACATGCCGGAGCACGCTGGCATCACTTGCCGAAAATGCTCACCCAGGGTTTGCGACGGACCGAAAGTTTCAGTCACGACTACCGCCAGAGTTGGAATTGCCGGCTCGCTGCACTGAAATCCTACGCCGCATGGCCGGATGCCGACGACTATCGGGACGATCTCGCATTCGAGGCGGATCGCGCTGCACGGAATCTTCTCATCTGGAGTGATTCCGCGAGCGCAGCGGAAGCGCTGGCGCTTTGTCGGCGCCTCGGCGCCCACCCACCCCTCGGTTCAGGGCGGGGCCTTTCAATCCTCAGACGCCTTCTCCCCGCGCTGTGGCTCATGCGGCTGCAGGAATCCCACCGCCGCCGGGCGCAGGTTCGCGCGGTGCGCCCTTCGAAAGCCTGACTTCCCATGGAAATCATCCGGAAACTTCGTTCGCGTTTGATCGCAGCCAGGGCGCGAGCCCACGGCGTCGAGATCGAGGCACCCCGCCTGCTGGAACGCACCGTCGTCCTGAGCCCTGGCTATGCCAATGGACGAAAAGGTCGGATTCGCCTAAAGTCCCGAGCCTGTCTCCTCCAAGGCGCCTGCCTTGAGGCCTGGGGCGGTTCCATCGACGTGGGCTCCGATGCCTTCTTCGGCCAATACGCCGTCATTTACGGCCACGGCGGCGTGAGGATCGGCGACCACGCGCTCGTGTCGATGCACTGTCGCATTCTCTCGTCCAACCATACCATCCCCGCTAGGGGCACGGTCATCCGCTCGCAACCCGACGTGCTGCTGTCGACCGCAATCGGTAACGATGTGTGGCTCGGAGCCGGCGTGACGGTCCTCGGCGGCGTCACCATCGGCGACGGATGCATCGTGGGCGCAGGCGCGGTGGTCACCTCCGACCTCCCTCCATATTCGATCGCCGTGGGCGTCCCGGCGAGGGTCGTAGGCAAACGGCCAGGTTCCGAATGAGCCGGCTTTCGGTCATCGTCCCGACGCACAACCCTCATCCGGTGCGCCTGCGGCGCACCCTCGAGAGCCTCGCCGCGCAATCGCTCGATGCTCAGGATTGGGAGTTGATCGTCGTCGACAACATTTCGGAGCCGCGGATCACCCGAGAAATTCTGCCTCCAGCGCTGACAGCAAACGGACGCATCGTCGTTGAACCGCGGCTCGGCTTGAGCTCGGCGAGAGCTCGGGGGTTTCGCGAGTCCACGGGCGACTCCATTGTGCTCGTCGACGACGACAACGTCCTTGGCCCCGATTACCTCCAACGCGCGCTCACCCTGCTCGATACGCATCCCGAAATCGGCCTTTTGGGCGGAAAATCGATACCCGAGTTCGAGCGCGCGCCCGCTGCCTGGCAGGAGGAGTTCTTTCCGCTTCTCGCGCTACGGGACCTAGGATCGGCGGCGCTGATCTCCGAGCCCGCGTCCCGTGAGTCGGTCGCCCGCCGCACATACCCTCCCTTCGCTCCGATCGGTGCAGGGATGGTGCTTAGAAGGCGCGCAGCAGAGGCCTGGCTCGCTCGTTCGGAGCACAACCCACTTTCGGATCGCAGGGGACGGGAACTGAGCTCCGGTGGCGACAACGACATCGTGTTGTGCGCCCTCGAGGCCGGATGGAGGGTCGCCTATTTCCCGGACCTGAGCCTGACCCATCTCATTCCCGCATCGCGGCTCGCCCCCGACTACCTCGCGCGTCTCAACCGTGGTATCCAGAAATCTTGGATGCAGGTCCTGACTCTACACGACGCCAACCCCTGGGCTCCCCTTTCCGCCTCCGGAGCGCTCCTGCGCAGTGCAAAAGCCTGGTTCGTCCACCGCCCATGGACCTCGCCGGTTGCCAGGATCCGATACGCGGGCGCCCGTGGGCACTTCGAGGGCCGCGTCCCCGCCTCCTCCTGAGCAAGGACAGCCGATGACCCGATTTTCAAAAACCGTTCTGATCGCGGCGGCCTGCCTGGCCCTCGTGGTCAGCGCGTTCGCTCCGCATCTTTGGGTGATCGCTTCCCGCTCGCCTGAATCATTCGAATGGGCACGCGCGAACACGTACCTCGCGCAATGCGCGCACCCCTTCGATCAGAATGTGGAACCCGCGATGCGTTGGCGGCTCCTGCCAGCCCTCGTCGCGCACGCGTTTGGACTGAAGGGCGACATGCCGCTGGTGATCCCCTGGATCGGCCTGGGCGCGCTCGTCCTCTGGGTTGCCACCCGACTTCGGCGCGCGCTCGACGACTGGCGCTTCGTGGCCGGAGGCACGCTTGTATTCGCCAGCACCTCGGCCTGTCTCGTGCCAATCGGCTGGCTTGGCATCAATGACGCCTGGATTTGGCTCGGTCTGCTCGTCGTCGCCTTCGCCGAAAACCCCGCCTGGATCGTCCTGTGCGGGCTTCTGGTGCCGTGGGTCGACGAGCGCTTCATTATCGGTCTGCCTCTGGCCTGGGCCGTCCGTGTCGCGTGTCGCAAGGACCAGAGCTTTCGTGCACGGGATCTGCTCTGGGCACTGCTGCTCGCTCCCTATGCGGCCCTTCGTATCGGATTCGGCGGCAGCCCGTGGTCGGGCCATGCAGAACGCGCGTTCCTCGCCGGGCAGCTGCGCACCTCGCTCATCTCGCTTCCGTATGCACCGCTTGCATGGTGGATGGGCCTGCGCGTGGGTTGGGCCGCGCTCGTTTACGGGATACTCTCGCTTCAGGGTGGCCTGCGCTGGAGCGTCTCGACCATCGCCTTGCTCACCGCGCTAGTCTCACTGGCGCTCGCCTCCGACATGAGTCGCTCCATCGCCATCCTTTGCCCACTTGTGATGCTCGGGCTCGTCGAACTCGCGCGGCGGCGTACCATCGAAGCCCCGCGCATCGCATTATGGGCCGGCGTCGTAGCCCTTCTTATCCCCGCGGTCCACGTCGTCTTCAACAAGATCGCCCCGATCGACAACCTTGTGGTCGAACTGATCCGCCTGCATCGCATCCACCCTTGAGTGCCAGAGCATGAGCCTCGCAGACACATTCCGAAAGCTGGGCTTGGGGCGAATCGTCTATCGGGCCTATCATCGCCCCCGCTCGAAAATCAGGGACATCGTCCGGGCAGGCGGACCGCTGGCCATGCGCCGGACGGAGGCCGGTCGTCGCGCCATGCTGGCCGCAGCCGCGACGCTTCCGCGGCTGCCCGAGCCGCTCGCGGGTGCCAGACCTGTCGAACTTCACGTGCTCACCGGACGCCGCTTCTGGTACCAGACCATGTTTTGTCTGTGGAGCTTCGCCCGAAATGCGGGCAACCCCGTCGTTCCTCACCTTTACGACGACGGCACACTCGACGATGAGTGCCTCGCGCCGCTCCGTGAGCACTTTCCCGGCCTGCGCGTCGAGACCCATTCAGCCACGCTGGCGAGACTTGATCGCGACCTGCCCCGCGATCGGTTTCCCCATCTTCGCGAACGCTGGGACAACTATCCCAACCTTCGCAAACTGATCGACGTCCACCTGGGACGGAGCGGCTGGAAACTGGTGCTCGACTCGGACATGCTTTTTTTTCGGCGCCCCGATTTCCTGCTGAACTGGCTCTCCTCGCCCGATCGCCCCCTGCACGGCGTGGATTGCATCGAGAGCTACGGCTATTCGCGCTACCTCATGGAAAACCTTACAGGGGTGGTGCTCGCTCCGCGGGTCAATGTGGGTCTGTGCGGACTCAGGAGCGAGGCGATCGACTGGGAGCGGCTCGAGTCCTGGACGGCCGCGCTTATCTCCCGGGAGCGCACGAACTATTACCTTGAGCAGGCGCTGGTCGCCATGCTCGTGGCGGGCAAGGCCTGCGCGGTCGCCCCCTCCGACGACTACCTCACCCTGCCGACCAGGCAGGAATGCCTGGCCCCGAGCGCCGTGATGCATCATTATGTGGATACAGCGAAACGCTGGTATTTCACCGAGAGCTGGCGGCTTGCCGCCGGATTTCATCGAGCATCCCGCAGCTGACGGGAGACCGATGCACGCGAGGCTGGTCCGCGATTCTCTATGAGCACGAAGTCCATCAAAGCTTGCTTCCGTTTTGCCGCGTACAGGCTTGTGAGCATTGGACTCGGGGCCCGGTCCGGCAGGCTGCCCTTGGCGCGCTTTCGGCGCGTCCTGGTCGTCGCTCCCCATCCCGACGATGAGTCTCTCGGCTGCGGAGGCACCATCGCCGAACTTACGGCGGGTGGCGCGCAGGTGTGGATTGCAGTCGTGACCGATGGGCGCGCGTCGCATCCGGGACATCCCAATCATTCGCCTGGCCAGATCGCAGCGATGCGCCGTCTGGAGATGGGCGAGGCTGCGCGTCATCTCGGCGTGGAGACAGGCCATCTTCATTTTCTCGATTACGAGGATGGAACGCTAGCGCGCCTCCCGACGAAGGCCAGGGGGCGTCTTGTGAACGACCTGGAACGGCTTATTCGCTCGCTGGACCCTGATACGATCCTGACTCCCTGCCGGCGTGACGGAAGTTCGGAACACGACCGGGCGACGGAATGCGTCAGCGAGGCGCTCGGTCGAAGCGATCGTCGAACCAGGCTGCTTGAATACCCGATTTGGGCCAGGTGGCAGGTGCGACCGCTGATCCGCGCCTTTTTCCGTTACCGGAAGGTGTATCGAGTGCGCTTGGGTGTCGGCCTATCCCCGAAGCAACGCGCCATCGACGCCCACGCCTCGCAGCTGCTTCCGCTCCCGCCATTCCGCGACCCGGCGCTGCCCGCAGACTTCCGCGCGCTTTTTGACGGCGCCCACGAACTTTTTTTTGAAGCCTGAGCCGAGCAGGCATTGGCTTCCTCTATTTCGTTGCGATAGGATCGACTCGCGTGCACTTCACAGGAGCACACGCTCCGGGGGCTCCGATCCGAATCGCGTCGACGCATTTCCGTGAATTTTTCCCGCCTTAAAACCAAGCGTCTCCGCATTGACGAACAGACGACCGTCGCCGACATGGCGGGCAACATTCGGGTGTTCATTTCGGAGTCAAGACTGGCAATCGGGGCGGTGCTCGGACTCCTGGGCACATACTATTTTTTCACCGACCGGCTAGGGGGGTCGACATTCATCCTCGCCTCGATCGGCACCTTCCTCGTGCTGCACCTTTGGTCCGTGCACGGAAGAGGGGTCCCCCTGCTGCCTATGATGGCCGTACAGCACCTACTCGCCTACGGGATCCCGGTCATAATGGCCAACGAGGCGCTGGCCAAGTATCCACGCTATGAATTCAGCAGCGCCGGTGTCGAGCTGCTCGTCTTCCAGCTCGCCATGGCGACCAGCTGGTACGCGTTCATGCAGATCATCTCGCCCTGCAAACCGGTCTCCTACACCCTGACGATTCTGAAGCGAGGAGGCTTCCAGGCCTTCCGCAAGCTGGGTTTGGTCCTGATCGGTTTTACGACGATCTACCAGATTGCCTACACTTCCGGCGGGCTCGACCCGCTGTTCAACGCCCTGCCCCAGGGTTCGTATCCTATCTTCGTAGCGATCCAGGGCGCGGCGAGCATGTGCGGATTCTTCATCGGAGCCCTGGGCGTCGGCAGCGGCGACATCGAGCGGTCTTTCAAGATCTTCTTCTGGGTGGCATTCTCCGTCCAATGCTTCGTCTCGGCCGCCTCGCTTCTGCTCTCCTCGACCATCATCTACATCGCTTCGGTGATGATCGGCCTGTTCTGGAGTTCGGGACGCTTTCCGTGGAAATACGTCATCGTGACGCTCGCGGTGCTCTCCTTCTTCAATCTGAGCAAACACGAGATGCGCATGCAGTACTGGGACGAGAACACGGGCGAAATGAAGTCCTACTCGATCCAAAACCTTCCGACCATCTACACCGATTGGGTCAACGCCAGCATGACGATGATGTTCGAACCGAAGGACGAGACAGCGCAGGAGCGCGACGCACGTCAGACGCTGGCCGACCGGGTCAACAATCTGAGCAACCTTCTCTTCGTGATCGATGCCATCCAAAACGGTCACTTCGACACCCTCAACGGCGAGACCTATGAGATCATCCCCCCGTTGCTGATCCCGCGCTATTTCTGGCCTGAAAAGCCCCGTGCTCACGAGGGTCAGGTGTTGCTCAACGTCCACTTCGGGCGGCAGGACCTGCACTCCACCTATACGACGTACATCGCGTGGGGACTCCTTCCCGAGGCATATGGAAACTACGGTCCCTACATCGGGAGCATCGTATTGGGAATAGCACTCGGAATTTTCATCGCGGTGATCGAACGCCTCACCCAGAACAAGGCCGTGCTGTCACTCGAAGGGTTCGCGCTATTCGCGCTGTTTCTCGGGATGGCGACGTCCTATGAGATGGTTGCAAGCGTGCTCGTGACGTCGGTATTCCAGTCCATCGTATCCATCTGCCTTGCGGTCGCGCCATTTGTCGACCGAACCGTGCATAAAAGGGAGAAAGCCGCGTGAGCTGGCAACCCGGCCAATCACAGCTCTCCGCCACCTCCGCGCTGAGCGGGTTCCGCCTCGCAGTCGTCGTCTCGCATCCGACGCAGTACTACAGCCCCTGGTTTCGCTGGATCGCGGCGCATTGCCCGATTGACCTGCGGGTATTCTACCTTTGGGACTTCGGTATCACTCCGCAGCGCGACCCCCGTTTTGGCACGACCTTTTCCTGGGACGTCGATCTGGTGAGCGGGTATGCCTGGGAGCAGGTTCCCAACCGCTCCAAGCATCCGGGGACGGAGCGGTTCTCGGGGCTCGACAATCCGAGCCTATGGGCGCGGCTGAAGCCCTGGCGCCCCGACGCGATCCTGCTGTTCGGCTATGCATATCGGAGCCATCTGAGCCTGGTCGCCCGGGCTCGGCTCGCCGGCATTCCATTGGTGTTCCGGGGGGACTCCCACCTGCTCGGACGCGAGCAGCGGGGGTTTGGAAAGCGCCTTTTGCTGGGGCTGCTCTACCGCCAATTCGCGGCGCTGACTTACGTGGGGAAAGCCAACCGAACCTATTTCAGGACCTTTGGGATTCCTCCCGGCCGGTTGTTTTTTGCCCCCCACGCCGTCAACGCCGCCCACTTCGACCCCTGCGATCCCGCGACGTGTGCGACCGCGGACGCTGTGCGTTCGAGTTTGGGGATATCGAGGGAGGACCGCGTGATCCTCTTTGCAGGGAAACTGCACCCCGACAAGGATCCCATGGGCCTGCTCGAGGCTTTTCTGACTCATGCAGGCCCCAACCGGGTGCTCGTGTTCGCAGGCGATGGCAAGGACGCGGATGCCCTGCGACGTCGCAGTGCCCAGGCGCCCGGGGCACGCGTGCATTTCCTGCCTTTTGCAAATCAAAGCGAAATGCCGGGGCGGTACCTCACGGGCGATGTCTTCTGCCTTCCCTCCCGCGGGCTTTACGAAACCTGGGGCCTCGCCGTCAACGAAGCCATGCACATGGGGAGGCCCTGTATCGTGAGCAATCTTGTTGGATGCCAGCAGGATTTAGTCGAGGAAGGTGCGACCGGCTGGGTCTTCCCCGCCGGCGATCGCGATGCCCTCGGGGCCACCCTCGAACGGGCTTTCGCAGCCGACCTTTCCGTTTTCTCACGTCGCGCACGCGAGAGGGTCGCCGATTACAGCTACGCCTCCGCTGCCGATGGGCTCCTCAAGGCTCTCAAAAGCCTCCACCGCCGAGGGACCGGACCGTGACACGGCCCACCAACCGAGCCATATCCGAAGTCCACCCGGACCCCTGCGTTGACCGGTTCGTGGATCCCCTCTGGTATCGCTGACCGAATGAAGATTACGATCGTCATGGGATACGCCCAGCTGATGCCGCCGGATTCCGGCGACGCGGCTTCGCGTTCCTGGCATCTTCTCTCGATGGAGTTCGCACGCCAGGGTCATGAGGTCACGATCATCTCACGCCACTGGCCGGGCACTCCGTCGCAGGAGCTGCGCGGCGGCGTCCGCCACATCCGCGTGCCGGGCTACGATCGCTCCTGGCGTTCGCTGAAGAGCGCCTGGCGCGATTTCAGGTGGTCCTGCCGCGTCATTCCCGCGATTCCTGCTTCCGACATCACCGTGACGGTCGGAGGCCTCTTTGTCCCGATGAGACTGGGGCTCCACCATGGGCGCTTTGGGCGGATCGTGGTTGCGCCTGCCGGCCTGTCTCGGAAGCGTTTCGCACTCCTCAAGCATGTCGACAGTATCCTGGCCATCAGTACGCCAGTAAAAAAATCAATCGCCCGCAGAACGCCCCGGCTCGAACCCAAGATCCAGGTCATCGGCTATCCCATCGACTGGAACACCCTGTCGAAGGCTAAACCCGAGATAGATGCCGAGGATCCGGTCACTCTCGGCTTTATCGGGCGCCTCCATCCCGATAAGGGAGTGGAGGTGCTCGTGGCCTCCATCGAGCAGCTCCATCGCATGGAGTTGCCCGTCCCCTGGCGGGTCGTATTCAGCAAGGCGCGCGACTCGTCCATGGGGAGCGCGAGCGAACCCTATGCCACCTCAGTGGAACGGCGTCTCGTCAATTTACTCGGCCCCGAGCGCTTCGTCTTGAGACCGCCGCCGCGCACGATCGAGCGCCTCGTCGCTTCCTACTACGAAATCGACGTCTTCTGTCATCCGAGTCTCCAGCGGCACAAGGAGATCTTCTCGGTCGCCGTGGTGGAAGCCATGGCATCCGGCGCGGTCCCGGTTGTCTCCGACCTGGCGTTCTTCTACGACTTCATCGAGAACGGGACGAACGGCGAGGTCTTCGATCCCCGCGCAGCCGACGCCCCCGAACGCCTTGCGCGCATTTTCGAGCGCCTGATCTGCGACCAACCCCTGCGCCACCGCCTTTCCGAGGCTGCCCGGCAATCCGTGTATCGTTACGATTGTTCACTTTTGGCTTCCCGCCTCCTTGCGGACTTTGCCACGCTCGCCGTCGCCCGGCAGTGACTAGGCCGCCCCTCCTCCCATGGACGCGTCAAAAGACCCCCCTTACTTGGCCCAAGGCTGCGTCACCCCTTATCCGAAAGGAGAGGTCGTGGCTCGGCTCGCCTGGGGTTTCATCCAGGCCACCCTTTTTCGCTGGAGTCCGAGGCCCTGTCACCGCTGGAGGGCGTGGCTGCTCCGTGGGTTCGGGGCAAACATTCCCCAGCCAGCCCAGGTTGTCATCTTCCCCACGGTGCGGATTACCTTTCCGTGGCGGCTCAGGCTCGAGCCCCGCTCGATGCTCGGCCCGAACGTGACCGTTTACAACCTCGGCCCGATCTCCCTGCTCCGGGGAGCCAACGTCAGTCAGAACTGCCATCTGTGTTCCGGCTCCCACGACTTTCGCCGCTGGAGCATGCCCCTGACCACCGCACCGATCGAGATCGGTGAGAATGCATGGCTTGGGGCGGATTCCTTCGTCGGTTCCGGGGTGAAGATCGGCGAATTGTGCGTAGTCGGAGCCCGTTCGGTCGTGGTGTCAGACCTGCCTCCGTCGACAATTTGCGTCGGTCATCCCTGTCGCCCCATCAAACCGCGCCCCCACCCCACTCCTTGATGAGAATCGCCCAGATTGTTCCCAGCCTAGAAGCCCGCCATGGAGGCCCGAGCGTTTCAGTGCCAAGACTCGCCGCCGCCCTCGCCCGCCTCGGGCACGAGGTTGAATTGCTGACGACCGACCCCAAATCCGGCACGGAACAGACGCAAGCAAGCGGCCTGCAGGTGAAGACCTTTGCCCGCACGTTTCCGGACGTGGCCTGCGCATCCTCCGCACTTCGCCGACATCTGGCTACCCAGCGTTATGACATCATCCATTCCCACGGGCTCTGGTTGAGGACGACGCACTACGCCGCCCAACGGGCGGCTCAGCTCGGGGTGCCCCACGTGATCTCACCCCGGGGCATGTTAAACCGCTGGGCCTGGAACCATCATCGCTGGAAAAAGAACCTGGCGACCAAGCTCATTCACCCCGGAGCGCTTCGCAGCGCCAGTGGCTGGCACGCCACCAGCCAGATCGAGGCCGACGACATCGGGTATCTCGGATACTCCCAACCTGTCTGCCTCGCGGCAAACGGCGTCGAGCCGCCGACGGCCTCACAGATTTCGTCGGCGTCCGCCTACTGGAAGGAGAACTGCCCCGAGGCCTTCGGAAGGCCCACTGCCCTTTTTTACTCCCGATTTCATCACAAGAAGCGCGTGCTCGATCTGATCGACATCTGGGTCAAACACGCCCCGAAGCGCTGGCTGTTGATGCTCGTCGGCATTCCGCAGGAATACAGCGTCGAGCAGCTTCGCGGTTATGTGCTCCAGAATTCAGCGGGCGACCGCATCCAGGTCTTCGACGGCTCCGAGGCTCCGCCACCCTACCCGGCGGCGAGTCTGTTTCTGCTGCCCTCCCACTCGGAAAATTTCGGCATGGTCGTCGCCGAGGCGCTCGCATGGGGCCTTCCGGTGCTGGTGACCGATACCACGCCCTGGCGCGCGATCAACGATACCGACTATGGCTGGTGCGGACCGTGGGAGCAGTACAGGGACGCCTTGCTGGCTTCGCTCGCCCTCGGCGAGGAGACGCTCCGTGAACGGGGTGGATCCGCCCGCTCCTGGGCCGCTCGCGAGTATTCGTGGGATCGCACCGCAGCGGCCCTCGCCGCATTCTACGCGGGCCTGCAGCGCTGACGCCCCCGGGCCCCCTTTCGCCTCTCTTTCGATGGACTCACAGCCCACCGTGCCCAATTCCTCCAAATACAGCCCGCGACAGTCCGCCCGCCGGACCAGCGGCGATCCGCTCGCGCCGCTCGAAATCGCCACGCTCATCCACGTGGGTGTCTTCGTGGTGGCGGCCACCTGGGCCTTTGGAGGCAACGATCTGAACGTCCGTCCGCCCCTGCTGGCCTGGGGCAGCCTCTCGGTCATCATCACCCTCCTGGCCCTGCGCCACGTCCACCAGGGTCCGCGCCCGCCCTCGAAGCGCCGGTATCTCTGGCTCATTCCCTTCCTCCTGTTCAACGCCTACGTCGTCATCGGTCTGTTCAATCCGAGCCAGACTGAGATCCTCAACGGATCGGAAAAGATGCTGCTGACAGGCACCTACACGCACTGGCTTCCAAGCACCGCGCGGCCCCGCCTCGCAGCCTGGGCGCTATGGGCGTTCGACACCGCCTTCCTCAGCGCCTTCAACCTCGCCGTCGTCGTGCGCCGGCGCCGGGCCCTGCGCGGCCTGCTTCTCGTGCTGTGCGGAAATGCGACGGCCCTGGCCGTCTTTGGCACGCTTCAAAAGCTCGCAGGCGCAAAGGGGCTGTTTTTCGGCCTCGTGCATTCGCCCAACCCGTCTTTCTTCTCCACGTTCATCTACCACAATCACTGGGGCGCCTACATCCTTCTCTCGACGGCGGCCGCACTCGGGCTTTTCTGGCACTACCTGCGCCGCGGCGACCGCGAGTACCGCGATGTCTGGCACTCGCCCGCCTTCGTGGGAGCCGTGGGAATCCTCCTGCTTTCGGCCACCATCCCCCTCAGCTCCTCCCGTTCGTCCACGCTCCTGCTCGTCGGCCTGCTTGGGCTCGCGTTCATTCACGGGGCACTTCGGGCGATTCGAAGCCGCCGGGGCAACAATGAGTCGCCTGCCCTGCCCCTGGCCGGCATCGGCGCGATCCTCGTGCTCGGGGCCGCCGCCATCCTCTGGCTCGCCAACCCGGTGATCAGGATGCGCTGGGAGCTCACCAAGTCCCAGGTCACCACCATGGAACGGCACGGAACGATAGGCTCCCGCATCGCCCTGTACCGCGACACCCTCGCGATGGCGAAGGCCCAGCCGATCTACGGCTGGGGCATGGGGTCGTATCCAACGATCTTCTACCGTTACAACACCGCCGTCCCAAGGAGCGACAATCTCCCCATCTTCTACGCCGACGCGCATTCCGACTGGCTTCAGGCCTTCGCAGAACTCGGCCTCGTCGGCAGCGCGCTCATCGGATTGTGCGGCCTGCTGCCCCTGTTTTCCCTTATTCGCGGCGGAGCCAGGAGCCTTATCTCCAGGTATTTGCTGGCCGGATGCGCCATCATCCTGCTGTACGCCTGGGTCGAGTTTCAACTGGGCGATTTCGCCGTCGTCATCGTCTGGTGGGTGAGTCTTTTTTCGGCCGTGGCCTATGCATCCCTCGACTGAACCGCCGGCGGGCCGCTGCCGGCTCTCAGTCCTCATTCCGGCGAAAAACGAGCGCCTGAACATCGAGGCATGCATCCGCTCGGCGTCATTCGCGGACGAAATCGTGGTGGTGGACTCCGGGAGCACCGACGGAACCCCCGATCTCGCGACCGCCCTCGGCGCGCGCGTGGTCGACTTCCGCTGGGACGGCGGGTTTCCCAAGAAGAAGAACTGGGCCCTGGCCAACATCGCCTGGAGACACGAATGGGTCTTCATTCTCGATGCTGACGAGCGCATCACGCCCGAACTGGCCGAGGAGCTGCGCGAGAAGGTCGCCGCACCGGAGTGCGACGGCTATTACGTCAACCGCCGCTTCTGGTTCCTCGACGGCTGGCTCCGCCACTGCGGCTATTACCCGTCCTGGAATCTGCGCCTCTTCCGCCATTCGAAGGGCCGCTACGAGCGGCTTCCAGG